>NZ_RYYB01000003.1:0-165915 GCF_004378925.1 Campylobacter sp. CH186 | reverse complement strand
AGCAAGACAAGTTCTCCTAATTATGATATATCAAGTGAATTTAAAAACTCTATTTATACTCTAAAATATAAACAAGCAGATACAAGCAATATTGTATCTTTAGCTAATGGTTATATGGGAGAAGATTTTAACAAAGCCGCAGGACTTCCTGAAGATTTTAAGATACATAAATCTACTTTAGATGAGATATATAACTTTAATGAAGCACAATATCAAGACATAAAAGAACAGCTAGGAATTTCTCGCTATTTTACCAATATCGATATGGCTGATACCATAAAACAATACTATAATCAATTTAATCAAATTGTTAATCATACTTTTAATGATACCAATAAAACAAGTTTCACTGAAGCAGATATAAATTCTATGCCTAAGGGTTATATTTCTGTTGGCTATAAAGGTTTAGATTTTTCAGATCAATCCAATCCTTATAATGCATTAGGACTAGTTAATCATTCTAACACAAAAGTAACTAATGTTTTTAAAACAGATGATGAATTTCATGAAGCTCAAGCAATACAAATGGGAATGATGGGTATTGATTTTTATCCGCAAAAATTAAATATATCAACTCAAAGTTTATCACAAGGAGCTTTAATGGAAGGTGGATTTAATCCTGATATGTCAGTTTATCCACAAAATGAAGATGGAAGTTATTCTAAAGAAGCTTTTTTTATGAGCTTTTTAAAATCAGAAGGTGGTTATATGGTTGCAGGAAAAAATACAACTATTGCACCGCAAGCAATGAATTATAATCTTAATGTTGCCAAACAAAGTATTCCAAAATACTCTAATGTAGATTTCGATGACATTATGACAGGTAAAGTTGATTTTGCAAGTTTATTAAAAGGTTATGCACAAGATGGCTAGCTTGATGCAGATATATATGCAATGGATAAAGGAGTTGCTTGGCAAAATACAAGCATAGGTTATAGTGGAGCTTGGTTTGATAATCAGTTTAATCAAGCAAAAGCTAATGGCTGGAAAGCAAGTAGCCAAAGTATAGATTCTTATGTTAATTCTATAATGGATAGACTTAATAATCTTTTAGGGCAGACTAGGGTTTAAAGAAGTATTTGCACGAAGTCAAATTAAAAATGATGATATTTGCAAATACTTATGCGAATCACATAAAGCTAGGTGCATCGTTTGAAAAGAGTATCAAATCTCCGTTTTTTGTTTCTTTAGCTAGAGTTTGAACTAGCTGGCTTTTTTCTTTAAGTATAATGGTTTTTATTTTTAACTCTTTTTTGAAAATTTCAGCATTGATTTGTGCGCTAATGATAGCAAGATCAAAACACTCATTAATGATTTTAGCAAGTTTTATATTTTCTTCTTCGCTTACTTCCACTATACCAGGACTTACTAAAACTTTGCGTCCTTTATAGCTTTTACAAAGTTCATAGCTTGTGCTCATACCTTTAAAATTTCCATTAAAACCATCATCTATGATAAATTTAGGCTCTCTTGAAAGCACTTGCAAGCGATGTTCTACGGAGTTTATATTTAAAACTTGCTTTTGAATTTTTTCTAGTTTTATACCAAGATAATGAGCACAAAGTATACAAACACAAAGATTTTGCGCGCTAAAATCCCCTAAAATTTGACTTTTGAAATCATAGGATTTATTTTCTATATCGACTTTAAATTCTAAACCTTCAAGACTTGAATGAATAAGACTTAATTTATCATCATAAAGGCTGATGAGTTTATCTTCTTCTTTTTGGGTGCTAGAGTGTAAAAAAGCCTTTTTTAATCTTTTGGAATTTAAGGCTTCAAGTTTGGTTGAGCGGATATTTTCAACACTTTTAAAATACTCTAAATGTGCATTGCCTATCTCTCCTACTATGCTGATGTGAGGTTGTAAAAAACGAGTGATTTCATCAATATCGCCTTTAAGTCTAGCACCTGCTTCAGCTATGTAAATTTGAGTATCTTGGCTTAAATTGGTATTGATATCAGCAACTATACCTAGCAAGGTATTGACAGAGCGTGGTGTTTTGTAGCTTTTAAAGTCATCTTTTAAAAGTTCGTATAGAAAATTTTTAATACTTGTTTTTCCAAAACTTGCGGTAATGAGTATGATTTTTAAATTTTCATTGGCTCTTAGTTTGGCTTTGGCTTGTTTTTTATAATATAAATTTGTAAAAAACTCATAAATTTTAAGACTCAATAAAGCAAAAGGAAGGCTAAAAAGATTAAAAAGAAAAGAAAAACGCAAAGCAAGGATAGCAAAAATAGCATTATAAACAAAAACAAAAACAAAAAACCATTTAACCTTGCTTGTAAAAACAAGCTTTTTATCTATACCTTTGTTCCAAAAATACAAAATTGGAGTATGGATCAATGCAAAATATGCCAAAGAGTATAAAGGAAAAGCTAAGAATAAAAAATAAGGAATAAATAAAAAATACAAATGCCACAAAGGTTTATGATAATGAAAAAACACGCGTTTAAATTTATAAGAATACCATTGTAAAGCACTCATAAGATAAAAAGCTATACAAAAATTAAAAAATAAAGAATTAATAAAATAAAGAGTATTGATAAGCATTTAAATTTCCTTAATTTTTTGAGCTATGAAAGCAGAATGTTTTAAAAAGAAAAAATGATCTCCCTCTAAAGGATAAAAAGTGCTATTTTTTAAAAATTGATGCATTTTCTCGCCACAATATAAAGGCGTAGCTTCATCGCTTTTCCCCCAAAAAACCAAGCTTTTAGCCTTTTGCTTGGCAAAAATTTCACTAAAATCCTCATCAACAACCCTTTTAAAGGTTTCATACATTATAGGACTAAGATTTGCTCCATCTTTACTAGCAAAATAGCGATAAAATTTTCCAAAACCAAAGAGTTTTAAAATTTTAAAAATACGGATTTTAAAACGTACTTTTAGGGATTTTTTAGCCAAAATTCCTGCACTTGAAAGTAAGATTAGAGTGTCTTTTTCTTTTGCGAGTAGGGTGCTTACTTTTCCACCAAAAGAATGCCCCATGAAAAAACAGACATCGAGTTTTTTTTGCTTTAAAAAAAGTTCTGTGATATTGGCATAATCTTGAGTGTTTAAAATTTCTTCCACGCTTGAATTTCCAAAACCCGCCAAATCCATATAAATTTGACAAAAATCTTTCAAAAAAGGACAAAAACTTTGCTTCATAAGTTCTTTATTGGCTCCCCAGCCGTGCAAGATAAGTATTTGCGGTAAGGCAAGATCGCCTAAAATTTCATAAGAAATTTGATAAGTTTTGTTTTTATAAGAAAGTTGTGTTTGAGCCATTTTAAGCCTTTTGATTTTTGTAGATATTTTCTAAAAGTTGCATGGCGTTTTGTAAGCGTTCAAATTCTTTCATACTAAGCATTACAGCTTCAAATTTGTTATTTTTTAAAATAACTATTTTTCCACTTTCGCTTTTTTTGAGTTTTTCCATAATGGGGCTAAAATTTCTTACCACTTCGGTGGCAGTGTAAATTTCATCTTGTTTAAAAGAGAGCATTTTTCTTCCTAAAATACGCTAAATTTTATGTATAATTTAGCGTATTTTGACTTAAAAGCTTATAATTTTCCTTTTTGTCCGTTGATGGAGTGAAGGAAGTTGTAATTGATTTTTATCATTTTTTCAAGTGAAATTTGATCAGCTAAAGCGTTTAAAGTGGTATTAAAATCTTTAAAAAGATAATTAGCCAAAGAACCAGGATTTGGGTTGATTTCATTTAAATATACTTCATTATCCAGTATAAAAAAATCGCAGCGTATTAAAGCACCTTTAAACAAAGGATTGTAGATCTTTTTAAAACTGTCTTTGAGTTTTTCTTTTAATTCTTCGCTTAAATCCGCTTCTATAAGCTCATTGTGTCCTGAAAAGCTAAGATATTTTTGTTCAAAGTCTAAAAATTCTTTTTTCTTTGGCTCTTCTATGATGGAAAAAACAAACTCATCATTGATCATACATCCTGCAAGATTGTATTCTTTGATATTGTTTTTAAATTCTTCTACTACAAGATCATTATCAAATTCAAAACCTACATCTTTGGCGTATTCTAAATCTTTTTCATCTTTTACTATACTAATACCTATACTACTTCCAAGTCTTGCAGGTTTGATAATGCAAGGAAAACTAAGCTTTTCTTTAGAGTTTTGGTTTTTTCTTAGCATGGTATAATCAAGTGTTTTTACTCCAACGCTTTTGGCATAAAGTTTGGTAAGTTCTTTATTAAAAGATAATGCGCTAGCTTCAAGCCTAGGTCCTATAAATTTAATAGAATAAAACTCAAATAAAGCCGCAATTTTTCCATCTTCTCCATCTCTACCATGGATAAGATTGATCACGCATTCGCACTCTAGTTTATTTTCTTTTAAAAAGCCTTTGCTAAAAAAACCTCCTTGTTTGATGAAGAGTTCTTTTTCATTTTTATAAGCTTTGGCGCTAAAAGTTTTAGAATTCATTTTTTCGCTTGGAATGTGATAAAATCTTCTTTCTTCATCGCAAAAAACAAATTCTAAATTTTGATTGATAACTTTTTTAAGTACTACAGCACTTACTATACTGATCTCGTGTTCATAAGAATTTCCGCCAAAAAGTATTGCAAATTTCATTTTATTCCTTTATCCTAGTTTTTTAAGAGCTTCTTTGATGAGTTCGCTTGTGTTTGTTGCTTGAGCACTTGCTAAAACACTTATGATTTTTTCTTGTTTAAAGCCTAGAGTAAGAAGTGCGGCTAAGGCTTCGCTTTTATCATCGCTTACATTTTCAAGTTTGGTTTTTGTGTCAGAAAGTTCTACTATAATGCGTTTTGCACTTTTTGGACCTATACCAGGTACTTTTTTAAGCACGCTTTCATCGCCCAAACTTAACGCTTTGTAAAAAGAATTTACATCAAGACTAGAGCATACCGCCATAGCAGTATTTGCACCCACTCCATTGACTTTTAAAAGCATTTCAAACATTTTTTGTTCATCTTTATCCAAGAAGCCATAAAATTTATTAGAATCTTCTTTGATGATTTGAGTGATAAAAAACTCATGCTTTTCTTGAGTTTGAATTTTAGCAGAACAAAAAAGCGAAATAAATATCCCATAGCTTAAACCACTAGCACATTTAACAATGATAAAAGTAGGTTCTTTTTTTGTGACTATTCCTTCGATGCCGACAACCATGCTATATCCTTTTCTTCATAATCTAATTTTTTATGTATTTCTATACTTTCTTGGTTGTTTTGTATGACTTTTTTAATGCCTATAAATTTAGCACTTTCATTAACAAATGAAGAGTAAAAAATATCTTCTTTAGGCTCTAGAAGTGAAAATTTGATTTCATTCATATCAGTCCATTTGCCGCTTTTATTTATAAAAGTTGCTTCAAAAAGCATTTTTTGCAAATTGATTAATTCTAATTGTAAAGATTTTTTGCGTTCAAGAAGTTCTTTTTCTTCATTTTGTAGTTTATTTAATTCAAGATTTTGTAAAGAGAAATCTTTTAGGGCTTTTTCGTATTGTACAGGAACATTTTGACCTTGATTTTTAAGTTCTGTTATCTTTTTTTCAATGCTTAAAATTCCATTTTTGCTTGATAAAATGTATTGTCTTATTTTATTTATTTTATGATTTAACTTAGAAATTTGCTCTCCTAAAATCGCAAATTCTTCATCATAATTTTTATCAAGAGTTTTAATTTTAGCATGAAATTTATTGTTATCCCCGTTAATGCGTTCTATTGTGGTGTTTTCAAAAAACACACAAGAATTATTACTTTCTAAATTTTCTATATAGATTTTATCAGCTTGTATATTTCCACCTAAGCTTTTTTTAATTCTCACTTCTTTGGCTTTGATTGTTCCACCTTCGAGCAAATCTATATTTAAAATTTCGGCTTCTGCAAATCCTCTATGAGTTTTTATATAGGCTTGTTTGGCTTGAATTTTGGCTTTAGAGTGTGTAGTGCCTTCAATTTTCATTTTGGTGGCATTAAGTTGAGTGTTGCTTCCTACGCTTCCGACTACATTTAATTCTTCACATTCTATCCCAATACCAGAATTTACAGCATCTTTTACTTCTGAAAGAAATTTTATATTGATTTTGACATTTTTGTCTAGTCCAGCTCTTATAATCCCTATATTTTTAAAATCTACCCCATTAAAATCTAGTTCATTGGCAATATCAAATTTTTCACCATCTTGTACTACATAACCTTTTTTTAAAGCTATATATTCTGTGTATCCATCTTGCTCTACTTGTTTAAAAGCCGAAGAACAAGAAAATTTAACTTTATTTTCATTTGCGGCTAAAACTTTTAAGGTGTGTAAATTTAAGTCTTTTCCTTCTTTACCTTGTTTAAATTTGGCGTGTTTTAAAACAACTTCATTTTCATCAACAACAATAATACCTGAGCGTTTTTCATCGATAGTGTAGTTTTTGGTTTTTTCTTTATAAGTCAAGATCAGGGATTCATCTTGACTTTCTATAGGATCAATACCTTGTGCAACGGTAATTTGTATAGTTTTATTTAAAGGGGTGTTTTTATGTTGGTTGCAAAAAGACATTAAATTTTTCTTAAAATCAAAAATGCGGATACCTATTAAAAATTTAAGTTTCAACATCTTTTTATAAATATTTTGCAAAAGTTCTAGTGCTAGTTTTTCATGAAAGTCTAAATTTGTAAAATCAATTTGAGCAACTATTTTGGTTAAATTTTTATTTGCAACTAGTTTGACTGCTTGAGATGCTTTGCTTTGGTTTATACCATGGAAAATTTCTATTTTGTATTCTTGCTTGATTTGAAGATCATTTTTTAAAAAAATTTCATCTTTATCAAAAAGAGTTAATTCTTTTTCAGAGATTTTTTCCCATTCTAAATCTCCAAAACGATATTGTGTAGAAAATGCCAATAAACTAAAATCAAGCTCATTTAAGCTAAGGTTTGTTCGTGAAGCTACGCTTAAAAGCTCTCGAGCTGGATTTTCTGTATAGGCAATAATTTTTTCATCCAAAGCCAAAACTTTCCCCTTGTAAAAAATTAAGAATGTAATTATAGTCAATTTTTAATCAATTTTAGTTAAAATAGTTCTCTTTATATTTTGAAATTTATGAAAAAATTTAATGAAGAGTTTAGTATTTAAAAATTTTATTATCAATGCTTTAGGAATTTTATTTTCAAGAATTTTAGGGCTTGCTAGAGATGTTTTAATAGCGCTTTTTTTAGGAGCAGGGCTTTATAGTGATATTTTTTTTGTGGCTTTAAAAATGCCTGCTTTTTTTAGAAGAATTTTTGCAGAAGGGGCTTTTGGACAAAGTTTTTTGCCTAATTTTGTAAAAGCGAAAAAAAAGGGAGCTTTTTGCGTTAGTGTAATGATGCAATTTAGCCTTATAGTTTTTTTATTTTGTCTTTTGGTAAGTTTTTTTTCCTCTTTTTTTACTAAGCTTTTTGCTTTTGGGTTTAACGCAGATACTATAGCTTTAGCGGCTCCTTTGGTGGCGATTAATTTTTGGTATTTGTTTTTTATTTTTTTAGTTACTTTTTTAGGAGCTATTTTAAATTATAGACAAAAATTTTTCATTACCTCTTTTTCTGCGGCATTATTTAATTTAAGTATTGTTATAGCTGCCTTTTTTGTGGATAAAAATGCACCGCAAAATACACTTTATTATTTTTCTTATGCAACGGTTTTAAGTGGGGTGGCACAGCTTGTTTTACATTTGCTTGTTTTAAAAAACAATCCTGTAATCCGTGCTATGGCTTTAAGTGTAAAATTTAAAAAAGCCAAGGCGAAATTACAAGGTTTTTATGGCAATTTTTTTCATGGAGTTTTAGGTTCTTCTGCGACTCAATTTAGCTCATTGCTTGATACAACCATAGCTAGTTTTTTAATGAGCGGGAGTATTTCTTATCTTTATTATGCAAATCGTGTATTCCAACTCCCCCTTGCACTTTTTGCTATCGCTTTAACTCAAGTTTCTTTTCCAAAAATTTTAAAACATTTAAAAAGTGGTCAAGAAAATTTAGCTTTAAAATTTATGCAAAGAGCATTAGCGCTTTTAAGCATTTTGCTTATTGCTTCTAGTATTGTAGGTTCTGTGTTTGCTTTGGAAATTTCAAAGCTTTTATTTGAAAGGGGAAATTTTACCCATGAAGATAGTGTGATTACGGCTTATGTTTTGATTGCTTATCTTATAGGGCTTTTACCTTTTGGTTTGCAAAAGCTTTTTTCTTTGTGGCTTTATGCAAAATTTAAACAAAAAACAGCAGCTTGGATCGCGGTAAAATCTTTAATTATCAGTGCTTTATGTTCTATGGCTTTTATATTTTTGATTAAAGATGAAAGTTTAAAGGTTATTGCAGTAGCACTTTCAAGCTCTATTAGTGCTTTTTATTTGCTTGGAGCTAATATCAAAGAATTTGGTTTTAAGAAATTTTTTGTTTTAATATCTATTAAAATTTGCTTATTGGTTATAGTTGCTTTGATTGTTTTTACAATCTTACTTATTTTGATTAAACCTTATATTTTAAGTTTTTTTATAGGAATTTTTACAAGTTTTAAAGGAGTTTTTTAATGAGATTATTAGACAGTGTAACAAAAGAGAAAATAAAACTTGATAAAAAAGATATTAGTATTTACTTATGCGGACCTACGGTTTATGATGATGCACATTTAGGACATGCAAGAAGTAGTGTTTGTTTTGATCTTTTGCGTAGGGTTTTACTTGCTCAGGGCAATAGGGTAAAATTTGCTAGAAATTATACAGATATTGATGATAAGATTTTGAAAAAAATGGCTCAAAGTGGTCAAACTTTAGAGGAAATTACGGAATTTTATATCAAAAGTTATGAAGAGGATATGAGGGTTTTAAATGTATTAGATCCTGATTTTAAACCTCGTGCAACGCATTATATAACAGCTATGCTTGATTTGATTAAAAAGCTTGCTAAGGATGGGTTTGTTTATACTCTAGAAGATGGAATTTATTTTGATATAAGTAAAGATGAAAAATATTTAAGCCTATTAAATCGCAATTTAGAAGAAAATATCTCTCGTCTAAGTAATGAAGTGCAAAAAAGAAATGAAAGCGATTTTGCGCTTTGGAAATTTGATGAAAATTTTTACGAAAGTGAATTTGGCAAAGGGCGTCCAGGTTGGCATACTGAATGTGTTGCTATGATTGATTCTATTTTTGAAAATACTCTTGATATACATGCTGGAGGGATAGATTTGCTTTTTCCTCATCATGAAAATGAAGCTGCGCAATGTCGTTGTGGATGTAAGAGAAAATTAGCAAATATTTGGCTTCACAATGGTTTTGTAAAAATCGATGGCGAAAAAATGAGTAAAAGTTTAAATAATAGTTTTTTTATAAAAGATGCTTTAAAAGAATTTATGGGCGAGGCTTTAAGATTTTATCTTTTGAGTTCTCATTATAGATCTCATTTTAATTATTCTTTATCGGATTTAGAAAATGCTAAAAAACGTTTAGATAAATTTTATCGCCTTAAAAAAAGGTTGGATTTAGGTGAAATTTCTGATTTTGATGTTTTAAATGATATTGAAATAAAAAGCGAAATTACTAAGCAAATTTTAGAGATTTTAAATGATGATTTAAATATTTCTAAAGCCTTAGCTCTTTTGGATGATTTTATCAGTAGTGCAAATTTAGAGTTGGATAAAGAAAGCAAAAATAAAATTTTAAAACAAAATATCAAAGAAGCTTTAAGCGAGCTAGCTAAAATTTTTGGCTTTGGTTTTATGGATACAACTTTATATTTTCAATGGGGTGTAAGCAAAGAAGAACGAGAAGAGATTGAAAAGTTAATTTTAGAAAGAACTGAGGCTAAGAAAAACAAAGATTTTAACACAGCTGATGCAATAAGAGAGCAATTAAATAGTAAAAAAATCACTCTTTTAGATACTCCAAATGGAACAATTTGGGAGAAAATAAATGCATAATGAGATGAATTTAAAAGAGGTTTTAATACGCTTTAAGCCCTTTTATAAAAGATATTGGAAACAATTTGCTATAGCTATTTTCGGTATGATTTTAGCAAGCGGAGGAACTGCTGGAAGTTTTTATGCTTTAGAGCCTATTTTAAATTATATTTTCGTTGAAAAAAATGAAGCTTTACTTTATACAGTGCCTTTTTTGCTAGTATTGATGTATTTTTTTAAAAATCTTGGAACTTATTTACAAAGTTTTTATGTTTCCTTTATAGGAACAGATATGTTAAGAGTATTGCGTGCTAGGGTTTTGAAAAATGTTTTACGCTTGGATATGGATTTTTTTAAACGCTATAGAAGCGGAGAGCTTGTAAGTCGTTGTACTAATGATATTAATGCACTTCAAAGCATAGTATCAAACATTATTCCTGATTTTTTTAGAGAGCTTTTAACTGCTATAGGACTGCTTGCGATAGTCTTGTATCAAAGTCCTACTTTGGCTTTTTTTGCTTTAGTGATTTTGCCTTTAGCTATTTTTCCTTTGGTATGGTTTGCTAAAAAACTTAAAAAATATGCAAGAAATATACAAGAAACAAATTCGGATTTACTTTCTTATTTGGGTGAAATTTTTTCAAATATTGAATTGATCAAAGCTAATGATAATGAAAAAAAAGAAAGTGATAAATTTGCTAAGCATAATGATACTTTATGTAAATTAAACCTAAAATCCGCACGTATTGATGCACTTACAAGTCCTTTAATGGATATGATGGGCTCTGTTGGGGTTGCTGTGGTGATTATTGTAGGGGGTAGAGAGGTTATCAATGGTTCTATGAGTGTGGGAAGTTTTATCAGTTTTGTTTCGGCACTTTTTGCGATATATACTCCTTTAAAGCGTCTTTCGTCTTTATATGGAAAACTTCAAGGTGCTGTTGCGGCAAGTGAAAGAACTTTTTATTTATTGGATTTAGAACCTCAAATTAAAGGTGGAAGCAAAGAATTAAAAAACATTGAAAAAATTAGCTTTGAAAATGTTGAATTTGCTTATGAAAACCCGCATAAAAGTGTTTTAAAAGGCGTAAATTTTGATTTTGTTAAAGGGCAAATGCTTGCTCTTGTAGGGACAAGTGGGGGTGGTAAATCTTCTATTATTAATCTTTTGATGTATTTTTATGAAAAGCAAAAAGGTAAAATTTTACTCAATCAAGAAGATATTAGCACTTTTACCATAGAAAGCTTACATGCTAAAATAGGACTTGTAACGCAAAATATTTATCTTTTTAATGATAGTTTTGCTGCAAATATTGCTTATAGCGAAGAGTTAGAAGAAGAAAAAGTCATCCAAGCTTTAAAATTGGCCAATGCTTATGAATTTGTTAAAGAAATGGGCGGGATTTGGGCTGAAGTGAAAGAACATGGTAAGAACTTAAGTGGAGGGCAAAAACAAAGAATAGCAATCGCTAGAGCTTTATATAAAAATCCTGATGTGCTTATTTTTGATGAAGCAACTTCAGCTTTGGATAATGAAAGTGAAAAAGCAATAGTTAAAACTATAGAAAATTTAAAACAAGATAGATTGATTTTAGTGGTTGCACATCGTTTAAGCACTATAGAAAATGCGGATAAAATAGTAGTATTGGATAAGGGTAAGGTATTGGCAATAGGTAAAGATGAAGAGCTTTTGCAAGCTTGTTCTTTATATCAAAAATTTAAAAGCAAAGAAAAAACAAAGCCTAGCTTTAGTTAATTTTAGTTAGAATTTCAAAAAGGATTAAAAAATGGCTTATGAAATGATAAAACCTTTACTTTTTAAGTTAAACCCTGAGCATGCACATGCTTTGGTTGAATATAGCTTAAGGGCTTTAAGTGCTAGTTTTCCAGGAGCTTTAAGTTTTTTAGCACGCAAATATATAGTTGATGATGAGAGTTTAAGGCAAAATTTACTTGGACTTGATTTTAATAATCCTGTAGGTTTAGCAGGAGGCTTTGATAAAAATGCCACTATGATAAGACCTTTGAGTGCTTTAGGATTTGGCTTTTTAGAAGTGGGAACTTTTACTCCAAAACCTCAAGAAGGCAATGAAAAGCCACGCCTATTTAGACTTGTAAAACAAGAAAGTATACAAAATGCTATGGGTTTTAACAACGAAGGTGCTGAAAAGATTGCTTTAAGGCTTGCAAAAACTTATCCTTTTGTTTTGCCTTTAGGGGTAAATATAGGGAAAAATAAAATCACTCCAAATGACAAAGCCTTGGAGGATTATTTTACTTTGTTTAGAGATTTTAAGGATTTGTGTGATTATTTTATCGTTAATATCTCATCTCCTAATACTAAAAATTTAAGAGAGTTGCAAAATGATGATTTTTTAAATACCTTGTTTGAAGAAGCCAAAAAAATCACTTCTAAGCCTATTTTGATAAAAATTGCTCCTGATATGAAAATAGATGATGCTTTAAATTTATGTGAAAATGCCATTAAAAAAGGTGCAGATGGGTTTATATTGGCCAATACTAGTATTGATTATAGCTTGCTAGATAATAATCGTACCTTTGGTGGTATTAGTGGAAGACTGATTACGGAAAAAAGTGGTATTTTTTTCAAAGAAGTAGCTAAAATTCTTTTTGGCAAAACCTTGCTTATTGCAAGTGGAGGGATTGATAGTGCTGATATTGCTTATGAGCGTATTAAAAATGGGGCTAATTTAGTGCAAGTTTATACAGCTTTGATTTTTAAAGGTCCTTCTTTGGTAAACAATATCAATCAAAATCTTATAGAACTTTTAAGAAAAGATGGTTTTTTACACATTAGCGAAGCTGTTGGGGTAAATTTAAAATGATTGCTTATGAAAAAATTCAATTAAAAAACAAGCTTGAAATTTATGCTTTGCCTGTAAATAAAAATAGCGATGTGATTAGCGTTGATATTTTTTATAAAGTGGGTTCAAGAAATGAGATCATGGGAAAAAGTGGCATAGCTCATATGTTAGAACATTTAAATTTTAAAAGTACTAAAAATTTAAAAGCTGGCGAATTTGATGAGATTGTTAAAGGTTTTGGTGGTGTGGATAATGCAAGCACAGGTTTTGACTATACTCATTATTATATTAAATGTGCGAAGAAAAATTTAGATAAAGCTTTAGAGCTTTTTGCGGAACTTATGGCGAATTTAAATTTAAAAGATGAAGAATTTCAGCCTGAAAGAGCAGTGGTTTTAGAAGAGCGTAGATGGAGAACAGATAATAACCCTTTAGGATATCTTTATTTTAGACTTTTTAATCATGCATTTATGTATCATCCTTATCATTGGACTCCTATAGGTTTTTTTAAAGATATAGAAAATTGGAGTATTGAAGATATTAAAGAATTTCACAGTATTTACTATCAACCTAAAAATGCGATTTTACTTGTAAGTGGCGATATAGAAAGTAAAGAAGTTTTTGAGCTTTCAAAACAACATTTTGAAAAGATTAAAAATACTAAGACTATACCTAAAATTCACACAAAAGAGCCTAAGCAAGATGGAGTAAAAAGAATATATTTGCATAAAAACTCAGATACTGAACTATTAGCCCTTGCTTATAAAATTCCAAATTTCAAGCACAAAGATATACCTGCCTTAAATGCTTTATCCGAGCTTTTAGGAAGTGGGAAAAGTTCTTTAATGAGTGAAATTTTGATTGATAAATTAAATTTAATCAATGATTATTATGCTTATGTTAATGATTGTATAGATGAAAATTTATTTATTTTTATTTGTAATTGTAACCCCAATGTTAATGCAGAAAAAGTAGAAAAAGAGCTTTTAAAAATCATTGATAAACTTAAAATGGGTAAAATTTCTCAAAAAGATTTGCAAAGAGTGAAAAATAATGTCAAGAGTGATTTTATTTTCTCGCTTAACAATGCTAGTGCAGTGGCAAATATTTATGGTTCATATCTAGCAAGAGGAGATATCAATCCTTTGTTAAATTATGAGAAAGATATACAAAATTTGGAATTAAAAGATTTGATTTCTTGTGCTAAAAAATATTTTATTCAAGAAAATTCAACTATGGTAATTCTAAGAAAGGATTCAAATGGATAAAAATATTATCATTGGGGCGATGACTGCTCTTATTACACCGTTTAAAAATGGAAAAGTTGATGAGCAAAGTTATGCAAGATTGATTAAAAGACAAATAGAAAATGGCATCGATGCAGTAGTTCCAGTAGGAACAACAGGAGAAAGTGCAACTTTAACCCATGAAGAACATAGAACTTGCATAGAAATAGCCGTTGAAACTTGCAAAGGAACTAAGGTTAAGGTTTTAGCAGGTGCGGGAAGTAATGCAACTCATGAGGCAGTGGGTTTGGCTAAATTTGCTAAAGAACATGGTGCTGATGGGATTTTAAGTGTGGCACCGTATTATAATAAACCTACACAACAAGGACTTTATGAGCATTATAAGGCTATTGCGCAAAGTGTAGATATTCCTGTGCTTTTATATAATGTTCCAGGAAGAACAGGTTGTGAAATTTCAACAGATATTATTATCAAGCTTTTTAGAGATTGTGAAAATATTTATGGAGTAAAAGAAGCGAGTGGAAATATCGATAAGTGTGTGGATTTGCTTGCGCACGAACCTAGAATGATGCTTATTTCGGGAGAAGATGCGATCAATTATCCTATACTTTCAAATGGTGGAAAGGGAGTGATTTCAGTAACTTCAAATTTATTACCCGATATGATTAGCGCTTTAACTCATTTTGCTTTAGATGAAAATTATAAAGAAGCTAAAAAAATCAATGATGAGCTTTATAATATCAATAAAATTTTATTTTGCGAAAGTAATCCTATTCCTATTAAAACGGCTATGCATATAGCTGGATTGATAGAAAGTTTGGAGTTTAGACTTCCTCTTTGTTCTCCAAGTAAGGAAAATTTTGCTAAAATTGAAGAAGTGATGAAAAAATATAAGATCAAAGGATTTTAATGAATACAGAATTTCAAGGAAAAACTTTAGTAATCAGCGGTGGAACTCGTGGGATAGGTAAGGCTATAGTTTATGAATTTGCTAAAGTGGGTGCAAATATAGCTTTTACTTATAATTCTAATGCACAAATTGCTGACGAAATGGTGCAAGATTTGGAGAAAAATTATAAAATCAAAGCTAGAGCTTATGAATTTAATATTTTAGAACCTGAAACTTATAAAGAACTTTTTGAAAAAATTGATGCGGATTTTGATAGAGTGGATTATTTCATCTCAAATGCTATCATTTCAGGACGTGCGGTTGTAGGTGGTTATACTAAATTTATGAAATTAAAACCAAAAGGAATTAATAACATCTTTACAGCCACAGTTAATGCTTTTGTTGTGGGCGCACAAGAAGCAGCTAAAAGAATGGAAAAAGTAGGAGGTGGAAGCATTATTTCTATCTCATCTACAGGAAATTTAGTGTATATAGAAAATTATTCAGGTCATGGCACAGCAAAAGCTGCCGTAGAAGCTATGGCAAGATATGCGGCTACTGAACTTGGAGAAAAAAATATCCGTGTAAATGTCGTAAGTGGTGGGCCTATTGAAACTGATGCTTTAAGAGCTTTTACAAATTATGAAGAAGTAAAACAGGCTACTATAAATTTAAGCCCTTTAAATCGCATGGGGCAGCCTGAAGATTTGGCTGGAGCATGTCTTTTTCTTTGTTCAAGTAAGGCAAGTTGGGTAACAGGACATACTTTCATCGTTGATGGTGGTACAACTTTTAAATAAAAATTAAGAAAAATCAATGGATTTTTCTTAAAAATATTTTTCAATCAAGTTTTAATTTCCATCCTAAAAAAACACTTAATAATGCAAGTAAAAAAATAAAATTTAAAGTCCAATTGCCAAAACCTACAAAACCTATAGATAATACGCTGTAAAAAAATCCTCCCACAGCTGAATAAATACAAATCGTACTTAAAGATCCATTTTCTGCCATTTTTTTACATGGGCAGATTTTATAAAATTTTTTATCGTTAAATTGATTTTTCTTTTTATTTCCCAAAAATAAACCAAAAAGGGCAAAAAGATTTAAAAAAATAAAAGCATATAATAAAATTTGATCTAATTCCATTTTAATATACCTTAAAAGTATCTAAGCCAAGAGGGTAAATGGACTTGTTCTTCTTTTAAAGTAGTCTCTTGTCCATGTCCTGGTAAAAGTTTAAAATCTTCTTTGTAAGTCATAACTTTTTCTAAACTTTGTTTCATTAAATTTGCATCTGAATAAGGAAAATCCCATCTTCCTATGCTTCTATAAAATAAAAAATCTCCACTAAACATGATATTTTTACCTACAATTTCTATCATAGTGCAACCTGGTGTGTGTCCTGGTAAAAAGTGAAATTTAAAATCAACTCCGCAAATATTTAAAATATCTTCATTATCTACTAAAAAATCCGCATCGCTAGAATCATAGCCTTGATTGAAATCATCATGTAGCATAAAAGCATCATTTTTGTGAATATAAATGGGGATGTTGTATTCTTTTTTAACCTTGGCATTATCCCAAATATGATCATAATGCCCGTGAGTATTTAAAATCGCTAAAGGATTTTTTACATGTTGTTTGATAAATAAAAGTGCATCAGTTCCTGGATCAATGATAAATTCACCCTTTGGGGTAAATAAAATATAGCAATTAGTTTCATAAACTCCACAAGCTTGTTTGATAATTTGCATTTTTTACCTCTTTAACGAAAAATTTGCCTTAAATAAATATAATTATACATTAAATTTTTAAAAGGCAAGCTTTATGGATTGGCAAAAGATTACGGAAAAAATGTGTGATTTTATACAAGAAAAAGTGAAAAATTCTCAAAGTCAAGGTGTGGTTTTGGGGCTTAGTGGCGGGATTGATTCTGCTTTGGTAGCAACGCTTTGTAAAAGAGCTTTAAAAGAGAATGTTTTTGCTCTTTTAATGCCAACTCAAATTTCAAATAAAGCCAATCTTGAAGATGCTTTAAGGCTTTGTGCGGATTTAAATCTTGAATATAAAATCATAGAGATTCAAAGCATTTTAGATGCTTTTATAAAGCAAAGTGAAAATACTACTCTAGTATCGTTAGGAAATTTTGCAGCTCGTATTAGAATGAGTTTGCTTTATGATTATTCTGCTTTGAAAAATTCTTTAGTCATAGGCACTTCTAATAAAAGCGAATTACTTTTGGGTTATGGTACGATTTATGGGGATTTAGCTTGTGCTTTTAATCCTATAGGATCGCTTTATAAAAGTGAAATTTATGCCTTAGCAAAATACCTTAACTTGCATGAAAATTTTATTAAAAAAGCTCCAAGTGCGGATCTTTGGGAAAATCAAAGCGATGAGGGGGATTTAGGTTTTTCTTATGCAAAAATCGATGAAGGCTTAAAAGCCTTAGAAGCTAATGATGAAAAACTTTTAAGAACGCTTGATCCTTCTTTGATTGCTATATTAAAAAATCGCATGCAAAAAAATGCTTTTAAGGGAAAAATGCCTGAAATTTTGGAAATTTAAACAATGAGTGAAGAAAAAAATTATGAACTTTGGCTTGATAATTATTTTTTTAAGCCTAATTTTTGGCAAAAATGCCTTGCTTTTATACTTTTTCCCTTAAGTGTGTTTTATGCTTTTTTTGCGATTTTAAATACTTTTTTTCGTAAAAAAATAGTTTTTAAAAAACCTGTTATTAGCGTTGGTAATTTAAGTTTTGGGGGTAATGGAAAAACCCCGCTTTGCAAAGCTATAGCAAGGGAATTTGATGGCGTTTTTATAGTACTTAGAGGCTATAAAAGAAAGTCTAAAGGTTTGTTTGTTGTTAAAAATCAAAATGAAATTTTATGCACCTTAACACAAAGTGGCGATGAAGCTATGGAGTATGCTTTTGAAGAAAATATCAAAGGTGTGATTGTGAGCGAAGATAGAGTAAAAGGTATTGAAAAAGCTTTTGAATTGGGAGCTAAAATCGTTGTACTTGATGATGCTTTTTCTAAATTTCATATTAAAAAATTTGATATTTTACTTGAAAGTAAAATCAAACCTTATTTTAATTTTACTTTACCAAGTGGAGCTTATCGTTTGCCAAAATTTTATGAAAAAAGGGCTGATTTTATTGCATTAGAAGGTAGAGATTTTGTGCGTTATTCTTTTGTAAAAGAAAATCCAAAGGCTGTTTTGGTAACTGCTATTGCTAAACCTTTTAGATTGTATGAGCATTTTATTAAAGCAAGGGCTTGTTATTTTTTTAAAGATCATTATGAGTTTAAAAAAGAAGAATTAGAAAATTTGCTAAAAAAACATAATTGCGATACACTAATGCTTACTTTTAAGGATTTTGTTAAAGTTAAAGATTTTGGTTTTAAATGTCAAATTATAGAATTAAATATAGAATTAAAAGATTCATTAAGAGAAAAAATAAAAACTTATATCAAGGAGTTTGAACAGTGAAATTGGTCGAGAGTAGAAATGTAAATAATGTATCAAGCTTTAAGGAAGCTTTGATTAACCCAAACGCTCCAGAAGGAGGACTTTATTCGCCTTTAAATTTACCTATTTTTGAAGGAGAAAAATATGCCAATTTATCTTATAAAGATTTTGCTTTAAAGCTTATAGAAAGTTTTGGTTTTGGCGAAGAAGAGCTTTTTAAAAAGGCTTTGAAAAGTTATGAAAGCTTTGATGATAAAAATACACCTATTTCTTTGCAAAAAATCTCTGAAAAAACCTATATTAACGAGCTTTGGCATGGGCCTACAAGAGCTTTTAAAGATATGGCTTTACAGCCTTTTGGCGTACTTTTAAGCGAATTTTCAAAGGATAAGAATATTTTAATTATCTGTGCTACAAGTGGCGATACAGGGCCTGCAACTTTAAAAAGTTTTGAAAATGCAAAAAATGTTAAAGTAGCTTGTATGTATCCAAAAGGTGGCACAAGTGGAGTTCAAGAGTTGCAAATGCAAGCTTTAGATAAGGATAATTTGAAAGTTTTTGCCATAGATGAGGATTTTGACGCAGCGCAACGCACTTTAAAAGAATTGCTTTTTTCAAAAGATTTTCAAAACGAAATTAAAGCTTTAAATTATGAGCTTTGTGCAGCTAATTCTGTAAATTTTGGGCGTATTTTATTTCAGATTATTTATCATTATTATGCGAGTTTAAAACTTTTTAATGAGTTTTTAGAAGAAGTACAAATCATCGTTCCAAGTGGAAATTTTGGCAATGCTTTAGGGGCTTTTTATGCTAAAAAAATGGGAGCTAAAATTTCAAAAATCAAAATCGCTTCAAATGCGAATAATATTTTGAGTGAATTTTTTAATCAGGGCGTTTATGATTTGCGTGAAAAAAGTCTTAAGAAGACTATTTCTCCAGCTATGGATATACTTATTTCATCTAATATCGAAAGACTTTTGTTTGCGAAATTTAAAGATAAAAGAACTAAAGAACTGATGAATTTGTTAAAAAATGAGAGATATTTTAAACTTGAAAAAGAAGAATTACAAAGTTTGCAAGAAGATTTTGAGGCGGATTTTTGCACCGATGAAGAATGTATGCAATTTATCAAACAAAGCAAGATTTTAATCGATCCGCATACCGCAACTTGTTTTAAAATGCTTGATCCTTTAAAACCTAGCATTATCACTTCTACAGCAGAATGGACAAAATTTACTCCAAGTATGATAAAAGCTTTATATGATAGGGATTCTAAGAATGAAAAAGAAGATTTAAAATTTATAGCTAAAGAGTTTAATGTCCAAGTTAAAGATGAAATTTTGGCTTTATTTGATTTGAAAAATAGCGATGAAAAGGTATTTGAAGCCAGAAATATAAAAAAAGAAATTTTAGATTGGATGCAAAAATGATTATTATCCCTGCAAGATTAAAATCAAGTCGTTTTCATGAGAAAATTTTATGTGATATAGGTGGAGTGCCTATGTTTGTGGCTACTGCAAGAAGGGTAAGTAATGTAGATGAAGTTTGTATAGCTTTAGACGATGAAAAGGTTTTAAGTATCGCTAAAGAATATGGTCTAAATGCGGTTTTAACAAGCAAAGATCATGAAAGTGGTGCGGATAGGATTAATGAAGCTTGTAAGAAACTAGCTTTAAAAGATGATGAGATTATTATCAATGTCCAAGCTGATGAGCCTTTTATAGAATGTGAAAATTTATTAAAATTTAAAGAATTTGCAAGTTCTTGCTTGGATAAAAAAGCTTTTATGGCGAGTTGTTATAAAAAAATTACTCAAGAAGAAGCTATGGATCCTAATCTGGTTAAAGTGCTTTGTGATAAAGAAGGGTATGCTTTGTATTTTTCAAGAGCTAAAATCCCTTATGAAAGAGAAAATTACGAGGAAAGTTTTAAAGGGCATTTAGGCATTTATGCTTATAGTGTCAAAGCTTTAAGGGAATTTTGTTCTTTATCAAGTTCTGCACTTGAAAGAGCGGAAAAATTAGAGCAATTAAGAGCTATAGAAAATGGTAAAAAAATCAAAATGCTTGAAATTTCAACAACAAGCATGGGGATTGATACTAAAGAAGACTATGAAAGGGCTTTAAAAATTTATTTAGAAAAATAACTCCACCCCAAAACGGAACAGATTTTGCTTATATTATTTTAATATATTTAGGTTGAAGGCAAAAAAATCTAAATCAAGGAATTAATATGAGTATCTTTAGCTTATGGTTATGGAGTAGATGCTAATGGTTATATGGGAGAATTTTAACAAAGCCGCAGGACTTCCTGAAGATTTTAAGATACATAAATCTACTTTAGATGAGATATATAACTTTAATGAAGCACAATATCAAGACATAAAAGAACAGCTAGGAATTTCTCGCTATTTTACCAATATCGATATGGCTGATACCATAAAACAATACTATAATCAATTTAATCAAATTGTTAATCATACTTTTAATGATACCAATAAAACAAGTTTCACTGAAGCAGATATAAATTCTATGCCTAAGGGAATTAGTGAATTATCATCTAAAACTATAGGTATTATGCCGAAAAATTATAATAAGCTAACAATAACAAACTATTATAATACACAAGAGCAATATAATGAAGCAGAACAATTAGGAATGTTTGGACATATTAATATAGGCTTACAACCATTAAATTTCACTCCGCAAAGTATGCAAACTCAAAATTTAGATAAAGACACTGCAATAGATACTTTTAATCCTGATATGTCAGTTTATCCACAAAATGAAGATGGAAGCTACTCTAAAGAAGCTTTGTTTATGAGTTTTTTAAAATCAACGGGTGTATTGCCAAGAGAAGGTAGTGCAACATTAAATCCTATAGCTAAGTCTTATGCTGAAGCTATGGCTAAAGAAAGCTTTGATGGATCATTAACTTCCTTAGATGACATCATGACAGGCAAAGTAGATTTTGCAAGTTTATTAAAAGGTTATGCACAAGATGGCTAGCTTGATGCAGATATATATGCAATGGATAAAGGGGTTAAATGGCAAAATACAAGCATAGGTTATGGTGGAGCTTGGTTTGATAATCAGTTTAATCAAGCAAAAGCTAATGGTTGGAAAGTAAGCAGTGAAAGTATAAATTCTTTTGCTGATTCTATAGCGGATAGACTTAATAATCTTATAGGACAAACTAGGGTTTAGGAAGTATTAATTTTTTAAGTTTGAAGCAAATTGCTAATAACAAAATAAGATAAAATTAGTATAATTTTTTTACAAAAAAATTTGAAAGGAAATTATGAAAAAAATTATTTTGATTTTTATCTCTTTTTTTGCTTTAAATTTGAGTGCAAAAGATTTGGTTGTAGGAATGGAGCTTGGATATCCGCCTTTTGAAATGAGCGATAAAACAGGCAAAGCAAGTGGAATTAGTGTGGATTTTTTAGAAGCTTTTGCAAAGAAAAACGGCTATAAACTTGTAGTAAAAAATATCGCTTGGGATGGTTTAATACCTGCTTTAAAAACAGCCAAGATAGATCTTATCATGTCTTCTATGACAATTACCGATGAGAGAAAGAAAGTGGTGGATTTTAGCATTCCTTATGCTAAGGCAAATTTGGCTATTTTAGCTCCTTTGGGCTCTGATATTACAAATATCAAAGATTTAGATAAAAAGGGCAAAGTTTTGGCTTTAAAGCGTGGTTCTACAGGGCATTTATATGCGGTTAAAAATTTAAAAAATGCAACTATTAATTTATTTGATAAAGAAAATACTGCTATTTTGGAAGTGATTCAAGGTAAGGCTGATGGATTTTTTTATGATCAACTTACGATTTATCGCACTTGGCAAAAACATCAAGATACAACTAGAGCCATTTTGGCACCTTTTCAAGAAAATCCTGAGTTTTGGGGTATAGCAGTGCAAAAAGGTAATGCAGAACTTAAAAAAGAGCTTGATGAATTTATTGCAGAAAGCAAAAAAGATGGGCTTTTTGATTCTTTAGGAGAAAAATATCTTAAAGATGTTAAAGATACTTTTAAAAAGAATAATTTAGAATTCTTTTTCTAAGAAGGATTTTCCTTCTTAGGTTACAAAGCTTTCCACAAGCCTTTGCACTAGCAAATTCCATCCATCCACTAATACAAAAATTAAGAGTTTAAAAGGTAAAGAGATCATAGTAGGAGGTAGCATCATCATACCCATAGCCATTAAAACTGAGCTTACAACCATATCTATGACTAAAAAAGGTAGGTAGATTAAAAACCCTATTTCAAAAGCAGTTTTAAGCTCTGAAATCATAAAAGCAGGAACTAAAACCGTAAGGGGAACATCATCTATGGTTTTGGGATTGGGTAGATTGCGTATGCGATAAAAAAGGGCTAAATCTTTTTCGCGAGTATTTTTAAGCATAAAATCTTTAAAAGGCTTTGCTCCTTTTATAAAAGCCTCTTCATAGCCTATTTTTTCTGCTAAATAAGGTTTTATACCTTCATTATAAGATTTTGTAGCTACAGGTTCCATGATAAAAAAAGTTAAAATTAAAGCCAAGGTTACTAAAATAGTGTTAGGTGGCATACTTTGCGTCCCCATAGCTTGTCGCAAAAATGAAAATACCACAATAAGACGCAAGAAAGAAGTCATAACAAAAACTATACTTGGAGCGAGTGCAAGTATGGTTAAAACAATCACTATATTTAAAGTAGTAACAAGCTGATTAGGTGTATTGGGTGCACTTAAGCTTAAATTTACTGTAGGGATAGTTGCTTCAGCAGCAAATAAGCTCATGCTTAAAAGTAAAAATAATAATATTTTTTTCAAAATTTAAAAACCTTTTTTTTGTTTTTTATTAAAGAAATTTAAATTTTATCTTTTGATGACTAAAAACTAGTTTAAGGGTATTAGGATTTTAACTTTAAACTGCTAAAATAGTCTTTTAGACTTCTTAATAACAAAGGTAAAAAATGAAAACTTCTATTTTGATTTTAGCGGCAGGATTAGGCACTAGAATGAAATCACAAAAGCCAAAGGTTTTGCAAGAGCTTTGTCAAAAAAGTATGATTTTACACATTTTAAAAAAGGCTTTTGCTTTAAGTGATGATGTAAGTGTAGTTTTATCGCATCAAAAAGAACGCGTTGAAAAAGAAATTTTAGAACATTTTCCAAAAACACAAATTTTAGAGCAAGACTTGCAAAATTATCCAGGAACTGCGGGAGCTTTAAGGGGGTTTGAGCCTAAAAATGAAAGAGTGTTGATTCTTTGTGGCGATATGCCTTTGGTTGAGCAAACAAGTTTGGAAGCTTTGTTGGGTAATAATGCAAAATTAAATCTAGCAGTTTTTAAAGCAAGAGATCCTAAAAGTTATGGTAGAGTGGTGATAAAAAACGATAGCGTTGAAAAAATTGTTGAATTTAAAGATGCAAATACACAAGAAAAAGAGATAAATACTTGCAATTCTGGGGTTTATGTGATTGACTCGAGGCTTTTAAAAGAGCTTTTACCTTTGATTGATAACAATAATGCGGCAAAAGAGTATTATTTAACCGACATTGTAAAACTAGCAAAAGAAAAAGATGTGATGATTAAAGCGGTTTTTGTAGATGAAGATGAATTTATGGGGATTAATGATAAATTTGAACTCAGTATAGCTGAAAATTTCATGCAAGAAAAAATTAAAAAACACTGGATGCAACAGGGAGTGATTTTTCATTTACCGCAAAGCACTTTTATAGGTGCAGATGTTGAATTTGTAGGTGAATGCGAAGTATATGAAAATGTAAGGATAGAGGGTAAAAGTAAGATTATAAACTCTATCATTAAAAGTTCAAGCGTGATAGAAAATTCCATTGTAGAAAATAGCGATGTAGGGCCTTTGGCACATTTGCGTCCAAATTGTGAGTTAAAAAACACTCATATAGGAAATTTTGTAGAATGCAAAAATGCGAAGTTAAATACCGTAAAAGCAGGGCATTTGAGCTATTTGGGAGATTGTGAGATAGATAGTGGAACTAATATAGGCTGTGGGACTATCACTTGTAATTATGACGGGGTAAAAAAGCATAAAACCATCATAGGAAAAAATGTTTTTGTAGGTTCTGATACGCAATTTATCGCACCTGTAAAAATCGAAGATGAAGCGATCATAGCAGCAGGAAGCACAGTAAGTGTTAATGTAGAAAAAGGTGCTTTATTTATCAATAGAGCAGAGCATAAAATGATAAAAGATTATTATTATAAGAAATTTCAAAAATGAAAACCATATTTTTAGCCATTAGTGGCAGTATAGCTTTTTATAAATCTTACGAGCTTATTTCTTTGTTTAAAAAAGAAGGCTTTAGGGTAAAAGTTTTGCTTTCTAATGGTTTGTTAAAATTTGCTAGCAAAATGAGTTTTGAAGCCTTGGCTGATGAGATTTTATGCGAGGAAAATGAAAGTTGGCAAAACTCAAACAATCACATAGCTTTTAGTAAGGATGCAGATCTTGTTTTGTTTGCCCCTGCAAGTGTTAATTCTATCAATAAACTTGCTTTTGGTATAGCGGATAATCTTTTTATCCAAACCTTAATCGCAGCAAATAAACCTCTTATCATAGCTCCTGCGGCAAATACAAATATGTTTCATCATTTTAGCACACAAAATTCTTTAAAGATACTTAAAAAAAATAAAGCTTTGATTATAGAGCCTATTTGTAAAGTTTTAGCTTGTAAAGATGAAGGCGTAGGAGCCTTAGCTGAAGTTAAGGATATTTTCAATATCACCAAAAGAGAACTTTTAAAAGAAAAGTTTTGGTGCGATAAAAGTGTAGTTATCACAGGTGGCGGCACAAGGGAAAGAATCGATGATGTGCGTTGTGTGAGTAATTTTTCAAGTGGAAAAATGGCAAAAGCCATAGCTGATGCTTTTTATTTTTTAGGAGCTAGGGTAAAACTTTTAAGCTCTGTGGAATTTGATACGCCTTATGAGTTTTGCAAATTTGAAAGTTCTAAGGATTTAAAGGAGCTTTTGGATAAAAATTTAAATCATGACTTTTTGATTATGACGGCTGCAGTGAGTGATTTTATCCCTCAAAGTGTAAAAGGGAAAATTAAAAAAAATGAGCATTTACAGGGTTTAAATTTACACCTATCTTTAAATGAAGATTTGCTTAAAACTTGCAAATTTCAAGGTAAAAAGATAGGTTTTAAGATGGAATTTGATTCTCAAAATGCCTTAGAAAATGCGAAAAAATCTTTAAAAGATAAGCAACTTGATATGGTTTGCCTTAATATCATTGATCAAAAAAATTATTTTGGAAGTGATCAAAATGAGCTTTATTTTATCACTTTAAACAATGAAAATAAAAGCACTTTGCAAAGCAAAGAAAAATTGGCATTTGAATTAGTAAAATGGTGTGAAAAATTATGAGTATGATTAATTCTACCTTGCCTATACAAATGAAAGTTTTAGCTAAATCAGGCTATGGACATTATACGCTTTTGTTAAATCACAAAAAGATTCAAACCAAAAGCATGATAGAGCTTGAAATTGGCGCTGAATATTTAGCCGAACTTTATATGCAAAATGGTGGAGTTATACAATTTAAACATCTTTCAAAGCGTCCTAATTTCAAACCTTTTGAAGAGGGATTGGCTTTGATAATCGCTATTTTAGAGGATAAAATTTCTTATAAAAAATTCATCATACAAAATCTTTTAGATTGTAAAGATATAGAGCGTTATCAGATATTAAAAGAAATGCTTTTTGCAAGTTTTGAAAATATTTATCATATTCCTTTTATCTTTGAAAATAAATCTTGCTTATTTCAAATGCGTAAAAGAGCAAAATATTTAGAAATTTACTTATATTTTAGTGTTTTTGGAGCTTTGAAAATTTTGATAGATTCACAAGGTGTTAGTGTTTTTACACCTTTTGCTAAGGTGCAAAAATTTTTAAACGAACATTTAGATTTTAATGTATCACAAGAAAACAAGATTGAACCTTTGTTTGTTTTTAAAAGGCTTTTTGATTTTAAAGGATGAAAAATGAATGAATTAAAACACCTTGCTGTTGTTATGGATGGTAATAGGCGCTGGGCTAGGGCTAAGGGTTTTTTGGCAAAACTTGGATATTCCCAAGGAGTTAAAACTATGCAAAAATTGATGGAAGTTTGCATGGAAGAAAATATTTCAAATTTAAGCCTTTTTGCTTTTAGTACGGAAAATTGGAAGCGCCCTAAAGATGAAATTGATTTTATTTTTGAACTTTTAGATCGTTGTTTGGATGAAGCTTTAGAAAAATTTGAAAAAAATAATGTGCGTTTAAGAGCTATAGGTGATTTATCGCGTTTGGAAGATAAAGTAAGAGAAAAAATTACCTTAGTTGAAGAAAAAACAAAGCATTGTGACGCACTTTGTGTTAATTTGGCTATAAGTTATGGTGCAAGAGATGAAATTATAAGAGCTGCTAAGCGTGTGATTGAAAAAAAACTTGAGCTAAATGAAGAAAATTTAACGCAAAATTTAGATTTACCTTTAGATGTGGATTTGATGCTTCGCGTTGGAAATGCCAAAAGGCTTTCAAATTTCTTACTTTGGCAGTGTTCATATGCTGAAATTTATTTTAGTGAAACTTTATTTCCATCTCTTACCAAGAGAGAATTTAAAAGGATTATTAAAGAATTTAGAAATAGAGAAAGAACTTTTGGAAAATGATATTTTTCATAATAATTCTAGGGGCTTGTTTGGGTTCTTTTTGCACAAGTTTGGCAAGTAGGATAATTGAAAAAAAGCCCTTTTTTATCTCGCGCTCTTTTTGTTTTTCTTGCGATACAAAATTAAAATACTATGAAATTATTCCTATTTTTTCTTATGTTTTTTTAAAGGCAAAATGTCAAACTTGCAAATGTCATTTGCCTATTTCTTTGTTAATTAATGAAATTTTAGGCATAATTTTGCTTATTTTGGCTTATTCTTTAAGTCAAAATTTTTATGATTTTTTATTTTTATCTCTATTTTTATTTAATCTTTTCTTGCTTTCTTTAATTGATATTAAACTCAAAGCCGTACCACAAATTTTACTTTGGAGCGCTTTTTTATTTGCTTTTTTTTGCGCCTTTAGGGAAAGTGAAATTTTACATTTTTTGATTTTTAAAGAGTTTAGCGGAGGTTTTTTGCTAAATGCTTTTAGTTTTGGAGGATTTGTTTTTTTATTAAAAAGTTTGGTTTTTTTTCTAATGAATTTCCGAAAAAAAGATGAAATTTTAGAAAATTTGGGTGATGCTGATATTATCATTATGTCTTGTATAGGTGGAATTTTAGGTTTTGAGTATGGATTTTTAGTATTACTTATAGCTTCTATTTTAACTTTGCCTTTTTTTATTTTTTTTAAAATTAAAGCAATAAAAGAGCAAGAACTTGCTATGATACCCTTTTTAAATATCGCTTTTGTGGCAGTTTTATTTTATAAAAACTTAGGATTATTCTAATGAAGCTTAGTTTAAGATATGTTTTAAATCAATTTTTAAGTACGAATTTGTCTATATTTTTCGTACTTTTTGCTATTGTATCTATGGTGTTTTTTATTCAACTTGCAAAACTTACTTCAAGCATAGAGATTAGTTTTTTGGATCTTTTAAAGCTTTATGGGTTTATGTTGCCTAGAATTTTAATTTTTACCTTGCCTATATCTTTTTTTATTTCTTTAACTTTGGCTTTGTTTAGGCTTTCTAAGGAAAATGAAAGCATAGTACTTTTTACTTTGGGATTTTCACCAATGATTTTGGCAAAATTTTTCCTTAAAATTGCAAGCTTGATTAGTGCTTTTATGCTTGTTGTGGCTTTGGTAATGATACCTATAGTATTTGAACTTCAGGATAACTTTGTAAACTATAAAAGCACTCAAGTGAAATTTAACTACAAAACAGGAGAATTTGGACAAAAATTTTTAGACTGGATGATTTTTATAGAAAAACAAGATAGCGATAAGTATGAAAACATAATTATGTATCGCCCTAAACATAAAGCAGATGATAAAGAACAACTTATCATAGCCAAAGAAGCGCATGTGCAAAGAAAAGATGATAGCTTTGCTTTTAGCTTGAATCAAGGCAAAATGTATAATTTTGAGCAAGGTCAAAGTATTTTTAGTGGAGAATTTGACACTTTAGTAGTAAATACTCAGTTTAATACAGACAATCTTCAAACAAAGAAATTTTATGAATACTGGAATGATTTAAACGAAAATCCACAAAGAGCAAGAGAATTTGTGATTTATACAACTATAGCCTTGTTTCCACTTGCTAGTACGCTTTTTGCGCTTTGTTTTGGTTTGGTTACTTATCGTTATGAAAAAGGCTATGTGTATTTAGGTATGTTTGGAGTGATTGCTATATATTTTGGACTTTTAAGTTCTTTTTCTCAACCTCCAATTTTGGCTTGCCTTGGAATTTTTTCTTTAAGTTTATTTGTTTCGGCTTATTGTTTTAAGAAAATGATTTTGAGTCGTTATTGATGAAAATAAAAATTATATTTTCTTATGATGGCTCTGCTTTTTTAGGTTCTGCTACTCAGCCTCATAAAAAAGGTGTTCAAGATGCTTTAAGTGGGGCCTTATCGCATTTGGGTATTGTTTCACCTCTTTTGATGGCTTCTCGTACAGATAAAGGAGTACATGCAAGCTATGCTGTAGCTAGTGTGGAGTGTGGAGATCATTTTGTAAATTTAGAATATCTTCAAAAACAGCTTAATAAATTTTCCCATCCTTTTATCCATATCAAAAAAATTGAAAAAGTAAAAGATGATTTTGAAGTAAGATTTGATGTAAAAAGTAGAGAATACCGCTATATATTTTCTCATTCTTCTTATAGTCCTTTTATGGCTTCTTATGTACATTTTTATCCTAAATTTGACTTAGATAAGGCTAACGAGCTTTTGGGTTTTTTTGTGGGAAAAAAGGATTTAAAGTTTTTTTGCAAAAGTGGAGGGGATAATAAAACGACTTTAAGAGAAATTTTTATTGCTAGAGCTTATGCTTATAAAGATTTTAGCATTTTTCATTTTAAAGCTAATGGTTTTTTAAGAGGGCAAATTAGATTAAGTGTAGCAAGTGTTTTAAAGGTTTTAGAAGGAAAAATGAGTGAAAAAGAGCTCAAAGAACAGATTGAGGCCAAAAAGCAATATAATCACTTTTTAGCACCACCAAATGGGCTTTATTTAAGCCGTATATGTTATTAAAAACTTTCATAGAAATTAAAGGCCTTTTGGGTTAAAATTTTTCTTATTTCTTCTTGATGTTCTTTACCTTTGGTTTCTAGGGTAATTGAAATCATCGCATCGCCATAATCAAGCTTGGTGGAAAATCTATCATAGTCGATTTTTACTATATTTGCATTGGCTATTTTTAAGCTGTCTGTAAGGTGTAATAATGCCCCAGGTTTATCTACTAAAGTAACATGAATTTGCATTTTTCTATAGGATTTAAATAAACCTTTTTCTATGATGATATTTAGCATTTGTGCATCGATATTGCCTCCGCTTAAAACTACGCCAATTTTTTTATGATTTTGTGTATTTATTTTTTGATGAAGCAGGGTGGCTACACTCGCAGCTCCTGCGCCTTCAACTATGATTTTATGTTTTTCGAGTAAAAACAATACCGCATTAGCGATTTCTTCATCATCAACTTGGATAAAATCATCTACACATTCTAAAATAATGTTAAAATTAATAGGATTTGCATCACGCACAGCAATACCATCGGCTATAGTGCGTACGCTTTTTGCATTTTTGATTTTTTTAGCATGAAAACTTTCATACATTGCAGGAGCTCCTTTGGCTCCAACTCCGATGATTTTAATGTTTGGATTGATTTGTTTAGCTGCACTTGCGATACCACTTATAAGTCCTCCACCTCCAACAGGTGCGATAATCATATCAAGATCGCTTATTTCATCAAGCATTTCAAGCATCAAAGTTCCTTGTCCTGCCATTACAAATTCATCTTCAAAAGGATGAATAAAGCTAAGATTATTTTCTTTAGCATAAGAGGTTGCAAAAGTATAGGCTTCATCAAAATTATCCCCTTTGAGTATCACCTCTGCTCCTAAGGCTTTTGTAGCAGAAACTTTTAAGAGCGGAGTGGATTCTGGCATTACAATAACTGCTTTAATGCCAAATTTTTTTGCACTAATGGCCACGCCTTGAGCATGGTTTCCCGCACTTGCGGCAATGACTCCATGTTGTTTTTGTTCAGCGCTAAGATTGGCTATTTTATTATAAGCTCCACGAATTTTATAAGCACCTGTAATTTGTAAATTTTCATTTTTAAGATAAATTTCACTTTGACAAATATCACTTAAAAAAGAAGAGTATATGAAAGGAGTTTTGTTTACAAACTCTGAAATTTGTTGTTTTGCTTTGTAAATTTTATTAAGCTCTAACACTATTTTTCCTTTGTTTTAAAATGCGGATATTCTAGCATAATGCAACGATTTTGTATAAAATTTATATCTAATTTTTTACATTCTTCTTTGGCTGTTTCATTACTAATACCAAGTTGAAGCCATAGGTTTTTAATATTTTTTTCAACAAGCTTAGGAAGAATTTCTAGTGCCACTTCGCCTTTTCTAAAAAGTATAAGTGTATCGATTTTTTCTTCTATTTGATCTAAATTTCTATAAACTTTTTCATTTAAAATAAACTCTTCTTTAGGATAAATAGGAAAAATTTTATAATTTTTTCTTTGTAAAAATTCTGCTACCCTATAAGAAGCTTTTGTCTTATCTGGGCTTAAAGCAAATATGGCAATATTTTTACTTGCATTTATAATATAAGAGATAGTTTCTTTTTCATTCATTGTTGACCTTTGTTTTGGTATTTTATCTTAAATGATTAAAAAATTAACTAAAGTGAATTCAAAAAATGAAAAAAGTGTTATAATATAGCAAATTCCGAAGTTTAATAAGGAGGGAAAAATGGAAGAATTTTATCCATATACTTTAACAATCCATCTTCTTTGTGCTATTTTGTTTATAGGTTATTTGTTTGTTGATGTATTTGTTTTGGGCGTAGTTAAAAAGAAAAATCCTAATTTTGACAAAAGTCTTTTTAGTGCTACTGGGGTTAAAATAATGCCTTTTGTGGTTCTTTTGCTTTTTTTAAGCGGAGGTGCTTTGGCAGGTTTTCATTTCAAACCTTTAAATTTACTTTTTGCTGTAAAAATTATTTTGGCTTTTGGAATTTTATCTTTAGTTGTTTTTTCTTTATTTTGTCATTTTATATTAAAGAAGAAAAACCCGCTTGGTGCTTTTATCCACCCTTTTGTATTTGTGCTTTGTATCGCGATAGTAATACTGGCTAAATTAATGAATTATTTTTTTATACCTTGCTAAGAAATACTCCACATTCAAGATGTGGAGTATTGGCAAATTGATCAAAAAGAGCAAACTCTTCCACTCTATGTGTTAGGCTTAATTCTTTTAAATTTTCTTTTAAAGTGATAGGATTGCAAGAAATATAAATAATATTTTCATATTTTTTTATTAAGTCAATTACGCTTTTATCAAGTCCTGCACGGGGTGGATCAACTAAAACATGAGAGAAATTAAAATCATCTAATCGAATATCTTTTAAACGAAAAAATTCTCTTTCTTTTTTGATAGCAAGACTTAATTCTTCGCTTGAAAGTCTTGCAAAGTAGATATTTGTTGTATTGTTAAGTTTGCAATTTTTTAAAGCAAAATTAATATTGTTTTTTGAAATTTCAGTGGCTAAAACTTTAAAAAAGAATGGTGCTAAAGCTAAAGTAAAATTTCCATATCCACAGTAAAGCTCAAGTAAATCCATTCTTTTTTGAGTATTTAAAATTTCACACACCCAAGTAATCATTTTTTCATTTATAGCAGTATTAGGCTGAATAAAACAATCGTTGTTAAATTCATAAAATATTTTTCTATCTTGAATATTTAAAGTTTGTCTTAGATTTTCTGTTTTAAAAATAAGTTTTTTGCCTTTACTTCTTGCTATAAGGTTGATATGAAGAATATTGCTTAAATTTTCTAAATTTGACTTTATATCCTCTATATTTTTATGATAGAGTAAGGTTACGCTAAGTTCTTGCTTTGTGGTTAAAAACTCCACGCCAAAAAGTTTTTCTTTTAATTTATTATCTTGACGCAAGTATTCTAGAAGTTTTGGCATAAAAGCACAAATTTTTTCATCAGCAAAATCTAAATATTCTATAATGTACTTTTTTTTGCTTTTTGGATCAAACATTGCATAAAAAAGCGTATCATTTTCATGATAAAATGAAAGTTCAGCTCTTATACGATAATGCTTATCTTTTGAGGCAAAAAGTTTAAAATCCTTTGTATAAAATTCTTTAAAATATTTTTTTATGAAAGAGTGTTTTTCATTTAAAGTGAGAAAATTTCCAAAATTTTCAAGACTCATGGAACTTTCTTTCCGATGAGTCTTAATAAAAGTGCAATAAGTATGAAATTTAAAGGCAAGACAAACCAAACGCTAAGTCCTAAAGATACAGGAATATATCCAGCGATTAAAGAAATACCACAGATAAATAAAGCATAAGGAATTTGTGTTCTTACATGCTCCATATGATCGCATTTTGCACTCATAGATGAAAGGATTACATTATCTGAAATTGGTGAGCAATGGTTTCCAAAAATCGCACCTGTTAAAACGCAGCTTATATTAATAACCATATAATGATGCATAGCATTTGCATCCATACCATTGATTTTAGCGATTTCATGAGCTAAAGGCACAGCCAAAGGCATTAAAATCCCCATAGTTCCATAGCTTGTTCCTATGGCAAAAGAAATGGCTGAAGCAAAAGCAAAAATAGTAGCAGGTAAAATAAACTCAGGCAATTTATCTGCAAGCAAACTAGTGATAAATAAAGAAGTTCCTAGATCTTTTACTATACTTGAAAGCGACCAAGCAAATAAAAGCAATACTATGGTAAAAATCATGGTTTTCCAGCCATATATCCAAGTTTCTACCGCTTCTTTAAGATTGAAAATTTTACGACGCACCCCGATAAAAATCGCTACAATAGCAGCAAACAAAGCAGCTTGGAATAACACCACAGAAGAATCAGCATTTCCAAAAGCAGCCCTAAAAGTTTCAAAAGACAAAGGATTAGCACTTGCTTTTGCAAGTTCTTCGCCTTCTAAAGTGCTAAGTCCATTAAAATAAAATCCTAATATAGCTAAAATGATTAAAGTAAAAATAGGAACAATAGCATCAAAAGCACGAATTTTAATACCTTCTTTTGGTGCTAAAAATTGATCTTCTAATTCAGCAGTATCTAGTGTGCCTGATTTAGGTAGAGGAGCAATTTGTCCTGTGGTTCTTGCACGCACTTCAGCCTTATACATAGAACCAAACTCACGTCCCATGATTGCAGTCATGACTACAAAAAAAAGCATGAAGATATTATAAAAACGATAAGGTATGGTTTCAACAAAAATTCCAAAAGCACTAATATCGCTAATGCCTATGTGTTCATAAGCGGTTTTAATTAAAGAAACTTCTAAGCCTATCCAAGTAGAAATTACAGCTATTCCTGCTACAGGAGCTGCGGTAGAGTCGATAATAAAGGCAAATTTTTCACGAGAAATTTTAAATTTATCCGCCAAAGGACGCATAATTGGACCTACGATCAGTAAATTAGCATAATCATCAAAAAATATTAAAAGCCCTAAAAACCAAGTATTAACTTGAGCTGATACAGCTGATTTGGCTCTTTTGGCAAATTTTAATGCTACAGCTTTTGCGCCACCCATTTTTGTGATAAGCGCCACAAGACCACCTATACAAAGAATTTGTAAAATGATTCCCGCATTTACTGGATCAGAAGTTGAACCTAAGATATAAGAAATAATCTTTGAAAAAGATTCTACTGCAGTATTATAAAAATTTACAAAAGCTAAATGTTGTGCTTTAAAAATATTTGCAGAAAGGCTAAGTAGAAAAGTTCCACTTAAAACTCCAGCAAAGAGTGACAAAATAACATCTTTTGTGATAAAGGCTAAAGCAATAGCAACTAAAGGCGGTATAAGCGTAAAAGCTCCAAATAAATTAGCATTTGCAGCTGCTTCTGAGGAGTTTGCAAATGCAACTAAAGGTAAAAACAATAAAACTAAAAATTTATTCATTCATCTCTTTCTATATAAAATCCATTCCAAGTTTGTGTTACCGGCATAAGCTCGATTTCATTAACATTAATATGGCTTGGTAGGTTAATGATAGACATTACCACTTTGGCAATATCATTAGCACTGATAAATTGCGTATTTTCATACACTGCATCAGCTTTTTGGATATCTCCTTTAAAACGCACTTCACTAAATTCAGTTTTGCAAAGTCCTGGAGCAATGTTTGTTACTTTGATATTGCTTCCTCTAAGATCATTTCTTAAGGCCAATGAAAATTGTCCTACAAAGGCTTTGGTTCCACAATACACATTGCCTCCAAAATAAGGATTGCGTCCCGCAACCGAACCTAAGTTAAAAATATAAGCATTTTTTTGTTTACGAAGTATAGGAATAACAGCTTTTGCAACATATAAAAATCCTTTGATGTTTGTATCAATCATAGTGTTAATATCTTCAAGGTTTAATTTATCAAATTCATCTACCCCTAAAGCTAAACCTGCATTATTAAAAAGCACATCAATTTCTTGAAATTCTTTGGGTAAATTTTCAATAGCCTCAAAGATTTCTTTTTGATTTCTTACATCTATGCAAAGCGTGTAAATCTTATCTTTGTGAGCATTTTTTAACTCTTCTAGACGCTCTTTGCGTCTAGCAAGGGCGATTACTTTATAGCCTTCTTGTATAAAAGCTTCAACGCAAGCTCTACCAAAACCTGAACTAGCTCCTGTAATAAATGCGGTTTTCATTCTAAACTACCTCCGTAAAATAGATTTTCGTTTGCTTTTAAACCCAAGCTTTTTAGATAATCAGCATTTTCTTTTTTACCTGCTGATAGCGCAAAGTCGAGTGCATTAAAACCAAGATCATCAACAGCATTAAAATTTACTCCTTTTGAAATAAGAAGTTTTAAAATTTCAACATTTCCATAGGCCGCAGCATGCATTAAAACATTTTTTGAAGTGTGCTCTAGAGCGCAAAATGTAATAAAATAAGGCGTATTTGAACCTATGTTCGCACTTAATGCTAATTTTTCATTGTTATTAATATATTTTTGATTAACATTTGCTCCATTATCAAGAAGTAGTTTTATGATATCAAGACGATTAAACTCTATGGCATAAAAAAGTGGGGTTTTACCAAAGGCATTGGCTTGATTAACATTTGCTCCATTTTGGATTAAAAAGTTTGTATTTTCATAATTTTCCAATGCATAAAAAATAGCACTTTCATAACCTTCGTCAATCCTAGCACCAAAACGAATCAAAAGTTCTAAAATTTCTTTTTCTCTTTGATTTAAAAGCGCTGCTTGCAAGGCTATAGTAAGATCATCTTGACTTGGATTATTTGAAAAAATAAAATCTTGTATATAAGATACTGAATAATTTTTATTTGACATGATTTTTGCTAAAGGACTAATGTCTTTGTAAATTTTTGTTTCACCAACAGCCCAATTTAAAAATTCGTTTAAGGCATTGCTAGTATAGTAAATATTACTACCTTTGTCAAAATTAAAATTACTTTCAAAATACTTTTCTAAAGGTTCTATAGCATTGTTATATTCTTTCCAAAAAGCTTTGTAAAGTCTAAAATTTCCTATACTTTGATATGCCCAATATCTAAAATAAGATTTTAAAATATCATATTTTTTTTCTAAATTTTCGGGTGTATCTAAAGTTTTTTGATAAGCGATGGGATCGATAGCTATTTTTAATAATAAAAAATCAAATTGTTGTAATTTGGGCAAATAAGCCACACCATTACAAGAGCTATTGCTTCCGCGAATTTCATTGGAAATCGCATAGAGTTTTTTTGTAAAATCTTGATTTTTTAAAGATTCTTTACAGCTTGAAGCTATATTTAAATAATCTAAATTTGAACTTTCATTTAGCAATGTTTTATTATTTTTAATGTTGTCGCAGTTAATGGCATCGCTAGCCATTAAACTTGCAAAACAACAAAAGGAAGTGAATAATAACTTCAATATTTTTCCTTTGAAAATTTTAATTTTGTTATTTAATCCAAATAAGTATTAAATTTGAATTAATTTTCAAGTTTGAAATTTTCAATCTCATTGAAATTTAAATATCTATAGATATTTGCCTTATGCTCATCACTTAGCTTTTCGCTGACAATTTGTAAATATTCTTCCTTGTTTGGAATTTTACCCAAAATCGCACAAACTGCTGCAAGTTCTGCACTGCCTAAATATACTTTAGCGCCCATTCCCATACGGTTGTCAAAATTTCTTGTAGAAGTTGAGAAAACTACAGCTCCATCATTTACTCTAGCTTGATTACCCATACATAAAGAACAACCAGGAACTTCTATTCTAGCACCTGCTGCGCCAAAGATGCTGTAATAACCTTCATTAGTAAGTTGCGCTTTATCCATTTTTGTTGGAGGTACTACCCAAAGTCTGGTTTTAAGTATGCCTTTATCTTTTAAAATTTCTCCCAAAGCTCTATAATGTCCTATATTTGTCATACAAGAGCCTACAAAAACTTCATCTATATTTTTTGGACGCTTATCATCGGCTAAAATTTCACTCAAAGTCGCCACATCATCAGGGTCATTTGGACAAGCTAGGATTGGCTCTTTAATGTCGTTAAGATTAATATCTATAATATAAGCGTATTTTGCATCTTTATCTGCTCTTAAAAGAGTAGGGTTTTTAAGCCATTCTCTCATTTTTTCAGCCCTTCTGGCAAGGGTAGCTTTATTTTCGTATCCTGCTTCTATCATAGCTTCAATTAAAGAGATATTGGATTTGATATATTCGCTTACACTTTCTATGCTTAAATCCACACTGCAAGCAGCTGCAGATCTTTCAGCACTTGCATCACTAAGTTCAAAAGCTTGTTCGACTTTTAAGTTTGGCAAGCCTTCTATTTCTAAAATTTTTCCTGCAAAAATATTTTTCTTATTTTTCTTTTCAACGGTAAGTTGTCCTTGTTTGATTGCATAATAAGGTATAGCATTAACCAAATCTCTTAAGGTAACTCCAGCTTGTAATTCCCCACTAAAACGCACTAAAACACTTTCAGGTACATTTAAAGGCATAGAACCAGTAACCGCAGCAAAAGCCACAAGTCCACTTCCTGCAGGGAAAGAAATTCCTATAGGAAAACGCGTGTGAGAATCCCCACCCGTTCCTACGGTATCTGGCAATACAAAACGATTAAGCCAAGAGTGGATAACCCCATCACCTGGTTTTAAACTCACCCCACCACGACTTGTCATGAAATTGGGCAAGGTTTTATGTAAATTTGAATCGCTTACTTTTGGATAAGCAGCTGTATGGCAAAAGCTTTGCATTACAAAGTCTGCATTAAAACCTAGGCTTGCAAGTTCTTTAATTTCATCTCTAGTCATAGGACCTGTGGTATCTTGAGAGCCTACAGTTAAAGTCATAGGTTCTATATACATACCTGGACGCACACCTTCAACTCCACAGGCACGACCTAGCATTTTTTGAGCTAAGGTATAACCACCGCTTGAAGATTTAGGTTGTTCAGGTTTGGTAAAGATATTTTCACTTTCCATTCCTAAAAATTCTCTAGCCTTAGCACAAAGCCCACGACCTATGATAAGTGGGATTCTTCCTCCTGCTCTAACTTCATCTAAGAGAGTGTTTGGACTGAGTGTAAATTCTGCAATTGTAGAGCCATTTTTTATGATTTTTCCCTCATAAGGATGAATTTCAAACTCATCGCCCATTTCTAAGTTTGTTACATCACAGATGATAGGTAAAGCCCCACTATCTTGAGCAGTGTTAAAGAAAATCGGTGCTATGGTTGAACCCATTACTATTCCACCGCTGTGCTTGTTTGGTACCCCTTCTATTTCTTTTCCTAAGTGCCATTGTATAGAATTTATTGCTGATTTTCTACTCGAACCTGTTCCTACAACATCACCTACATAAACCACTTCGCGACCGCTTTTTTTAAGCTCTTTGATTTTTTCTAAGGATCCTGCTTGTCTTACCTTTAGCATGGCATTTGCATGCAAAGGAATATCGCTTCTTGTAAAAGCATCTCCTGCAGGGCTTAGATCATCGGTATTTGTTTCCCCTGCTACTTTAAAAACTATACATTTAATCACTTGAGGTAATTTTTCTTTTTTGTTAAACCAGTCCGCATTTGCCCAGCTTTGTAAAACTTCTTTAGCGTGTGGATTGTTTTTGCTAAGTTCAGCTATGGTATGAAAATTATCATGAACAAAAATAATATTTTTCAACACTTCTGCAGAATCTTTGGCTATGTTTTCATCTTTTAAGGCATCGATTAAAACTTTAACATTATATCCGCCTAGCATAGTTCCAAGCATTCTTAAGGCTCTTTTTTTGTCTATATTTGGAGCACTGATTTTGCCTTTAAGTATAGAATCTAAAAATTCACATTTTACTAAAGCTGCATCATCAACACCAGGATTTACTCTATTTTCTAAAAGATTTGAAAGCTCTTCATTATTTTCATTTTCAAGTAATTTACAAAGTTCTCTAGTTTGATTTGCATTTAAAGGAAGGGGTGGTATACCCAAAGCGGCTCTTTCTTCAACAAGTTTATTGTATTCTTGCATAAAAGACATTTTCTACTCCTTAAATATTTTTTATTATAATTGTAGCTCTTTGAAGGATAAAAAATGTTTAAAGTTTATTATAAAATGCCTTTATGTTACCTATCTTTACATAGCGATGGAAAATTTTTAACTAGAGTCGATTTTTGTGATAATAAAAGATCAGAAAAAAATTGTAGTTTGCTTGACTTAGTAAAATATGAACTTGATTTATATTTTACTCATAAGCTTAGAAAATTTAGCATTCCTGTTTTGATACAAGGTACAGATTTTGAATCAAAGGTTTATAAGGCTTTAATGAAAATTCCTTATGGCAAAATAGCTACTTATAAAGATATAGCAGAAAAAATTAATCATCCCAAAGCTTTTAGAGCTGTCGGAAATGCAAATTCTAAAAATCAAATTCCTATTTTTATACCTTGTCATAGAGTTATTGCAAGCAATGGCATAGGAGGATATAATGGAGGGCTTGAAATAAAAAGATTTTTGCTTGAAAATGAAGGAGTGAATTTAAAATAAGCTTGGGGTTTGATTTTCTTTGTTTTCAAATTCTTGTTCAAAAATATCATAATTTTCAAGAATTAAACAATATTTAAAATTTTTTAATTTTCTTAAATCTGAAAGCTGATTATAGGAAAAATCACAAAATAAAGAATTTTTAGAAGCAATTTTAAAGTCTTTTATGTTTTTAAATTTTTCTTTCCAGAATTCAAAGGTATTTTGGTTGTTGCTTACAATAAACGCTTGAGAGCTTGAACCAAAAGGAGTGATTTCAAATTTATCATCAATAAAATAAATTTTAAAATCATCAATCTTATTAAAGTCAAATATTATTTTTTGACTTTTTTCTTTTAAAAAAGAAATAATTTTTGCAAAACTATTTGCGTAAAAAAAAGGCAAATTAAGATTTTTAAAATATAAATTTTCACAAATCAAAGTTGTAAAAAAGAAGCTAGATCGCGATAATAAGGTAAAATTAGCATCTTTTAGACTATGAGAATAGGCACAAAGTTTATTTAAGTAATTTTCTTCACAGTAGCAAAAAATTTCACCCTTTTTTGCTTTGATTAGTTTTTCAAAATCAGCAAAAATATTTCCTTTTAAAATGTTAAAATAAAAAGCCTTGCAAAGACTTAGTTCGTAAGATTTAAAAAGTAAAAATTCATATTCTTTATCTTCACAAAAAAAGCGTAAAAATCTTACAAGAGCTTGTTCTAGATTTTCTACTCTAAAGTAAAAAATTTCTTTATCTTCAATAGTAATGTCATTTTCTGTAATTATGGCATAAGCGCCTTTTTTTATAGCTTGGGCAATTTCTTTTTTATCGTTATTAAAGAAGGCAAAGCCTGCTTTAAGTTCGTTTAAATTTATGACAAAACCTTCCACGCTTAAAACGCTACCTTCATGAATGAGTGTCGCGTTTAAAAGTTCACCTAAATTGCTAATTTGCATATTTTAGCCTACTAAAGAACCGTTTTGCACAAGTTGTTCAGGGGTGATTAAAACAAGTTTATCTCCGCTTTTTGCAGAAAGTATCATACCATCGCTTTCATGTCCAAAAATTTTAGCTTTTTTGAGATTGCTTATAATGCAAACTTGTTTACCGATTAAATCACTGGCTTTATAGTGTTTTGCTATGCCTGAGAGTACTTGACGGATTTCTTTATCGTCAAGTTCGAGTTGAAATTTCAAAAGTTTTTCACTCCCTTCTATATTTTGACAATCAAGCACCTTAGCAACTTTGATTTCAATTTTTGCAAAATCATCGATTTTTATTTTAGAACTTTCTTCTTTTTTAGTTTCTTGTTTTAAAAGAGCTTTTTCTACTTTTGGAAATAAAGTTTCGCAAGGATTTGCTTTAAAATCTAAAAGTTCATTATCAAGTATCATTTTTGCGTAATTTGTAGATGAAATTTCAAAATTTAAAGCTAAGGCCACCTTTTGACAAGACTTTGGTAGAGTAGGGCTTAATAAAAGGCTTGTTTTGGCTAAAATATTTGCACAAAGTGCAACTAAAGCGTTAGCTTGTTCGTGTTTGTTTTCTTTGATTAAATTCCAAGGTTCGTATTTGCTAATGGCTAAATTTGCTACGCTTAAGGCTTTAAAAAGTTCTTCTAAATAACGATTACACTGCAAGTTTTCTAAAAATTCTACCGCTAAATTTAAGTGTTCTTTTGCTTGATTTAATTCAGCATTGTAAAATTTTAAAACACCTTCTTTTGAAATATTTCCTTGAGAATATTTTGTACTCATACCTATAATGCGATTAAGTAAATTCCCAAATTCATTGCTTAGTTCAGCATTGATACGATTTATCAGCATATTTTCGCTAAAATCCCCATCATTACCAAAAGGTACTTCTCTAAGCAAGAAATATCTAAAAGCTTCGCTTCCATAGGCATCAACCACTTCTTTAGGTTTTACAACATTGCCTTTAGATTTGCTCATTTTTTCGCCTTCTTTAGTCCACCAGCCATGTGCACCTATAAATTTTGGCAAAGGTAAATCTACGCTCATTAAAAAAGCTGGCCAATAAATGGCATGAAAACGCAAAATATCTTTTCCTACTAAATGCACATGCGCAGGCCAAAATTTAGCATTTTCTCCCTTGCTTTGAAAATCAAGAGAGCTTATATAGATAAAAAGTGCGTCAAGCCATACATAAATAATATGTTTATCATCATTAATTTCTTGAGGCAGTTTAATCCCCCAATCAAAACTTGTTCTTGTAATGGAAAGATCTTTAAGGCCGCTTTGGACAAAATTTATAAGTTCGTTTTTTTTGTTTTTTGGTAGGATGGGATCTTTTTCTTCATACCATTGTAAAATTTTATCTTGGTATTTTGAAAGTTTAAAAAAATAACTCTCTTCTTTTAAAATCGTAGTGTTTTTGCCACAATCTGGACAAGAACAATCATTGATAAGCTGACTTTGAGTAAAAAAGCTTTCGCAAGAAATACAATAGTGTCCTTCGTATTCATCTTTATAAATATCGCCTTTTTGCCACATTTTTAAAAACATAGCTTTAACAAATTCAATATGCCTTGTATCAGTTGTTCTTGCGTAAATATCATAGGTGATTTCAAATTCATCCCATAATTTTTTAAATTCAAAACTGATTTTATCAGCATATTCTTGAGGAGTGGAATTTCTTAGTTTGGCAGCTTCTTCGATTTTTTGTCCATGCTCATCTGTTCCTGTTAGAAATCTTGTTTCATGTCCTTGCAAACGATAAAATCTTGCTAAAGTATCGGCTATGATGGTAGTATAAGCATGACCTAAATGAGGCACATCATTTACATAATAAATTGGTGTTGTAATATAACGCATTTTTTTCCTTTAAAAGTCAAATCCGCCTTCGGTTTTACCCTTAGACATACTGTTATAGACTGCATCAACATAATTTTTTCTAGTTTGGCAGTTAAAAATTTCATCGCAATTATAACAAGAGTTTAGGTTTTTTGAGTTTTGACATGAAAGTAAAATTTCTTTTTTTTTATCCATATCTTGCTCAAATTCATCTCTAGCTTCATTCATTGTAAGCCTTTAAAAGTTTTGAAATTTCATATCCTGAGCCAAAAAAACAAGGAGTTGTCGCATGGATTTTATCAAATTCAAGTTCAAGTAAGGAGTGGTTTTTTCCATTTGTAGTTTTTCCGCCTGCTTTTTCTATGATAAAGGCTAGAGGAAAGACTTCAAAAAAGGCACGAAGTTTGCCATTAGGCGCATCTTGTGTTGCAGGATAGCTAAAAATGCCACCCCCTTTTAATAAAATTTGATTGATATCGCTTACCATGGCTCCAGAATATCTTAAGCGATAGCCTTCATCAAAAAGACTTTTGATAAATTTAGCGTGTTTTTCTTCCCAAAATTTTTGCGTTCCACCTGTAGCATTAATCTTGCCTTTTTCATTCATTTTAAGATCTTTTATAAAAATAAATTCATTATTTGCATTTAAGCGATAAAGTTTTGGCTGATCTTTGCAAATCACAAGTTCTAAGCGCGCTCCATACATACTATAAAGTGCAGCTCTTAAATTTTTAGCATTTGCTTTTTCTTCATAGATAGCAAAAATAGAACCTATGGCAAAATTAACATCCATTAAGCTAGAACCATCTAAAGGATCATAAGCTACGATAAAATTTGCTTTTTCATTAAGCGTTAAAATTTCGTCTTTTTCTTCACTTATGATGGCTTTAATGCTTGAACATTGACTTAGAGTTTTTGTGATGATTTCATCGCTTAAAACATCAAATTTGAGTTGGGTATCGCCTGTAAAATTTTGATTTTGACTGTAGCTTGTATCGGGAAATTTTAAAGCGTTAGAAATTTCTAAAACCGCTTTTTGTATATAAGAAATCACTTCTTGCATTTTATAATTCTCCTTGTAAATTTTTAGCATTTTTAAGTATGTATTGGCAAATAGCTTGTATATCGTTTAAATCAAGCCAAGTAAGATAAGGGTGAGAAATTTTTTCATAGCTTGCAATGGCGTTTGAGAAAGTAAAATAACTTTCATCAATTTCTTTGCAAAATACGCTAATGCGTGGTAAATCAAGAGTTTTTAATCCTTCAACCAAACAAATGTCAAAATCAGGGCTTAATTTTAAAGCTTTTAAAATATCTCTATTTTCATGAGAGAAAAAAGTTGTTCTTGTAGGGCTTAAAACCATGACTTCAGCTCCACTTTGAAAAAATTTAAAACTATCTTTACCGTTAAAATCAAATTGAGCTTTATCAGCAGGATCATGTTTGATGATTAAAACTTTTAAATTTTGTTGCAAAAAGTTATCAGCTATTTTGGTGATGAGTGTGGTTTTTCCTGAATTTGAAGGCCCGCTAAAAGCTATAATAAGTTGTTTCATAAAATATACTCTTAATTTTTTTGTAAAATTATATCTTTTTAAACCAAAAAATAGGGTTAAAAGGTTACAATAATGCTAAAAAATATGGAAAAAGAATGAAAATTTATAGTGTAATTTTAGGTGCTTTTTTGCTTGGAGCTTGTTCTTTAAAAGATCAGGCGATTGTGGATACAAATTTAAAATCTCAAACTTTAATGTTTACTCAAAAATATAAAATCACACAAGATAAGATTAATGCCATTATAACCATGTCTTATTTAAACCCAATTCTAGAGAAGACAAGTAAAGATGATATATTAGCTTTATCTTTTACTCCAAATACATTAAAAATTCAAAATTTAGAAGTTTTTATCAATAATAAAAAAGCCAATATTGAAAAACTGGATGATGAGTATTTAAAATATATAATACAAAACAACTATACTGATTATTTTAAAGTATCTCTTCCTAGTGTCAAGGAAGAGACTAGGCTTGTAGCTAAGATTTGTTTAGATCATTTGCCTTGTTTTGAATTAAATTTTCAAAAATATCCGAAATCTTTATACTATCGTTCAGAAGATGTCGATACACAATATAATTAGCTAGAACTTTTTTTCCGTAAATTCGGCTTTCTTGATAAGGAACTAGCTCCATAGACAAGAAAGGTTCAAATTTGCCCGTCTTAAACATATCATTTCTTGCAAGCATACGGTTAGTAAATCCTATACCGCCATTATAAGCATAAGCGACAAAAAGTGGAGATTTTAAACGTGATTCAAGGTAATTTAGATGATAGTTTCCAAAGTAATATGCTATTTCAGGTTTAAACATAAAATCTTGATCGAAATTTGGAATTTTTAATTCTTTTTCCCCTATGTGATTGGCCAAAAATGGCATAAATTGCATCATGCCTAAAGCATAAGAAACTGAAATAGCAGTTGGAATAAAACGACTTTCTTGTCTGGCAATAGCTAAAATTAAAGCTTGTCTTGTTTTGTTATAGTCTTTTATATTGTCATAATAAGGCATTATAAAATAATGTTTTTTAAAATTATTTTTGCGTTCTAATATGTAAGCATAAATAGGCAAGGTTTCTTGCGTGTCAAATTCTTTTGCCAAGACATCTAGTTGACTTGCGTTAGCATCGCGAATTTGTTTGTTTATTTTTTGCCAAGCAAAAGGATCTTGCATATTAAAATTATTTTTTTTCTTGCTTGGATTAAGGCTTTCTATCTTTGGAAAAGGTGTGTTAGTAAGTTCTTTTGCGTAAAGACTATAAATATTTAAAGAAGAACTTTGCGATAAAGTTTTTAAATCTTCTTCATCGTTTTTAATCAACCACATCCAAAATATAGCATTGTCTTTATTATTTTGCGATTTAAAACTTTGAACCGCCTTTTTAAAAAAGTCATAAGCAAGCTCTGTTTTATCATAAGTTAAGGCATTAACTCCTAAATAGAAAGCAGAATCTTCACTTACATTTTCAGGATTTATTTCTAGCATAGAATGTCTAAATTTTGGATTTTCTTTTTTAATAATAATATTTTGCGCAAAATCTTTAAAACCAATGTGGTTTGGTAGTTTATTGACTAAACTTGTATTTAAGTCTAAGTCGTATTTTTTAGAATAATTATAAAGTTTAAAAAAACCATTAATATCTTCTTTTTGTACTATATAACTCATAGGATCAGAAGTATTAAAAGCTAGCAATAAATTTGTCAAATCAGGTCTTTGATTTTTAAAGGTTTGAGCTAAAGTGGTTCGGTCTTTGGAATTTAAACTCGCTATAAAAACTAATGAATTTAAGCGCACACTTTGACAAGTTAAATTTGCATCTAAGATAGTATTTGCTGTATAGGTATAGCATTTAGCATATTTTGGGTTGATATAAGGCTTTAAAGGGATGATTTTTTCAAGTTCGGATTTAATTTTTCCTATATAGCGAAAAATATGAGAATTTAAATCTTGTGCATCTTTTTTACTGATTTTATTTTTTTCTAAAAGCCTATAAATATAATAATCCTTAGCAAGTGAATTTTCTTCCTTTTTGAGTTTTTCTATGCTATATTGTGTAGCATTTAAACTTGAAAAAATAAATAAAAAAACGAGTATTTTTTTTATCACAATATACTCCTTGAGATATTCCCAAGAAAAATGCCAAGAAACTGCAATGCTAAGACTATAATCAAAGGCGCAAGATCAATATTACCAATGCGTGTTGGAATTTTTCTAACTAAGGCGTAAGCAGGATAACTTAATTTATATAAAATTTGCACTATGGGATTATAAGGATCAGGGTTTACCCAGCTTAAAAGTGCTGTGATGATAATAATCCAAGTATAAATGTTAATGACAATTTGTAGTACTTGAAAAATAGAAATAATAAAAGAGTCTATAACCATAATTAAATCCTTGCTAATTCGTGAATAAAATTTTTAATATAAGGATAAAGATCACTAAGCTCAGGTCCGTGGATATTTCCTGTTAAAATTATCCTTAAAGGCATGAAAAATTTTTTACCTTTTAAGTCGCTTTTGCTTAAAAGTTCATTTTTAAAATCTTCATAGTTTTCAAAAAGTTCAATACCTTTTAAGAGTTCTTTTAAAATTTTACATTCTGTTTCAAACTCTCCAAAGTCTTTTGTGCTAAAAATAGCTTGCATTTTTTCTTTAAGTTCTTTTATGGTGCTTGCTTCTTGAGTGTAAAATTTAGCAAGCTGTGCAAGATCTTTGTTTAAATCTAAAATTTTATTAAGCTCATCATCTTTGATCATTTTGATATGTTCACGATTGATTTGTAAGAGTTTTTTAAGATCAAATCTTGCGGGAGCTTTTGAAACTTTAGAAATATCAAACCATTTTATAGCTTCTTCTAAGGTAAAAATTTCACAAGGAGTTTTATTGCCTAGCATGATCAGATAATTTGCGATTGCGCTAGGTAAAATTCCACTTTCAAGTAGCCATTTTACAGAAGAATGTGCTTCTCTCTTACTCATTTTAACACCTTCTTCGTTTAAAATGATAGGCAAGTGTGCATAAGTCATAGCTTTATTATAATCTAAGCTTGCGCGGATATGTTCTTGTTTTGGAGTGTTTGAAACATGATCTTCTCCGCGTATAATACAAGTGACATTTTCAAGCATATCATCAACCGCACAAGCAAAATTATAAGTTGGAGTTTTATCTGTTCTCATGATGACAAAAGAGTCTATGTTTTCAGGCTCAAAACTAAGCTCGCCTTTGATAAAATCAGTAAATTTCATAGTATGAGTAGGTTTTTTAAGACGGATAACAAAGGGTTTTTCACATTCTAAAACATCAATATCGGCTAGTTTTTCACAAGTGCCATCGTAGCGATAAGCTTTACCTTGTTTTTTGGCTAACTCTTTTTTTGCTTCAAGTTCTTCTTCAGTACAAAAACAAGCAAAAGCTTTTTTTTCGCTTACAAGTTTTAAAGCCATTTGGCGATGGAATTTTAAATTTTCACTTTGTATATAGTAATGCTGCCATGAAATACCAAAAAGATTTAAAATTTCTTTGATTTCTTCTTCTTTTCCTGCTATATTTCTAGCCTTATCAGTATCTTCAATACGTAAGATAAAATCCATATTTTTTTGTCTTGCACAGATATAATTAAAAATTGCTGCGCGTAAATTTCCTATGTGCATATCACCTGTGGGAGAAGGTGCAAAACGGTACATTTTATAGCCTTTAAAATTATTTAAAAGCTTATTATAACAGAAAAATTTATACGGATATTTAATTTTACTTGGTTATAATACTTTTATGATATTTTTAATTTTTTCTTTCATTGTATTATTGATTTTTGGCTTAGCAAATGTTTATATTTATAAAAGATTAATCAAGAAAATTACTCTTTTTAAGTATTTTTATAAAATTTTTGCCTTTATTTTTATTGTGCTTTTTTTAGCCCAAGCTGTGTTTTTAATATTTCGTAGAGATGAATATTTAAGTGATACTTGGTATGAAATTTTAGCCATGCTTTATGCGCCGACTTATTGTTTGTTTTTTATGACTTTAGCTTGGGATTTTATTAAATTGATTTTAGCTCTTATGGGTAAAAGAGATAAAAAATATAATCTTATTTTGCGTTTGATTTTTGAGCTTTCTCTTATAGTTTTAAGTGTGTTTTTAATTTATATAAGTATAAATAATGCTCTAAAAATACCTGAAGTAAAGAGTGTTGATGTTGAAATACCAAATCTTAAACAAGATCTAAAAATTGCCATGCTTACCGATATACATTTGGGTAAAAATTTGCATGAAAATTTTTTAGATAAGCTCATCACTAAAGTGAATTTGCAAAGTCCTGATATGGTTGTAATAGTAGGAGATCTGATTGATGCTAATCCTAAAGATTTAAAAAATTACATCTCAAAACTTAATGATTTTAACTCCACTTACGGAACTTTTTATGCTTTGGGAAATCATGAGTATTATCATGGTATCAATGAAGTTTTGGATTTACTTAGAAAACATACTAATATGAAAATTTTAGTCAATCAAAATTTAGATTTAGGTTTTATAAATATTGCTGGACTTGGAGATTTAGCCGGACTTGATAAGGGTTTATATGCTCCTGATTTAGCAAGAATAAAAGTGGATTTAAATACAAGTAAAGCTAGTATTTTACTCACACATCAACCTAAAACAGCTTTGCTTTATGATTTAAGTGATTTTGACCTTGTTTTAAGTGGGCATACGCATGGAGGGCAAATTTTTCCTTTTATGTTTTTAGTTAAACTTCAGCAAGGTTTTGTTCATGGGCTTTATAATTTAGGAGAAAAAACTAAGCTTTATGTGAGTAGTGGCGCAGGATTTTGGGGGCCAAGTCTTAGAGTTTTTGCTCCGAGTGAAATAGTGATTTTAAATTTAAAAGGAAAAAAATGAGTTTTTCAAAAGAAAGTTCGAGGCTTTTTGGTTTTGTAGCAGGGATTAAATTTCCTAAAATGATACAAAAAGTTATTAATGAAAATTATGTTAAGTATTTTAATATCGATATGAGTGAATTTAAATCTCCTTGTGAATACGAGAGTTTAAATGCTCTTTTTACAAGAACTTTGCACATTCCAAGAAAACTTGAAGAAGGTTTTATCAGTCCAAGTGATGGTAAAATTTTAGAGTGTGGAAGTACTTTTTTGGCAAATGAAGAACATTTTGCTTTTTCTATAAAAGGGCATACTTATAGCGTTGAGGAGCTTTTAAAAGATAGCTTTGAAAAAGATGAGCTTAAAAATGGGCTTGATTATGTCAATATCTATCTTTCTCCAAAAGATTATCATCGTTATCACAGCCCTTGTGATATGCAAATTTTAAGTGCAACTTACACAAGCGGCGCCCTTTATAGTGTAAATGAAAAGTATTTAGAACGCATTAGTAATTTGTATGTAAAAAATGAAAGAGTGAGTTTAAAATGTCAAAATGAAAAAGGTATTTTTTGGCTTGTTTTTGTAGGAGCGCAAAATGTAGGAAAAATGCGTTTTAATTTTGATACAAGCATACAAACCAATGCTAAAATTTCTCATAATTTTACTAGAAAATATGAAAATTTAAATTTCAAAAAAGGCGAAGAACTAGGAAATTTTGAACTGGGTTCTACTATAGTTTTAATCTCTCAAAAAGGGATTTTAAATTTTAATTTAAAAGCAGGGCAGGGCATTAAATTTGGAGAAAAAATAGCGGATTAGTTTTTAGGAGTTTTATTTGCCATTTGATAGATAAAGGCAAAAACTTCAGCTACAGCTTTGTACATATTAGGTGGAATTTCATCGCCTAAGTCAAGTTTGCTTAAAATTTCTATTAAATCTTCATCTTCTTTAATGGGAACTCCGTGTTCCTTGGCTAAAGAAATAATTTTAGCAGCGCTTTCACCTTTGCCACTTGCAAGCACTTTTGGGGCAGAGTTTTTTTCTTTTTGATAGCCTAGAGCTACAGCTTTTTTAATCGATCTTTTGATTTTGCTCATACTTTTTTATCCATACCCATTTCAAGATCTAAATTTTTCATATTTCTAGTATCAAATTTACTTCTTATGATATCACCTACAAAGAAATTTGCACTTAAAAGTCCTGCTTTATTGATATTTCTTTTAAGCTCATGGGCATTTTCATAGATGGTTTTTCTAAATTCAATATTTTCTGCCATAATATTAATATCTATATATTTTTCATTATTTAAAGAAATAAGAATTTCCAAATCCCCAAGTTTTGCAAATTCGAGTTTAATCTGAGCAAAAAATTTATCCTTTTTTCCGCGTCTAAACATAATTTTAGAATCATTTAAATCATCCCAAGAAAAAGGCAGATAAGTATTGATAGAATCATTAGCTAAAGACATAAGCTGATTGATTTCAATTTGTGCTAAAAGACGATTAGCTTGATTATATACAGCTTCATTGCCTTCATTTTTAGCCAAATTTGAAATTTGCAAAAGTGTTGATTTTACATCATGATGTAAAGATTCAGCTATATCTTGTTCTGTTTTTGGTTTAATTTGCGCTAGATCTTTGGTAGAAAGATTGAGTTTGTGTTCGAGATTTTTAAGTTCTGCTTGATTAAGCTTGGCATTTTGAGTATAGGGTTCAAGTTCTTTCAAGCTTTCATTAAGTCTACGAGAAAGATTGTTTAAATTTTTACTTAAATCTTGCACTTGTTCTAGATCTAAATTCTCTACATTAAATGCTAAATTTTTTACAATATTTTGTTTTATAAATTCCTGATTTTTAAAAATATTTTGCATGGTTTGGTTATTGTTAGATTGAATATTTTGAGAATTATTTAAATTTTGCGTATTGTTTGTGTTAGGATTTGAAGTGTTGGTATTTGTATTGATTGAAGTTTTGTTTTCTGTTTTTGTTTCATAAAATTTTGGATTTTCTTTGATATTTTCTTTTGATTTTTCTTGTTTTCCATCTTTAATTTTTTCTTGGTTTGGAGTAGAGTTTTTTATATCATTGTCTGGCTTATTTTCTGTTTCATTGTTTTGAATATCATTTTTTGTATCTTGAGTATCTTCTTCGTGAGTTTTTATATCAGAATCTAAATTTTCATCTTCTTTTATATCAGTTTCTTTTGCATGCGAATTTTCTTCGTTTTTTGAATCTTGCTTAATATCGGTTTTAGTATCATCTGTGAGAGTTTCTTCTTTTGATGCTTTTATATGTTTTTCTTCATCTTGGTTTTTTGTGTTATGATTAAGTTTTTCTTCTTTCATATTTTCTTTGTTACTTAAAAGATTTTCTAAAATATTTTCTTTATCTTGTATTTTAGAAGCTTGATTGCCTAGTATATTTTTTAAAGTATGTTCAAGTTTTTCAAAGGCGGTAGCAGTTTGCTTAAGGATGTTTGGATCTTTTATCATTAAATTTTCTGGCTTATTAAGAGCTTTGAAAAAATCATTTTTGATGGATTTTAATTCTTTTAAAATTTTATTAGCTATAGGGGTGATTTTTTCTTGAGCATGACTGGGATTTTTACTTATATAATTTTTAAAATTTTCCAATTTAGAACTTAAATTTAAAAGTGCTTTAAAAGAACTTTGATTTAAAATTTGCTTATTTTCATTTTTGCTAGAATTAATAATATTTTTTAATTCTTTTAAAGTGTCTTTTGGGCTTAAATTTGTATTTGCAAGCTGGGCTATCTGAACGCTTAGTTTTTCGCTACTAAGACCTTTGATTGTACTTAAAAGAGAGTGAAAACTTTTGGGTAGTAATTCTTCGTTTAGGGCATCTTTTAATTTAGCTTCTAAAAATACGCCTGAATTTTTAAACAAAGGAGCTAAGTTATTGTTTTTTATTTCACTGGCAGGTTTTAAAATTTGATTTAATCTATCTAAAACTTGTGTAAAAGTATCGCTTTTTGCAAGTTCTGTACTTAAAGTTTTTAATTCATTGGCAAAATTAGGAGCTAAATTTAAATTTTTTCCTTGTTTAAGTACAGGGGAATCGGGATTTTTTTGAGCATTAATTTGATCTAAAAGTTTATTAACAAGTTCTTTTAATTTGGTACCTGTTTCATTTTGAACAAATTTTGCTAGTATTTCCTCACTACTAGCGTCCTTGCTTAAACCTAAATTTTGCTTTAAAGCTTGTGCAAGTGCTTCTTTTGGATTGTCTTTTAAATTTGTTTTATCTTTTGAAGCAGAGTTATCTACTTTTAAATCATTTTTTTGCGTATTGGCAATTTGACTTGCTAGTTGAGTATTAATCATCAAATATCACCATATTTCCAGGCTTTTTCTTAAATTTTTTATTTAAAATATTTGGTTTATTGATAGCAAAAAGAATTAAAAATGCTAAAGAAATTATATAAAACCATATAAAACCTTTGATTTCAAAATATTGCATTAAAAAACCTAAAATTAAAGGGCCAAACAAAGAGCCCAAAGAATAACAAAAAAGAACCCCACGACCTAACTCTACGCCTTTATTTTTGCTTACTAAAACATCATTTGCTCTAGCAAGTGCTAAAGCATATAAACAAAATATTCCTATACCAAGAGTAATTCCTAAAAAATATTGCATATACAAGTGAAGTTTAAAAAAGATAAATATAAGCATAGTGATAAATCCTATGCTTGCACAAGTGATAATAGCAAATTTGCGACCAAGTTTATCTGAAATAGTTCCTATGATGGTTTGTGCAATAAAACCACCTAAAACCCCACAAAATATAAAATAAGAAACCGCTTTTGTATCAAAACCTTGCAAAAGTATAAATAAAGATGCCATAGAAAAAAAGCCATTTATAAGCATTCCAGCTATAAAGCTTGTGACGATAGCTAAGGGAGCTATATCAAAAATTTTAGGTATAGAAATAGGACTTGATGCGGGCAAAACAGGTTCTTTGATTTTAATTAGATTTAAAGGTAAAGATGAAAGTAAAATTAAAGTTGCACTGAGAATAAATACACTATGTTTGCTCAAATTTAACGCTATGATTAAAACTCCAATACCAAACGCAAGATAAAAAACAATTTCATAAAAACCTAAAATTCTAGATCGAATGGCATTTTTGCTTTTTTCATTAAGCCATGATTCTATGACCATTAAAAGTCCATAGTAGCAAATTCCTATGAAAAATCTTAAAACAGCCCAAAAAATAAGATTTTCGCTTACTGTATGAAGCATAGCTGAAATTCCAAAAATAGCACCAAATAGCCCAAAAGAGCGTATATGACCTATACGAGAAATAATTTTATGAGCACTGATAGTTCCAACAAGAGCGCCTACAAAAAAACAAGAACTTACTACTCCAACAGCTAAAGAACTTTCTCCGTTTTCTTTTAATATAACACCTATAGAGCTTACTATCAAGGCATTACCTGCAAATAAAAATGCCATACCAGCAAAAAGTGCTGTCATTGATTTAATAATTTTTTTTGGACTCATACTTTTTTATATATAAAATAAAAATAAATACACAAACTAGCAAGGATGAAATTCCACAAATATAAGCAAAGATATCTAATTTATCTTGGCGATGTAAAAATAAAAATCCAGCAACCAATATTACATAAGCCATCAATTTAAAGAGAGTAAAAAACATAGCAAAAAAATGGATTTTCTCTTTAACATTTGGCTTTAAATCGTCTTTTAGAACTTTAAAATGAATAATTTTTGATAAATTTTGTTTTTTTTTGATAAAAAGTGACGAAATGAAATTAAAATCTTTTTCATAATTTTTTGATTTTTTTATAATGACTTTTTTATAATTTAAATAAGAAGCAAAAATAATCAATAAAACACTAAAAAAAGCTATTTCATAGCTTAAAAATGTATCTAATTTAAAATGATTTAACGATGAAAATATGATCCAAAAAAATAAATGAATAATGGCAAAAATACAAAATAGAGCTTTTTTATGTTCCATTATTTATTCTTTTCTTTTTGAATTTTTTCTTTGATCAACTCATCTCTTTCTTTAAATTCTTCATAGCTTTTTACTTGAACTTTATAAGCTTTATAAACATTAAGTATAGCGGCACCGATCCCCCAAAAAACTCCAAGCCAAAAAAGCCAAGGATAAGGAGTAAATTTTTTAAGCAAGTATCCTATTCCCACACCTATAAATACAGCAACAACCATAGAGATACCAAGACTTAAACCATCCGCAGCTTCAAGAGTTTTGCGAATGATTTTTTGTCTTTTGCTGTTGGAATTTTCTAAGTGATTTTTTTCTTCTTTTAAAATATTACTCATATTCTTTTAAAGCTTTCCCTAACAGCCTCTAATGTTGTATCTATAATTTTATCATCCATTTTTGAACATATAAAGCCTGTTTCAAATTGAGAAGGTGCTAAATAAATTCCATTTTCAAGCATATTTTTGTGAAATTTTGAAAATAATGCTAGATTAGATTTTAATGCATCTTGGTAGTTTGATACAGGATCTTTGGTGAAAAAGTATCCAAACATAGAACCTACATGACAAGCTTGCAGTGGAAGTCCTTTTTCATCTGCTAATTTTTTCATTCCTTGGGTAAGTTTTTTTGCTAATTTTCCAAGTTTGTCATAAAGCTTGGTTTTCTTTTTGGCTTTTGTAAGACTTGCTATACCTGCAGCCATTGCCAAAGGATTTCCACTTAAAGTTCCTGCTTGATAAACTCCACCTAAAGGACTTAAAATATCCATAATTTCAGCTCTAGAAGCAAATGCTGCTGCAGGTAGACCGCCTCCTATTACCTTACCAAAAGTAATTATATCTGCTTGGATATGATTGATTCCATAGGAACCAAGGTAAGATGCTCTATATCCACTCATTACTTCATCAAAAATCAGCAGAGTTTGATTGTTTTTACAGATCTTAGCAAGTTCTTCTAAAAAATCTTGTTTAGCTGGAACTAACCCCATATTTCCAGCAATAGGCTCAATGATAACACATGCAATATCTTTATTTTTTTCAAAAAGCTCTTTAACGCTATTTATATCATTATATTTTGCTACTAAAGTGCGTTTAGCTACATCTTCTAAAACACCTAAAGAACTAGGAGAGTTAAAAGTAGCAGCACCACTTCCTGCACTCACTAATAATGAATCAGAATGCCCGTGATAACATCCTTCAAATTTTAAAATTTTATCTTTTTTAGTAAAGCCACGGGCAAGACGAATAGCACTCATGGTTGCTTCTGTTCCACTGCTTACAAAGCGGATCTTTTCTAAATGAGGAAAATCAGATAAAACAAGCTTGGCAAGTTCAGTTTCTAATAAAGTCGGAGCTCCAAAACTTGAACCTTTATGAAGTGCTTTTTGACAAGCTTTTTGTATATCTTTATCGCAATGTCCAAAAAGTAAAGGCCCCCAGCTTTGAACATAGTCTATATAAGAATTTCCATCTATATCGAAAATATAAGCACCTTTTCCATGAGAAATAAATTTTGGCTCACTTTGAACATTTGCAAAAGCACGAACTGGAGAATTTACACCGCCTGCGATGAATTTACACGCTTCTTTAAAAGCTTTTTTGTTTGTCATTTTTCTTCCTTGCTAAATTGCTTGATGTAATTATATAAAGTTACAATTTCATCATTTGTTAAAGAGTAATTTGGCATGATTGATTTTGCGTCTTTACTCTGATTAAGAGAATTTTTAAAATTCTCAAAACTAAGATTTTGTATACTTGGAACTTTATAAGCTGTTTTAATACCATTTTTCATATAATATCCTAAAATTTGTTCGCTTCCATCTGCTCCATGACATTCTTTACAACTAATACCCCTTGGATTTTCATAAAGCATTTTAGAGTATTCTTTAAGAGTGATAAAATCAGCACCAAAAAGATTGATACTAAATAAAAAAAACATTAAAACAATTTTCAAAGTTTCACCTTGTTAATGAAGTTTTAATATGATACAATTTTTACTTTAAAAAAGTGATTAAATTTATAGAAGGAAAATAATGACTTTGCTTGATGGTAAAGCTTTAAGCGCAAAAATCAAAGAAGAATTAAAAGAAAAAAATCAATTTTTGAAAAGCAAAGGGATTGAAAGCTGTTTAGCTGTTATCTTGGTTGGAGATAATCCTGCAAGTCAAACTTATGTAAAATCTAAGGCTAAAGCCTGTGAAGAATGTGGAATTAAATCTTTAGTTTATCATCTTAATGAAAATACTACACAAAATGAACTTTTGGCATTGATTAATACCTTAAATCACGATGATAGTGTTCATGGAATTTTGGTTCAGCTTCCCTTACCTGATCATATTTGTAAAGATTTAATACTTGAAAGTATTATAAGTAGTAAAGATGTTGATGGCTTTCATCCTATTAATGTAGGATATTTAAATTTAGGCTTAGAAAGTGGGTTTTTGCCTTGTACTCCACTTGGAGTTATGAAGCTTTTGAAGGCTTATGAAATTGATTTAGAAGGAAAAGACGCTGTTATTATAGGTGCTTCAAATATAGTAGGTCGTCCTATGGCTACTATGCTTTTAAACGCTGGAGCTACAGTAAGCGTTTGTCATATTAAAACCAAAGATTTGAGCCTTTATACTAGGCAAGCTGATTTGATTATAGTAGCAGCAGGTTGTGTGAATTTACTTCGATCGGATATGGTAAAAGAAGGAGTGATTGTTGTTGATGTTGGAATCAATCGTCTTGAAAGTGGAAAGATAGTTGGAGACGTGGATTTTGAAGAGGTATCTAAAAAATCTAGTTATATAACTCCTGTTCCAGGCGGAGTAGGTCCTATGACTATAGCCATGCTTTTAGAAAACACAGTTAAATCTGCTAAAAATAGACTTAATTAGGGAAAATCTATGGAAATTTTAAAGAAATTATATAAATTTTCACAGTCTTGGACTGGAACTGTAGTTATTGTTCTTTTGGTGATTTTTTTCTTTATACAAGCTTTTGTTATTCCTTCTGGTTCTATGAAAAACACCTTATTGGTAGGGGATTTTTTATTTGTTAAAAAATTTAGCTATGGTATCCCAACTCCTCATATTCCTTGGTTGGAAATTCCTGTTTTGCCGGATTTTAATAAAGATGGGCATTTGATAAAAGCACAAGGGCCACAAAGAGGAGATATAGTTGTTTTTAGAAATCCTAGAAATGAAAAAGAACACTTTGTAAAGCGTTGTGTAGGCACAGGAGGAGATAGAATAATTTATGCAAATAAAACACTTTATGTAAGAATGCATGAGGGTGATGAATTTATGAAAGAACATTATCCGAATGATCTTGTTGCTCTTGGAGGGCAAATTTATGTAAAAGAACCTTATAAACAAAAAGGTATTCATTATGATCCAAAAAAAGATATAGAAAGCGATATTTTACACTTTCTTAGTATAGGTGATTTTGCCATGTCTCCAACTTATATTAAAGAACTTGGAAATCATATAGGTTTTAGCGGCGGAAATGCTTATGTTTTTGATGTACCTGAAAATGAGTATTTCATGATGGGCGATAATCGTGATTATTCTTATGATAGTCGTTTTTGGGGTTCTGTTCCTTATAGGTTGATAGTAGGTAAACCTTGGTTTGTATATTTCTCTTGGGATAAAGATAAAAATGTTCGCTGGGAAAGGATAGGGCGTTTTGTTGATACCTTGGAAAATGATGAACAATATATCCATGATCATGATGATGAGGATAAATTAAGCTAATGTTTGTGAAAAACACAAACATTATATTTTTAAAAGCGTGATTTCATCACCTTTTTTTAATTCACTTGTATTTTCTTCGCTTATAAGTAAAAACTCACTTTTAATAAGTGGAAGTATCATACCAGATCCAAATTTATTTTCATTAAATGGTGTAAAAATATCTTTTTCTAAATTTCCTAAAATGAGATTGTTTCTTCCACTTTTAAGCTTTAAATCCATACCCATTGTAGCATGAAATTTTAAAGGATTGTCTAGGCTTCCACTTAATAAAGCAATAATTTTTTTAGCAAAAATAAAACAAGAAAGATAAGCTGCCATAGGATTTCCTGGTAAAATCAATACGAAATTTTCACCTTTTCTATAAAGCTTAGTAGGTCTTGCAGGGCGTGCTTTTAGTCCTTTAAAAAGCGGAGTAAAGCCTAATTTATCTAAAGCTTTTTCCATAAAATCAGCCTCGCCAACGCTTGCACCTCCTGAAGTGATTAAAAGATCAAAATTTGTATTTTCTAAAGCCTCTTTAGTGCTTTTAAAATCATCTTTAATAATACCCAAATAAGAAGCATTTTGAAGCATGGTTAGTAAAGGCAAAGCATTGGCATTATAAATACTTTCTTCATCGCATTCTTGCCAAGGTTCTTTTAGCTCATTTCCACTTGAAAAAATACCTATGCGAATTTTTCTTATGACTTCTATTTTATAAAGCCCTTGAGAAGCAAGCAGGGCGATATGTTTATCATTAAGTTTGGTGCCTTTTCGAAGTAAAATTTCACCTTTTTTTAATTCTTCGCCTTTATAGCGATAGGCATTGTATTGTTTAGGGGCTTTTTTAATGATGAGTTTATTTTCTTCTATATACTCATCTTCTAACATTAAGATAGTATCAGCATTTTTGGGCATTTTAGCCCCTGTCATGATTTTATAGCATTCATTCTTAGCAACTGTATAAAAATTTTTATCTCCTGCAAAAATAGCCCCTTTAATCTCCAAAGCCTCATTGATATCAGTATAATTAAAAGCATAGCCATCAAGAGCAGCATTGTCAAAACTGGGTAGATTTTTTCTAGCGTATAAATCTTTAGCTAAAATTCTATCTTTTGCTTTTTCAAGGCTAATAAGTTCACTTTCATCTAAGCATGAAATTTGATCTTCTAAGTCTTTTAAGGTTTTAAAGATATTTTTCATTCTTCAAGCCTTGTGATTTTAGCCCCTAAGCCTTTAAATTTTTCTTCTAAATTTTCATAACCTCTATCAAGATGATAAATTCTATGGACTTTGCTTGTGCCTTTAGCTGCAAGAGCTGCTAAGATAAGGGCTGAAGAAGCACGCAAATCTGTAGCCATGACATCAGCAGCGTTAAGTTCTTTTCCGCCTACTATAGTAGCAATATGACCATTGAGTTTAATATCCGCACCCATTCTTAAAAGTTCACTTACATGCATGAAACGATTTTCAAATAGTCTTTCATCAATAATACTAGTTCCATTAGCTTTTAAAGCTAGTGCCATAAACTGCGCTTGCATATCGGTTGGAAAGCCTGGATATTCGCTTGTCATGATTTCTACAGGTTTAATTTCTTTAGCAGGAAGTAGGGTGATGCTATCATCTGCAATCAAAGTTTCAAAACCCATTTGATGAAGTTTTGCTAAAACTGCACTAAGATGAGTGGCGTTAACTTTATCTAAAGTAATTTTAGAATTTGTAATAGCCCCTGCACAAAGATAAGTTCCTGCCTCAATTCTATCAGGTATAACGCTAAATTCTTTAAATTCTAAAAGTTCTCCATCGCTACCATAAATTTCAAGTTCATCTGTGCCTACGCCTTTGATTTCAAGTCCTGCGTCTTTTAAAACTTCGCAAAGTTGAACTACTTCGGGTTCTTTTGCAACATTTAAGAGCTTGGTTTTACCTTTAGCTAGAGCTGCTGCCATGATGATGTTTTCACTACCTGTAACCGTGATTTTATCAAAAAGAATTTCATTGCCTTTTAAATTTCCACTAGCTACGACATAGCCTTGTTTGATTTGTATATTTGCCCCCATTTTTTCCAAGGCTAAAAGATGTAAATCAATAGGTCTTTGTCCTATGGCACATCCACCAGGCAAAGATACTTCACAATGCCCAAAACGAGCAAGCAAAGGCCCTAGAGTAAGTATAGAAGCACGCATTTTACGTACAATGTCATATTTGGCTATGGTTTGATTAAGAGTGTTTGTGTTTAATAAAGCACTATTGTTTTGAAAATTGACTTTAGCTCCTAAATTTTCTAGCAAAGATATAAGAGTTTTTATATCAGCAACATTAGGAACATTGTTGATTTTTACTTCATTTTTAGCAAGTATGCTTGAAACGATCAAGGGTAGGGCAGCATTTTTTGCTCCACTTATTGTAACATTTCCGCTTAGATGATTTGTGCCTTCGATTTCTAGATAAGTCATATTTTTCCTTGAAAAAGTTTAAAAATGCATCATTATAGCATTCTTAAACTTTTGAAAAAATATAATCAAGCTTGTTGGCTTTGGAGTTCTTGAATTTGAGCTTGAATAGTTGAAGCTTGGGCATTTAATGTTGCTATTTGACTTTCAATACTTTTGATTTGATCCTCATTAGCTTTAGACATTTTTGCAGTTAGTTCAACAATTTTTGCTTGAATTTCTGCAAGCTTCTGTGTTAATTCTGTAAGTTTATCTTCACTATTGCTGCTACTATCTTGTTGCGTGTTGTTTTGCGCGTTTAAAGCTTGAGCTGGAGCTTGAGAATTATTTTGATTAGAAGTATTTGATTTTTCTTTGGCTTCTTTGCTGATATTTACCTCTACAGCTGGATCTTGCGCTAAAGTGTTTTGTTCTTGATTTTTAGAGTTTTGATTTTCTTCGTTTGAGTTGACTTTAACATATTGACTCAAGCTATTTAAGGAATTGTTAATTTGCATATTTTCTCCTTAATTTATAATATATATTACACTAAATCGACATTATTTTAAAAAATATACTATAATTTAAAATAATTTTTATTAAGGTTTGCAATGGGCGTATTTTTAGTTCTTTTGGGAGGTATTTTTTGGGCTATTAGCGGTGTTTTAGCTGAATACCTTTTTAAAAATAATTATAGCGTAGATTGGGTTTGTTTTTATAGGCTTTTATCTACAGGGTTGATTTTGATTTTTTTAAGTTTTAAAGCTCAAAAGATTTTAGTTTTTACAAATTTAAAAGAAAGCTTAAGTATTTGTATGTTTGGATTTTTTGGGCTTTTGCTAACACAATTTGGTTATTTTAAGGCTATTTATTATACCGATGCTGGAACTGCAACTATGATACAATATTGTGCACCTTTGATTATAATGCTTTATTTGTGCTTTAAAAATAAAAAATTTCCTAAATTGATAGAAATTTTGGCTTTGATTTTGATTATTTTTGCTTTGTTTTTGCTTGCAACTAAAGGAGATATTGAAGCGGTGGTTTTAAATTATTGGGGTATTTTTTGGGCTGTTATAGGAGCTTTTGGGGTTGCTTTTTATTCTTTAAGCGCTAGAGAAGTGATATTAAAATATGGTCTTTTTTGGATAATGGGTTGGGCGAGTCTTTTTGCTTCTTTTGTATTTTTATTAATCTTGCAATTTGATAAGGGTTTAATTCACTATGCTTTTAACTTAAAAGCATTTTTTTCTATGGGCGGGATTGTCTTTATCGGAACTATAGGGGCTTTTTGTTTATATTTAAAAGGAGTGGAATATATAGGTGCTCTAAGGGCTAGTATGATTGCCTCTATAGAGCCTGTAGCAGCTGCTTTGATGAGTTTTTTATTTTTAAAAACCCATTATAGCTTGCTTGATATTTTTGCTTTTGCTTTAATTATATTGAGTGTTATTTTAAATGCAAAAAAGACTAAAGTTTCATAAAGTTTTTAAGTATTTTTTTACCTTTTTGAGTTAAAACCGCTTCAGGGTGAAATTGCAATCCATAAATAGGATATTTTTTATGTTTAATTGCCATAATGATATTTTCTGAATTACGAGCTAAAATTTTGCATTTTTTAGGCATAGAACTAATATGTAAAGAATGATATAAACAAATTTCAATTTCTTTTTTAATACCTTTAAAAATAGGATCTTTTTTAAAATAAAGTTTAGAAATTTTACCATGCATGGGATTTTGCATTTTAGAAACCCTACCGCCAAAAACTTCAGCTATACACTGATGCCCTAAACATATACCTAAAATTTTTTTGTTTTTTTTAAAATATTTGATTGCTTTTAAGCTTAATTTAGATTTCTTAGGAGAATGAGGGCCAGGAGAGATGATAAGATGAGTAAAATCAAATTTTTCTAATTCTTTAGCTTTTTTAAAGGCATCGTTTTTTATCACTTTACATTCAAAACCAAGTTCTTTAAGATAATAGATGATGGTATAACTAAAAGAATCATAATTATCTATAAATAAAATTTTCTTCATTGTAATTTTACCTTTTTTAAACCACGCACGGAATTAATGCAATAAATATTTTCTGCTTCAAATAAATCTTGTTTAAATAATGCTTTTTCTTTTATTAAACCAAGATTGACTAAGAAATTTCTATATACACCATTTAATATACCACTTTGAATTTGTGGAGTATAAAATTGAGCGTTTTTTTCTAAGATGAGATTGGTTCTTGAGCCTTCGCAAAGTTCATTTTTTTCGTTAAAAAAAGCTATGTCATAACACAAGTTTTGCTGCCATTTGTATGAGTGTTGATTATAAAAAGTACGCAAAGAGCTTTTGTGATAGAGATTGTCACTTTTTGAGTTAATTTTATCATCACTTAAAAGCAAAATATCGTTTGAATTTTGTTTTGAGGCACTTTGTTGAATTTCGTATCTTCCGTCTTTGTATAAAATAAGCTTTAAAATTCCTTCTTTATGTGGATTTTTAAAGGGTAGGGGAAAATTATAAAATAAAGAATGTTTTTTGTGGAAAATTTTTTCATCGAGTTTAAAAAGTGTAAAATTTTGATATTCTTTATAAGAACTTTTTTGGTTTAAAATATTATAAAAATCTTTAAAGAGCTTGTGAGTATTAAAATTAAATTTAAGAGCTGAATTTATAAGCCTTAATAAATGTTCTTTTAAAAATAAAATTTGAGAATTTTTAAAATACATGGTTTCAAAAAGATGAAAATCATAAGGATTTAAGATCGCGCTTTTAAGTTTTAATTCTTCAAATTCATCTTTGAATTTTGAGTCCCAAACCAAGCCACTACCCGTGCTATAAGTATAAATTTCATCTTGTTTTTCTAAGGTGCGTATAGCTACGCTAAATTTATTTTTATTTTTGTGTATTAAACCTATAGTTCCGCAGTAAATACCACGATCTCTTTGTTCTAATTCTTCAATAAATTTAATACTTTCAAGCTTTGGGGCACCTGTAATAGAACCACAAGGAAAGAGGGCTTTAAAAATTTGATATAAAGAAATATTTTTTTTAAGTTTTCCTTGTACGCTTGAAGTCATTTGATGTAAAGTAGGGTGACTTTGAATTTCAAAAAGTTTGGTTTTTAAGCTTTTTTTTGTGATGATTTTTGAAAGATCGTTACGCAAAAGATCACAAATCATAACATTTTCACTTAGATTTTTTGTATCATTTTGCAAGAAAATTTTATTTTCTTCATCTTTTATATGATCTTTATCACGCTTAATCGTGCCTTTCATAGGTTTTGTAAATATTTTTCTTTTTTTGGTTTTGAAGAAAAGTTCAGGAGAAAAGGATAAAATTTCTCTTGTTTCATCTTTTATAAAAGCTTTAAATTCAGTATCTTGTCTAGAAAGCAAAAGTTTAAAAAGTTCAAAAGAATCCATTTTGCTATGAAATTTAAAATTTTGAGTGAGGTTGATTTGATAAACTCTTCCTTTGGAGATCGCCTCTTTAACTTTAACGAAATTTTCTTTGTAATTATCTTGATCTAAAAAATTTATAAATTCAGGAATAAATTTTTCTTCATCGATATCCTCTTTTTGAAATTTTTTTCTTTTTTTAAAAGCAAAAACAGACAAACAAGCTTTTTTACTTGTGAAATTTTCATCTTGAAAATATCTATATAGCTCATAATCAGCAAGCATTAAAATATAAAAATCATTTTTATATTTTTCTATAAATTTAAAGCATTTTTTACTTTCTTTGTGGTTAAAGGCTTTTAAAGTATGTTTTAAATCATAGTAAAAATATTTACCAAAAATAGCATAGTTTTCAAGAGTCACTTAATTCCTTTGCAACCTGTGCGGCAAGTTTTAATTTATCATTATCAAAATGAGTGTAAATTCTTGAAGTGTTTAAACTTGCATGCCCTAAAGCTTCTTGAACTAAAACTAAATCTTTTTGTTTTTTATAAAGCAGGGTGGCAAAAGTATGACGCAACATGTGAGCACCATTTTTTTGTTTGCGAATTCCTGCGTGAAATAAAAGCTGTTCTACTATACGACTGACATAAGATTGAGTCAGTGGAGTGCCTTTTTTATTGACAAAAAGTAGGGCGTCTTTACTCATATAATTAATACTTACATTTTTAAGTAAATCGTAAATAAGTTCTTTTTTTATCATTACAACACGATATTTATTGCCTTTAGCTCTTATTCTTATGATATAAAGATCGTTTTCTTCGCTAATATCACCCATTTTGATATTGATAGCTTCGCTTACCCGTATGCCTGTAAAAATGATGATTTTAAGAATAAGTTTATTGCGTATGGTATTGTTTTTAAAATCTGCATTTTCAATAGCATCAAGAAATTTTTTAAGCTCTTCTTCACTCATAAATTCGGGTAATTTCACCCCTTTAGAACCTGCTATACCTGCCCAGTTTTTAAGATTGATATCAAAAATATGTGCTTTTTCATCTTCTTCGTTTTGCTTGTCTAAAAAATCAAAAAAATTAATCACAGCAATACGGTAATTTTTTTTACTTGCATCTGATAAAGCACCTGTTACACTTGCTAAAACTTCTACAATGAGTTCCTCATCAATCTGTTTTAAAGAGTAAAGCTTGTAAAAATTTAAATATTCAAACACTTTTTTTAAGGGGTTAAAATAAGTATTAACTCCACTTAAACCAGCATTTCTTGCTTTTTTTGCTAGAGCGTCAAGTTCTTCAATGTTTTTTACACCTTTTGTAAGGGCAAAATTAACTTCTGCTAAAGCTTGTGGATTTTTTAACTCTTTGTTAGATAGCGAATTGAGTTTAAATTTTACATATTTTGCCAGCCAAAATAAAAATGATTTTTCAAAATTTTCTTCACAATCTAAAGGGTATTTCATAAAAACTTTTCCTAAAATATAAATTTTTAGCTTTTTAATTAGAAAAGGTATTTTAGTATTAACTTAGTAAAAAAAAGCTTTTTTAGGAAAAAGTTTGTTTTGCATGCGAGGCAAAAAGATTAAAATATTTTTATTAAATAAATCTTATATCAATCATAAAAAGATGTGATAAAAGGTAAAAATATATAAAAATTATAATTTTGTATTGAAAACTGTAATTTTCAAACTTTTTTATATACACATAGATTATTCTATTTTGATATACTTTAATCTACTATTTTTCCATACTTTTATGATTTTACCTTTTGAGTGAAATAAACTTATCCACAAAATATAATGTAAAAAATTGATAATTTTATTTTGTAAATTAAAATTATATTGTACTTTTCTTGAAAACTATAAAGAATATTTAAAAATTAAATTATTTTATATTATTATCAAAATATACATAAAAATGATAACTTGTGCATTAAATTTTTAATCCCCCTATTCTTAATTTTTAGTTAAAGTAAATATTTTTTAGTTATAAAATTTTTTAAGAATATTTTTATTTTAATAGTTTTATAATATTTATTACATAAAAACTTAATAAAAAGTTTTGTCAAAACCAAATTTCAAGGAGAAGGTAATGAAATTTCCAGTAAAATTAGCAAGATCTATTGTTACATGTGCTTTTTTAGCAGGTATAAGTGCTAGCGCATTAAGTGAAGGTAAAGAATATGTAATTCTTAAAAATCCTATTGCTAACGCTGATAATTCATTGATTGAAATTTTTTCTTATCGCTGTACTCATTGTTATGATCATCACAAATTTAATACCATGGGTAAAGTTAAAGAAAAATTGCCTAATTTAACTTACAAATTTTATCCTGTAAGTTCTATGGGAGATTATGGAAGGCAAGCTAATGAAATTTTTGCTTTTGCGGCATTTAAGGATGGTGTAAATAAAATTGATCCTACGGATAAAAATAGCTTAACTCATAAAGTTGCTGAAGCTTATTTTAATGCATATTTTAAGAAAAAACAAAGATGGGAAAATGGTAAAAATCCTGAAGCTTTTTATAGTGTCGGTTTAAAAGCAATGAATGTGAGCAAGGCTGATTTGGAAAATTTCTTAAAAACTTCAGAGGCTGCAGAGCTTTTAAAAAGTTATGAAATTGCCAATCCTATTTCGCAAAATTATGGCACCCTTGCTTTTGTTGTTAATGGAGAATATCAAATCATTCCAAGTGCAATCAACTCTCCAGAGGCTTTGATTGAGATTACTAAAGAACTTAGCAAGCAAAAATGAGTTGTATAAAAATGAAAGATAATTGCAGAAATTTTTCACTTTCTAAATGGCAAGATACGCGCAAACCTTGGTTAATTTTGATTATAGTTACTATAGGGCTTACTTGTATAGCACATTTTTTATTTCAAGAATATCTTTTTATGGAACCTTGCGAACAATGTGTGTATATAAGATTTGATATGCTTGTTATGGCTATAGGCGGTATGATTGCATTAATCAACCCTGCAAATAATATTATAAAAATTTTTTCTTATGGTTTAGCTTTTTATGGAATTTGGCTTGGCTTGGAGCATTGTCTAACTTTAAATCATATTCATGAAGTGGTTCATTCTGAAAATCCTTTTGCAGGTGTAGATGGATGTCGTGAAATTCCTATTTACCCATTTAATTTACCTTTGCATGAATGGGCTCCTAGTTGGTTTTTGCCAACAGGAGAATGTGGGATGGATACCCCTGTAGTTCCAGAAAATGCTTATAATCATCTTAATGCTTTTCAAAAATTTTTTATAGGAATTCCACCTAATTTTGAAAATGGGCTTTATAGCAATGGTTGGTATTTGATTCCTGGTTTAAAGTTTATGAATATGGCAATTTGCTGTCTTATGGCATTTTTATGTTGTTTTATTGTGCTTTTTGCAATGTTTATAGCCTATGTTTTAGATAAAAATAAACCTAATGCTAAAATTTTTGCATTGGTGATTGTTATTTTGGTTTTGGTGCTTAAATTTATAGGAGAACCAAAAAATCCAAATCAAAATATAGCTAGTTTAAATCATTTAAATCAAGTCGTTTTAAGATGCTCTTAAAATACGCAACACATTATTTTTGTTGCGTATTATTAAAATTTTATTAAGCTATTTTAGGATGGCTTAAATAATTTTAAAGGATTTATCATGAGACTTAGCAAAACTATTTGCATGGCATTTTTGACGGGTTCTACCCTACTTGCACCTAATGCTTTAATGGCCATGGGTGGTCCCAGTGGAGCGAAAATAGATTGGAAAATTCAAGGACAAATAGATGCGATTAAAATGAATCCTTATGGATTGTCTCCTTTGACCGCTATTATTATGGATAATGGTTACGTCTTAAGCGATATAAAAGTAACTATTGTTCCTAAACCAAATGGTCAAACTATTTCTTATAGTGTGATTTCTAAAATGGCTAAGACTTATGGTGGAATTCCTATTTTTGGACTTTATCCTTCTTATTTAAATACAGTAAAGGTAAGTTATACTAAGACTGCAAATGGTAAAAGTCAAAAAGTTGTTGATGAGATTTATAAAATTACAACTCCAGGGGTTAGCATAGAACCAAGTGGAAGCACTGATCAAAGAGGAACTCCTTTTGATAAAAATGGATCCAAAATTTTCAGATAGGCTATATTTAGTAAATAATGCTCCTGGAAAACAATCTGGCAAAGGCTCACAATCTGTATGGAATAATCCTGTAGGTGGTGCTATGGAATGGGATGAAAATTCAAATGTCTTTATCATAGATACCAAGGGTGAAATCAGATGGTATTTTGATAACGATAAATTAATGAACTGGGACAATATTTACAATCGTGGAATTATGATGGGTTTTCATCAAAACAAAGATGTAGCTTTAACTTGGGGATTTGGTCAAAGATATGTAAAATACGATATCTTAGGAAGAGAAATTTTCAATCGTAAATTACCTGTTGCCTATATAGATTTTTCTCATGCTATGGACAATATGCAAAATGGGCATTATTTATATTAAGAGTAGCTTCAGCAAATACTTTGCGTCCAAATGGTAAGCATGTACGCACAGTGCGTGATACTATTATAGAAGTAGATGAGAATGGTAATGTTGTTGATGATTGGAGATTGTATGAGATTTTAGATCCTTATAGAAGTACTATTATCAAAGCTTTAGATCAAGGTGCAGTGTGTTTAAATATAGATGCAAGCAAAGCGGGTAAAACTTTAAGCGATGAAGAGCTTGCCAAAATGGATGAAAGCTACAAATTTGGAGATATAGCAGGTACAGGTATAGGTAGGAATTGGGCTCATGTAAATAGCGTTGATTATGATCCAAGTGATGACAGTATTATTATTTCTAGTCGCCATCAAAGTGCTGTTGTTAAAATTGGTCGTGATAAAAAAATAAAATGGATTTTAGGGGCACATAAAGGATGGAATAAAGAATTTCAAAAATATTTATTACAACCTATAGATAAAAATGGCAAAAAAATTGTTTGCGATGATGATTATAGCAAATGCCCAGGTTATGAAAATGAAAATGGTGGATTTGATTTCACTTGGACACAACATACAGGCTGGAGAATTGATAGTAAATCAAACAAGCGTTATATCTATATAAGTGTTTTTGATAATGGTGATGCAAGAGGAGCTGAGCAACCTGCATTTGCGAGTCAAAAATATTCTCGTGCTGTAATTTATAAAATCGATCAGCAAAATAAAACTGTGGAACAAATTTGGGAATATGGTAAAAATCGTGGAAATGAATGGTTTTCTCCTGTAACTTCTTTAACTCAATATGAACCAGATAAAGATTCTATTATGGTTTATAGCGCAACAGCTGGAATGGCTTGTGATCTTAGCAAAGGTGTAAGTCTTGGAGAGCCAAAACCTGAAATTGATGAATTTAACTGGGGGGGGGTGCTAAGGAGCCTTCGGTTCAAATTTAATTTTAGCGGTTCAGGCACGGGTTATCAAGCAATGCCTTTTAGCGTTGATTAAGCATTCAATCCTAAAAAATAAATAAGCCCAAAAATAAATTTGGGCTTATTTATTTTTTTTAAATAAAATTATCTTTGAAAATTTTATTTAATCAAGGATATAGTATGCGTAATTTTTTTTGCAAATTTGTTTTAGCGCTTGTATTTTGCTCAAGTTTTGCGTTAGCAAATAATAGTTTTATTACTCTTAATCCAAATTTACCCAACTCCGAAAATAGTGTAATAGAAGTATTTTCTTATAAATGTATACATTGTTATAATCATCATAAATTTGGAACCCTTGAAAAACTAAGAGAAGCTTTTCCAAATTTGCATTTTAAACTCTATCCTGTAAGTTTAATGAATGGAGATTTTTCCAAAGAAATGAATGATCTTTTTGCCTTTGCTCAATACAAAGATGAGCAAAATGGTAAAGACGCAAGTTATTCTGATAGTTTATCTCATAAACTTGCTGATGTTTATTTTGTTTCTTATTTTTTAAACAAGCAAAGAAATTTTTCGAATTTAGATGAATTTTACGACATAGGTTTAAAGGCTATGAATGTAAATAAAAATGAAGTATTAAATTTTTTAAATACCCCAAAAGCTAAAGAAATTTTAAGAGAGTTTCAAAGAGCTAATGATATAGCTAAAACCTATGGCACCCCTGCTTTTGTTGTCAATGGAAAATATCAAATTAACCCAAGTGCAATCAATTCGATGCAAGATTTAGAAGATCTAGTTAAAAAATTAAGTAATATGAAATAATAAATTTTTTAAGGCAATAAAAATTGCCTTAAAATTATTTTTTGATCATATTTGTATAAGGTCCATAGCGATGTTGGGTTGTAGAAAAGCTATCATCATAAGGTCCTACATCCATATCTAAAGGCTTAACCTTTCTATCTGGAAAGTCTTTATCTCTATTTGCTTTAATAGGGCGAGCTTGTGAATTCATGTAAGCTGCTACATCATAAGCATCTTCAAGACTTAAGTCAGGCGCACCTTGAGGCATATTTTCTTTAATATAAGAAGCAGCTTTGATAAGACGATACATTCCAGCTCCTGTATTATAACTATCATTGCCCCAAAGTGGTGGATAAAGATAATACGCCCCTGCGCTATCCTCATTTTTAAGCCCTAATCCATTTTCTTGATGACAAACGGCACATTTATCCATATAAATTGCCTTACCTTTTTTAGGATCAGCTGCTCTTGAGATGAAATCTATCTTCTTAAGCCCCTGCCCTTCTATCTTAGCTCCTACTGGAACTCCTTGAGATAACCATTGCATATAAGTTAGCATGGCTTTCATTTCAGGCGCATCACTAGGCATTCTTTTGCCATTCATAGAGCGTTCAAAACAGCCATTGATCCTATCTGCTAAGGTAATTACTTTATCTCCTCTGGCATTATATTGCGGAAATCTTGCCCAAATTCCTACAAAACCTGATTGATTTTGTACACTTCCACCATTAGCATGGCAACTTGAACAAGAAAGATTATTTCCCGCAAATCTTTTTTTAGGATCTTTGACCTGTGGACCTACATATTTGCTTGTTTCATTAAGAATTTTATTTCCCAAAATAACCATTTTGCTATATTCTGAATTTTTTGGCATTTTAGTTTCATCTATGGTACCATCTTCATTTAAAGCCTTAGGTAAATTCCATTTGGCAGTAGGTAGATCAATACCTGTTGCACTCTTAGTTTTTTCCAAATTTGGATCTAAGGCTAAAGCACAACTTCCACATAACAACAAAGTTAAAACTATAGAAAATTTATTCATCATTTTTCCTCCTTAAATTTGTCTAATTTGAATTCAGTATATAACTTTGCTTCAAAAAAGTCAATAAAAGTTAATAATATTTTAATAAAAAACTTCAAATTCTTAAAAAAATATTTATTTGCCTTATAATTAAAACTTTAAAATAAAAATAAAGTTTTTTTGATAAAATTGAAGTTTGCAATATTTTTAGAGGTTGGTTTAATGAAAAATTTAAGCATTCAAGAAAAAAAAGACTTAGATAACTGCGTTTTTCAAAATCTTGGAAGGCAAGATACTTTTACTTTAAGTGCGATTTTTAAAAATTTTTATTTAAAAATTAAAGCATTTATTTATTCTAAATAATACCACTTAAAATCTTTTTTTGTGTAAGAAAGATCTTTAAAAGAAGGCGATTGGATAAATAGTTTGCACTCTTTATCCAAATTTTCTATTCCGTATATTTTCATAGCCATTCTTGAGTCATGTCTTGTAAGTTCTATTCCAACGCAAGCTTGATTGTTGATTTTATAAAGCAAAGTACCACCATCTTTTTCATCTATATTTAAAACATCCAAATTCTTATTTTTACTCATATCTTTTACATCTTTACTAAAAGAATATCGGAGTTTATAATATATCATAATATCTTGCATGGTATTTTTCAAATTTTGTAAATTTTCATTAATCAAGTATCCATTATTTTTATAAAGTTTTAAAAAATCTTCATTAAGAAATTTTTGAAAACTTTCATCTTTAGATAATTTTTGACAAGAGTTATAGCTATTTAAAATTCTAATTTGACCAGCTTCTATTAAAAGCTCAAGGCAATCTTTATTTTCTTGTGAAAATTGTACTAATTTAACTTCTTGAATCTTAAAATCTTTGTTCGGTTTTTTTTCATAAGCAAAATCATTTAATTTTTCGTAAATATTAGCAAAACTTAAAGAATATAAACTAAAAAAAATTAAAATACACTTTTTCATTGAAAAAAATCTTTGTATTTATTTTTTAGAAATTCCACCACTTCTAAAATTTCATCAACCCCTTCTTTGTTGGAATTTTTGAGCACATTATCTATATTATCAATATAAGCTTCTATTGCATTTTCTAATTTTTCTCTTTTAACTCCAGCGTATAAAAGCATAGCTTCTAAAACTATGCTAAGCTCATATTGTAAATCTTCTAGTTCATTTTTTAAGGTTTTATTATTGTTTTGATTCATTGTTTTCCTTTTTAAGTTCTTTGCTTTTAATTAAATCAATAATTTGAGCCTTAATATGATTATAATTTGCTCCATCTTTAAATGTCGCAAAAAGTCCACCACTAGCATTTTTATGTCCACCACCACCTACTAAATTTTTAGCCATTAAACTTACATCTATTTTTCCATTTGCACGAAAACTTAAGGTTTTTCTAGAACTAACATCAATAAAAAAGTCATAATCAGGATTTTTTACTAAAAAATCATTTCCAATAACAGAAGTATTGCCTATATTTGAAGTTAAGATGCCTTTATGGCCTTCATATTCTATACTGAAATTTTCTTTTAGCTCACTTAGTTTTTCAACTACAAAACAAGAAATTAAATTAGAAAGAGTATCATCATTTTTTCTGGCAAAATAATCCTTTTTTATAAAATGAGTAGCATTATCGAGTAAAATATTCGCATTTTCTTTTCCTATAAATTTCCAAGCCTTATCAAGCAAGAAAAACATATAATCGATTTGAGATTCTTTAAACATCACGCGATTTATTTCTTTTGCATTGGCAATCAAGCCTAAAAAAACCTTTCCAAGTTCAAAATTTTCATCCTCGCTTAGCCAAATATCAACAGCATTAACCACATCAACAAATTTTGAAAGTTCTAAAACAGGAGTGCAGATTTTAGAGAAAAAATCATAAACGATTTTAGTTGCACATCTTTTAGAATCAAGTAAATACCAAGAATATTTTTGAGCACATTCTTCGCCACTTTGATGATGATCAAGAAGAAAAATTTTTATATTTTTCTCTTTGCAAATTTTTTCAAATTCTTCGCATTGATTTAAATTTAAATTTAAATCTGTTATTAGAATAATAGCTTTTCCGAAATTTTCATCTTTTTCTATATCGCCTATAATAGAATTAAAATTTTCATTAATTTCTTTACCATAGTTAGAATTATAAAATTTCACATTTTTAAAATAAAAATTTACTACAAATTGACAAGCATAACCATCAAGATCTGTATGCGAAAGATGATAAATTTTCATTATATTCCTTAAAGTTCTATCCTAATAATACCCTCGGTATTAAAATTTGTATTTTCTGCAATTTCTGCAAAACTTAACACTACTATATTAATGCTAAAATTATAACAAATATCAGCAATGAATTTTCTAAGCTGCGGTTCAACGCAAAGTATAAAAGGCTTGATACGACCATTTGCTACCGCGGCAACTTCAGCCCTTAGAGTATCTACTAAAGTGCCTGTTTGAGCTACACTTAAAGGCAAGTGATAACTTCCATCTCTAAATTGTACATTTTCCATTAAAACTGCAGAGCTAGCAGAGTCTAAGATAAAAATATCCAAATTTCCTTTATCATCTAAATACATATTTGTAATCATCCTAGCTAAAGACGCCCTTACATGTTCAATAATCATATCAAAACTCTTGCTTACTTCTGCTATATCGCTTACAGATTCTAAAATAGTAAGCATATCTTTAATTGGTATGTGATGCTTAAGCAAGTCTTTGAGAATTTTTTGAATAAGACTTACAGGTGCAACACCTAAAGCACCTTCTACAATGATTGGATAATCATTTTTAACCTTATCAAGAAGATTTTGCACCTCTTGGCGTGTAAGAAGTTCGCTTGCGTGCGCTTTGATAAGTTCGCTCATATGTGTTGAAATAACACTTGCAGGATCTATTACTATATAGCCATTTAATGTTGCTTCATCTTTTAAATTCGCATCAATCCAAAGTGCATCAGAGTTAAAAGCGGGTTCTTTTGTAGCAATCCCTTCTATCTCTTCTGTGATAAAACCACTATCCATGGCTAAATATTTATCTGGATAAATTTCAGCGCTTGCTATAGACACGCCCTTAAGTTTAAAACTATATTCATTTGGTTTAAGTCTTAAATTATCCCTTATTCTTATTTTTGGCATTAAAAATCCTAAACTTTCAGCAATGCTTCTTCTCATTGAGCGAATTCTTTCTGTAAGTTCATTTTCAGCAAGCTTAATAAGTCCGTATCCAAGTTCAAGTTCTAAAATTTCAACTTTGAGTATGTCGTTAATCTTGTGCTCTTCTTCTTTGAGAATTTCTTCTTCGCTTTTCTTAGCAGGTGCTGCCGTTGTCCCACCTGCTCCACTTTGAGATGCGGCTGCAGCACTTGGTTTGCTTTTTTTAACTGTGGTTATATCAATTTTACCTTCCTTAACCTGCTTAGTAAGATAGCCAAGACTTAAAAAAACTAAAGCCATAAAGCCCAAGGATAAAGTTGGCAAGCCAGGCACTAACGCAAAGATAAAAAGTACAAAACCTACTATTAAAAGCGTGCGATATTCGCTTAAAAGTTGAGTTAAAGTTCCTTCTGCAAAATTTTCTTCATCTTTGCTTGCACGAGTGATAATTATAGCGGTTGCAGTAGAAGTAATAAGCCCTGGAATTTGCGATACAAGTCCGTCACCTATGGTTAAAATAGTATAAGTAGATGCAGCATCGCTTAAAGCCATATCGTGCTGAAAAGATCCTATTAAAAAACCACCTATGATATTTATAATAGTTATGATAATTCCTGCAACAGCATCTCCTTTGATAAATTTAGAAGAACCATCCATTGCACCATAGAAGTTTGCCTCAGCAATAACTTCTTGACGTCTTGCTCTAGCGGTTTGTTCATCAATAAGTCCTGCATTTAAATCCGCGTCAATAGCCATTTGTTTACCTGGCATCGCATCAAGTGTAAATCTTGCTTGTACTTCAGAAACCCTTGTACTACCTTTTGTTACAACCATGAAATTAATCAATACTAAGATACAAAATACAATCACACCAATGACCATATTTCCACCAACAACAAATTCTCCAAATGCTGCTATAATCTCACTCACAGCTTCAGGGCCGTTTTGCCCTTCGCTTAAAATCATCCTCGTAGTAGCTATATTTAAAGAAAGTCTAAATAAAGTAATAATCAAGATTAAAGTTGGAAAAGTTGTTAAATCTGTCGGTTTAGGTATATAAATAGAAATTAAAATAATTAATACTGATAAAGCTATACTTAAAGCTAAGAAAAAGTCCAAAATAGGACTTGGTAAAGGAACTATGATAATAGCTAAAATGCAAACTAAAAAACCAACAATAGTTAAGCTTTTAGCTTTTAAAACAGGAGCAATTAAAGGCCCCAAAAAAGGAAAAACTAAATCGACTATTTTATTTTTTGCCATTATTTTTCATAATATCTTCTAAAGTAATAGAATCTAAAAATTCATCTACTTTATTTTGTAAATTTACTAACATAGGCATTAAGGTACAATTTTCTTCTTTATTATTTGGACAAGTACCACCACTGCATTCAAATACACTGATATCCTTTTTTTCAGCACTATTAACAATTTCTTTTATAGTATATTGATTTGGTTCTTTGATTAATGCAAAACCACCTTTTGCCCCTTTAAAGGATTTTAACAAACCATCTTTAGCTAAAGTTTGTAAAATTTTAGCTAAAAAACTTTTAGGAATATCAAGCTCTAAAGCTAAAGAATCTACATCTTGAGGTGTTTCTTTTTGAGAAATATAAATTAAAGAAAGTAAAGCGTATTCGCTAGCTTTGGTAAATAGCACAGATTCTCCTTGTATAACTACAGAAATAGCTGTAATTATAATAAATAATTCTTAGAAAAAGACTTAAATTTTGACAAAACCTTCTAAAAAAGATAAATTCAGTTTATTTTTTGCTTTTTAAGGTAAAATTATAGTTCTTTAATTTTATTATTTTACCAATCAGGAGGTCTATCATGGCTTTGGATTCGGCCAAAAAAGCAGAAATAGTTGCGAAATTCGCTAAAAAACCAGGTGATACTGGTTCAACAGAAGTTCAAGTAGCTCTTTTAACTGCAAGAATTGCAGAACTTACAGAACATTTAAAAATCTACAAAAAAGACTTTTCATCAAGATTAGGACTTTTAAAACTTGTAGGTCAAAGAAAAAGACTTTTATCTTATCTTAAAAGAAAAGATTATAATTCTTATAGTAAGTTAATTACCGAATTAAATCTCAGAGATAAATAATTTTAAGCCCTTTTTATGGGGCTTTTATCTTTATAAATTTCTTCTTTTGTAATTAGTTTTTATATCAAAATAAAAAGAAAATCTTATAAAATTTTCCTTTGTCCTTTGGCATCAGGTTCGCTTAAAACTCCATTTTGCGTAAGTTGTTCAATAATATTTGCAGAGCGGTTATAGCCGATTTTTAAACGGCGTTGCAAATAAGAAATGCTTGTTTTTCCATCTTCTAAGATTACTCTTTTAGCTTCTTCATAAAGCTCATCTACTTCCCCATCAAAGCTTTCATTTGTTGTAACACCCACGCTTTGCTGATCTTTTAAAAAGCTTTCATCATATTCTACGCTTTGCTGATCTTTTAGAAAATCCACGATTTTTTCTATTTCAAATTCGCTTGCAAAAGGCGCATGTAAACGCACTATAGAGCTTGTTCCAGGAGGAGTAAATAAACAATCCCCTCTTCCAAGTAAACTCTCAGCACCCATAGCGTCTAAAATAACTTTAGAGTCAATTTTTTGCCCTACTTTATAAGAAATTCTACTTGGTAAATTTGCTTTAATTAACCCCGTTACAACATCAACAGAAGGTCGTTGTGTAGCTACAATCAAGTGAATTCCACTTGCTCTTGCCATTTGTGCAAGTCTTCCTATATAAAATTCCACATCCTTACCCGCAGTCATCATCAAATCAGCAAGTTCATCAATAATTACTACAATAAAAGGAAGTTCTTCACCGCCTAATTCTTTCATTTTTTCATTGTAGTTTTCTATATTTTTGGTTTTTGCATCAGCCATTAAACGATAACGTCTTTCCATTTCAGCTACCATATTTGAAAGTGCATTGACTGCTTTTTTTGGATCTGTGATAACAGGAGTTAAAAGATGGGGAATATCATTATAAATGCTAAATTCAAGCATCTTGGGATCTATCATCATCAAACGTAAGGTTTTAGGAGAGTTGCGATATAAAAGACTTAAAAGCATAGAATTTATCCCCACACTTTTACCACTTCCCGTGGTTCCTGCAATAAGTAAATGCGGAAGTTTTTTAAGATCGGTTACAAAAGCATTGCCTACTATATCCTTACCCAAAGCTATAGTTAAAGGACTTTTAGCGTTTTTAAAAACCTCACTTTGTAAAATTTCTCTTAGATAAATGGTTTGAATTTCATCATTTGGCACTTCTATACCTACAACATCTTTTCCTGGTATTGGAGCTTGAATACGGATTGATTTTGCCATTAAAGCCATAGTTAAATCATCTTGTAAATTTAAAATACGACTTACTTTTACATCTGCACTAGGACGAAATTCAAAAGTAGTTACAACAGGACCAACATAAGTGCTTATAACATCACCTCCTATTTTAAAACGACGCAACTTTTCAAGAAGATTGTAAATTTTTTTATCTATTTCACTTTCATTGATTTCTTGTCTATGCTCTTTTGGATTAGCCAAAAAATCTAATGGTGGCAAGGTGAAATCTTTTGGTTTTTCTATCTCACCCTGCTCTATTTCACGCAATAAAGCTTGATTGATAGCAATTTCTTTGGCTAAAACTGCTTTTTGAAGTTTAATTTCTTGATCATTTGTTTTTTCATCATCGATTTTAATTTCTGTATTTTGGATAAAATCGAGTGTATTTTTTTCTTCTATAACTATTTCATTTATATTTTTTATAGGAGTAGGTTCTATATAAGGATGATTTAACTCTTCTACAATAGGAGTAAATTCGAAGATATTGTCTGCTTTATCTGGATTTTTATTTTCATTTATTTTGTTTGATTCTTCTGTTTCTGTTTTGATTGTTTTTAGGCTATTAAAACTATATTTATTCCCTTCTATAATATCGCTTGAATTTATTGCATCATATTCTTCTAATTTTTTAATTTCCTGTTTTACTTTATTTTCTAAAATTTCATTTTGATAGGCTTTGTATTCTTGTTCTAATTTTTCTTTTTTTATCAATTTCTCTCTAAGTTCAAGCTCTTTTGTAAAAATTTTTGGTTTAACTTCTTGTTTGGAAACTGGAATTTCAATATTTTTACGCTTATAACTTGGTTCATCTAAATTTTTATTTGTATCTATTTGCTTTATATCTTCAAGTTTTTTAGGTTTTAAAAAACGTTCAGGAATCATATCTACCTCTTCTTCTGAAATAAAATTAAAATCTTCATCAAGACTAATACTCATTTTACTAGCCTTTTGTGCGAAATTTCGCACTTGTTGAGAATGCTCATAAACAAAACTTTTTGATTCTTTTAAACTTTGCGTATCAATCTCTATGGTTTCATCTAAAATTTGATTTTTTAGTTTTTCAAAGTTTTCCTTAGCTGTGGTAATTGAATTTTTACTTGCATTGATATTGCAATCTTTAATTATCTGTTCTAAGTTATTGGTTTTTTCTTTTTTATTTATTTGTAAATTCTCATAAATACTATTTTGCAAAATATTTAATTTTGGAGCCATAGGTTCTGATTTACCTACATCTTCTTTCTCGTTTTCTCCACCAAATACACGCATAAGCAAAGACTTAAAAGCCTGCTCTACTTTTAATAAAAAAGCAAAATCCAATTCTATTTTTAAAATTTCTTTTGCAAATTTCGGAAACAATAAGATCAAAGAAAATAGTAAAAGCAAAAGAGCAAAAATTCCACTCCCTGTATGTCCTAAGATTATAGAAAAAAATCCATATACAATTTCTAAAATATACCCAAACTCTCTATAAAAGACAGAAAATAAAAGCAAGGTAGAAAAAAAAGCCAAAGAAAAACCAAAAAGCTCTCTACGCTTAAAATTTTCTATTTTATAATTTTTTCTATAGTAAAGATAATTTAACACAAGTAAAAAAAACGGATAATAATACCCAAATTCTCCAAATAAAAATAAATTAACCTTGTAAACCCATTCTCCCATGCTAGGTGCTAGCATGCAAAGACAAAGATAAAAAATAACAAGTGTAGAGCTGGTAAAAATGGCTTCTTTTTTAATATTCTTTCCTTAAAAATAAAATCAAAGCCAATTATACCATAAATTTTTACATATAATTTAATAAGCTAAGTTGAGAAATTGTTGTACTAGCCTTAAGAGAAGCTTGATATGCAAGTTGAGTTTGCATTAAATTCATCATAGCTTCACCATAATCAACATCAATTACATTTGATTTGATACTTTGCACATTTACACTTAAAAAACTCACTCGGGTATTTACTCCATCTATGATATTATGATAAGCCCCCATAGTTGTATTGAGTTTGCTTACATGATCAGCCAAATGATCAAGCCTTTCTAAAGCACCTTGCATTCCCGTATTTCTTGGATCAGCTGAATTTCCATCTGCTCTCATGTTTCCACTTAAAACTGCATCGATCATAGTATCAAGATCTTTTATAAGATCGACATTTGGCTCATCTATAGTTAAAGCATTATTAGCACTAAAACTAAAATTTGGACCATTTTGGATTTGTGCGGTTTCAGTATAAGGAGGCACTGGAAAATGACCACTTTGAGAATCGCTCAAAGAAATTCCTATATTGGTTCCTGAAGAAAGTTTATCTGTAACGCTAATACGTCCTTTATAATCCATGCTAACATCGACTGTTGCTTGAGAGTCTTTTATAAGCTGCTGGATATTATCATAACCTGCAGCATCAATTTTATTATTGTTAGCTGTGATGCTTTGAGTAGGCACTTTATCAGAGGCAAACATACCGATGATATTATTAATTTGCCCATAAGTTATTTCATTTGAAGGAGTTACTACCCCACTATTTCCAGTTGTAGGATCAGTATGCATGATAGGAAAACTTATATCTTGCTGAGTCTGAGGATCTTTAAAACTTACAGTTGAATTTCCTAAATTTATAGTTACATCATAAGTATTTCCACCTTTGGAATTAACTTTTAAATTTAAGGTGGTACCATTTAAACTATCTCCTGCCATGACTTCGCTAAGCTTGGTTGAATCTGTTGCATAAGCATTACTTCCTTTAATCACTTGAGAAACATTACCATAAACAGTATTTCCATCTTTTTCAAAATAAACATTATCATAATCTGCACCATTAGCTTTTTCTCCGGCTGAATCAGTCATATTGCTTTTGATAAAATCGGTTTGAGCTAGACTAAAACTAAATTCTTTTTCAACCCCATTTTTATCTTTTAATTTAATAGTTACTGGGCTGGTTGGATGAGTGATATCACCATTTTGTATCGCAGCTTCCATAACTTTATTGGTTATTTCATTCATATCAATATTATTTTCTTTAGCAAAATTTACCATATTTTTAAATTCTTGAGTTTCATTCATTTGTGGAGTATAGGCTACGGCATGAAAGTCTAATTTATTATTGCCTTGTTTTAAATCCGTAATTTGAATTTGACCGCTATTATTTATGCTTACTTCTACAACTTTATTGTTAGGAGTATTGCCATAAAGTGTGCCAATTTGCTCTAATACATCTTCTATTTTATCATCTGGTTTTACCAAAACTGCACTTTTAAAGCTTGTGCCATCTGGCTTAGTTCCTTGAACATAAAGTGTTGAAGGTGGAAAGTTAAGCTTATTATCCTTATCTTCAAAATCTTTATATGGATCTAATCCACCCTCTTTTACATAATTTTGCCCGATAAGCTGCTTCCAAGCAGAATCTCCGTTTAAATATTCTTGTTTATCTTTATCTGTATAACGATTATCTGTAAAACTGATATTAGTAGTAATTTGTTTTTTATAGTCTCCATCCGCTTTGAAAAATAAATCCCATCCAGGTATATTGTAAGGACTTTCAGTTCCAGCTCCAGTTACTACATTGATATTATTTTTATCTCCATAATAATTGCCATTAGAATCAAAAGGTTTGTTTGCGACTTGTGAACCTGCAAAAAGATACTGACCATTAACGCTAGTATTTGCAAGCTGAACTATACTTTCTTTTATGCGTTCTAGTTCTTTTGCTATAGCCTCCCTTGAAGTTTGAGAGTTCCCATCACTTGCAGCTTGAGTTACTTTAACTTTAAAATCTTCAAGAAGTTTAACCATATCTTGCAAAGCTTTCATGCTGTTTTGAGTCATTTCTTTTGCACTGTTTGTTGCTTGTTTTACTTGTTCTAATGTTTTAATCTCATATTCAAGACGCGTATTATCTATATAAGTACTTGCATCTTCATATGAATTTTGTATTTTCAAACCTGAAGCAAGTTGTTGAGATATCTGATATAAAGCACTTTGCCCACCCATGGAATTATTCACACTATTTGTGAAGTTAAGTTTATTTGTAATTCTCATTTTTTTCCTCTAAAGTATTAAAGTTAAAATCTTTTCAAACATTGCTAATAAACAAAAGCAATAACTGTTCCAAAAATTTAAATTACATAATTTTATATCGTCTTTTTGAAAATACTTTTTATTTTTAAAGTATTTTTTAGGCTAGAAAAGTATAATTTTATCTTTTAAAATATTAAACTAGCCCGAGTGGTGAAACTGGTAGACGCGCCAGACTCAAAATCTGGTAAGGGTAACCTTGTGTCGGTTCGAGTCCGACCTCGGGCACCACTTATTTTTGCGGGAATAGCTCAGGGGTAGAGCACAACCTTGCCAAGGTTGGGGTCGCGAGTTCGAATCTCGTTTCCCGCTCCATCGAATAAAAAATTATAAAATCTTTTTAATTATAAATTTTCGCTTTTTTCTAATACTAAAAAATACTCATTTTCTAGAATTTCAAGTTCTTTTTGCATTACTTCAAGCTCTTGATAAAGCTTGTTAATACCTATTTCTTGATATACATTTGGATCGGATAAATCTTGATTTAATTTAGCTATCTTTTGCTCTAAAAAATCTATTTTTTCAGGATGGTTTTTTAATATCTCATTTTCTTTGTAGCTTAATTTTTTAGAGCTTTTTTCTTTTTGGTTATTATTTTGCTCTTGGGTTTGAAGCTCTAAAGCAAAATTATCCAATTCTTCAATTTCTTTTTCATTTTCAAGATATTCAGTATAAAGAGTGTGTAAAATATTTATATATCCATTTCCCTCAAAAGCATAAAGTTTTGTTGCGATTTTATCAACAAAATATCTATCGTGTGATACTAGCAAAATAGCCCCTTCAAAACTAAGTAAGTATTCTTCTAATATATTAATCGTAGCTATATCAAGATCATTAGTTGGCTCATCTAAAATCAAAACGTCATATTCTTTAGTAAAAAGCAAGGCTAAAGCAACGCGATTTTTCTCTCCACCACTTAAAAGAGCCACACTTTTATCTAAAAATTCCTTAGGAAATAAAAAATTTTTCAAATATCCATAAACATGCATATTTTTACCACGAACTTCAACCCTATCTCCACCATTGGGACAAAAAATTTCAAGCAAGCTTTTATCAGAATTTACCAAGCTTCTAGCTTGATCAAAATATCCTATCTTAAGCTCTCCGCGTTTTATTTCACCGCTATCTTGTTTTATTTGCCCTAGAAGAATTTTTAACAATGTCGATTTTCCACAACCATTTCTTCCTACGATAGCTATGCGTTCACCTTGTAAAATACGCGTTGAAAAATCTTTAAAAAGATTTTTATTGTTTATATTTTTGCTTATATTTTTAAGCTCAAAAAGCATTTTTTTACGATTGATCGTTTTTTCTCCATTAAAATTTAAAGCCGCTCTTGAAATTTCAAGTTTTAAGCGTTTGATTGCTCCGGGATTTTTTTTCGCTTCTTCACGCATTTTAAAAATGCGTTCTTTTCGTCCTTCATTTCTTTTAAGTCTTGCCTTAACCCCTCTTCTAAGCCATTCTTCTTCGCTTTTTAATTGCTTTAAAAGAGTTTCATGGCTCTTAGCAAGGCTTTGCAAAATTTGTGTTTTTTTCTCTAAATAGTTTGCATATCCGCCTTTAAAAATACTAAGTTTACCCTGCTCCACTTCTATACACTTGTGTGCTATAGCGTCAATAAAATATCTATCATGGGAAATAAAAATCACACACATCTTTGAATTTTTTAGCAATTCTTCTAAAAAGCTTGTCATATATACATCTAAATGATTAGTTGGTTCATCAAGCAATAAAATATCAGGATTTTTTAGTAAAAGTATGCAAAGGCCAACGCGGCGTATTTCTCCACCACTTAAAGTAGATATAATACGATTTTCATACTCAAGCAAACTAAATTCTTTTAAAACGCGTATTATTTTAGATTCTATATTCCAAGCATCTTTACTATCAATTAAAGTCATAAGCGTATCTATTTTTTTAAGATAATCTTTATTGCTAGGATCTTCTTCTAATTTTTTATGCAGTGTTTCATATTCTTCTAAGGCATTGTAAATTTCTGCAAGCTCTTGCTTGATGGCTTCTTTTACACTTAAATTTGCGTTAAAATCAACGGTTTGTGAAAGCATGGCTATGCTTTTTCCATTTTGTCTTATTACTCTACCGCTATCTAAAGGAAGTGCGCCTAAAAGCGTTTTTAAAAAAGTAGATTTTCCTTCTCCATTTTTCCCTATAATGGCAATCTTTTCTCCCTCGTTTGCGCTAAAATTTACTTCATTTAAAACTATTTTGTCTCCAAATTTTTTTGAAGCTTCAATTAAATCTATAAGAGCCATTTTTTATCCTTGACTGAGTTTAAAGCTAAAACTAGAACCATAGCCTAAAGTGCTAGAAATTTCAAGATAACTTTTATGTATATTTAAAATTTTCTTTACTAAAAAAAGTCCCAAACCAAAAGAATTATCACTTTTTACATCAATTTTATAAAATTTTTTTGTAATCAATTTTATTTTATCTTCTTCTATGCCTTTTCCAAAATCTTGCACTATTATCTTTTGATCTCTTGCTGTTAAAATGACTTCTTTTTGACTATATTTTAAAGCATTAGAAAGCAAATTTATAATCACTTGCTCGATTAAAAATTCATCAGCCTTAACTTTCGTGCTTTTACCTTGCAATACAACCCTTTCAAAGCCTGGGTTTTTAGTGATTTTTTCACACAGAGAAAAAAGATCAAATTCTTGCATTTGCAAGGCTTCACTATTAAGATTAAAAACAAAATTAAGCTTATGGGTCAAAGCATTAAGCTTAATGCTTTGACGCGAAATTTTTTCTAGCAATTCCTTTTTTAATTTTTTATCTTCCAATTTCTCATCTTTTAGCATCTCTAAGCTAAGATCAATCACGCTTAATGGATTTTTAAGCTCATGAGAAATAGCAGAAATCACACTAGCAAGCTGAGTATTTTTTAAAGTGATTTTATCGCTTTGTTTTTTATTTTTCTGGGTATTCTTTAGAATTTTATCCTTAGTTTTTAAAAGCTTCTCATTTAGCAAATTAAATTCTTTAAATATTCCTTTTTCTAATATAACAACTTTATGATCCCCTATAGAATCTAAAAAATCCAAAATTTTATTAAAATTTTTCTCTATTCTTCTACCTAGCAACAACATTAAAATAAAAACAAACAGCAAGCATACTCCAAAACCGATTGCCATTTTTGTCCAAAAAAGTTCTAAATCTAAAAAACGAGGATAAACAATAATAATATATTTATATCCTTTGTAAATAAAGCTTTTAGTGAGAATTTTTTTTGAATCGAAATTTAAAATTTCTCCTTCTTTAAAATTAGAAAAAAAATCAGGATTTTTTACAGAACTTATTTTCATATCATTGTTTAGGATAATAAAATCAGCCCTAGTATCTTTAGCAAAATCCTTGATATTAGCATCATTTAAATGCTCTAAGAGAGAAAATTTTAAAACATCATCAAGGCTTTTGATTTTTTGCTCATATTGTTTTATAAGCAAGAAATTAAGATAAGAATTAGTAAAAGTATAAAAAATAAATCCAAAAATCAAAGCCAATACAACAAAAAAAACTATAAAAATATTTTTAGTTTTTAGCATAATTTATAGCCAACACCCCTAACACTTATAATATGATCTTTTAGTTTTGGAAATTTATTTCTAAGTCTTGTTAGAGCTATATTGATTGTTTTATCACTTGTAGTATCATCTTTCCAAACACTTTCGCTTAAAAATTGTCTAGTAAGCAAGGTATTTGGATTTTCAAAAAAACATTTTAAAAGCTCATAGTCAAGATTTGAGATTTCTAATTTTTGATTTTTGTAAAAGAATTCATAATTAGCCAAATCTAAAATAAAATCACCAAAAGATAGCTTTTCTTCTTCTTTCTTATGGCGTTTTAAAATTGCTTTAATGCGAAGCAAAAGCTCATTAAAATCAAAAGGTTTACAAACATAATCATCACAACCACTTTCAAAGCCTTCGAGCAAATCTTGATGCAAAGCCTTGGCTGTAAGAAAAATAACTGCTTCTTTATATCCTTGCTCTCTTAAATCTTGAATTTTTTCTAAAGAATCTCCACTGGGCAAATTTCTATCGACTATTAAAAGATCGATTTGCTCATTATCGAGCAAATCTTCAACTCCAAAAAAATCCACTAAAGATATAACTTCATAACCACTAGATTTTAACTTTAAAACAAGCAGTTCGTTTAAATCTATATCATCTTCTATAATTAAAATTTTAAATTTCAACATATTGGACAAATACACACGCCTCTAATTGTTTTAGTTCATCTAATACTTCTTTCTGAACTTTTTCATCAATCAAAACAACAGCCAAAGCATACCCAAAACCATCTCTACCAAGTCTAAAATCAGCTATATTGATATTTTTAGCTGCCAAAACGGAGCTGATTTTAGCTATAACTCCTGGTATGTCTTTGTTTTTAAAAATAATCATTTTCCCTTTTGGCTTAAAATCAGTTTTAAAGCCATTTAATCCAACTATGCGTTGTTCATTTTCATTAAACACTGTTCCTGAAACACTGATATTTGAATTTTCGGTGATAATTTTAACGCTAAGTTTATTATTATAACCACTATTTGGAAGAGTTTCGCAAGATAATTCAACTCCTTTTTCTTTGGCAACAAATTCTGCATTAACATAATTAATTTTCTCTCCTAAAATTCCACCCAAAGCACCAACAGCTGCAAAGGTTAGCATAGAATTTGCATACTCGCCAATAATTCCTTCAGCCTCTAATTTAATACTTTTTATAGGATTTTTATCAATTTGAACAGCTAAAAAAGCCATTTTAGAAACAAGTTCTATATAAGGAGCTACAAAAGGTGGTAAATCTTCGGTTTTAATTGGCAAATTTAAGGCATTAGGATAAGCCACGCCTCGTGCTGCACTTAGTGCTTGCTCACAAGCTTCTCTTGCGATATTGTCTTGACTTTCTAAAGTATTTGCTCCTAGGTGAGAAGTAACTGAAATATTTTCAAAGTCTAAAAGAGGATGATTAGTCGCAGGTTCTTTATCGAATACATCTATACCAAGCCATGCTATTTTACCACTTTTTAAACCTTCATATAAAGCTTCTTCTGTGTACAATCCTCCGCGAGCACAATTTATTAATCTTATTCCATCTTTCATTTTTGCAATTTCTTGCTTTCCTATCATACCATTGGTTTCTTTGGTTTTTGGTGTGTGAATGGTAATAAAATCACTTTTTTCTAAAATTTCATCCAAATTTTTTGCTTGCTCCATATCTAAATCTGTAATCTTAGAAGCAGAAATATACGGATCGTAGGCTAAAATTTTCATACCAAATGCTTTAGCACGGATAGCTACTCTTGAACCTATATTTCCAAAACCTATAACCCCTAGCGTTTTGTTCATCAGTTCAATGCCATACCATTTTTCTCTTTTCCATTTTCTTTCAATTTTTAAAAAATTATGAGCATTAACAAAGCTTCTAGCTGATGTTAAAAGATGTGCCATTGTTAGTTCAACTGCGGCAATAGTATTTGCAGTTGGGACATTCATCACAATCACTCCTCTTTTAGAACACTCTGGAATATCAACATTATCTACGCCCACCCCAGCACGCACAAGCGCTTTTAATTTTTTGGCATGATTTAGGAAGTTTACATCTATATCCGTAGAACTTCTAGTAATAGCAACTTCAACATCACCTAGCATTTGCATAAGTTCATCTTTTGGAACTTTTGCAGCTTCTATAAGCTCAATATCTTCAGCCTTTCTTAGGATATCGACACCTTTATCCAAAATAGCATCACATACTATAATCTTTTTTTTCATAGCCAAATTTCCTTTACTTCTGTATTTATTTTATATTTTTTTAATTCTTTGATAATATCATCTATAAGTTTTTCATTACCTGTATCCAAAAAGATTTCTGGACTATCGCCTGATTTAAGAAGAAAATACTTCACATTAAAAGAATTTAAAGTCTGTCTTAAGCAAAACATAGAATAAATATCATATTTTCCAACTATAAGTTGATAATATTTATTTTTCTCCTTAAGCTCGCTAGTATCCGCATCGAAATATAAGGTAAATTTTTCTGCTGCTGGGGTAAAATCTCTTGTAGGCCATTTTGCTAATTCTTCTTGCCATGAAAGATCTTGATTTTGAGCTTGAATACTTGGCTGCGTATTTGTATCTTTAGCAAATTGTGGAATGAAATTTACATTAGCTTTAAATTGCCAAAGTAATGTAAAAACAACAGCAAGCAAAATGAGTAATAAAATACTCAAAATGCTTATTGTAATGTATTTTTTCATTAAGTTAGTTGATCTTTAATGATATCACCTAAGGTTACTTTATCATCATTATTGATTTCATTAAGAACTTCTCTTTCTTTCATTCTAATAAGATTTTTAACACTTAGGCGAATTCTATTTTTCTTTTCATCAATAAAAACTATAGCAGCTTCAATATCGTTGCCAATTTTTAAATTTTCAAGCATAGAAGTGCTTATATCTTCTTTATGAATTAAAGCATCAACATTTTTACTTAGCTCTACAAAAACGCCAAAATCTTTAATATCACGGATAGTGCCTTTTACAATATCGCCGACTTTATGAATTTTGGCATATTCTTGAACTGGAGAGCTGCTTAATTCTTTTGTGCTTAATGATATTTTTTGGTTTTCTTCATCTATTTTGATAATTTTTACCTTGATTTTATCCCCTTGAGAGAATTTGTCTTTGCATTTATCGTTTCTATCCCAAGAAGCGTCTTCATTATGCAACAAACCTTCAATACCGCCAAGTCTAACAAACGCACCAAAAGAAGTTACTGAGGTAATTTCTCCCTCAACCACATCTGCAATTTTATAAGATTTCATAAATTCATCAAAAGGTTTAGAAAGTAAATTTCTTAAAGAAACTCTTAAGCGTCTTTCATTTGGATTGATTTCAATTACTTCAACATCAATTTCTTGGCCTTTGTTGATATAATCTTTTGGATTTTTAATATTTTTATCCCAAGAAATTTCGCTGATATGTAAAAATCCTTCTATATCATTTCCTAAATCTACAAAAGCACCGTAAGGCTCTATATTTGATACCATTACTTTAATAGTATCACCTACATCAAGAGTATCTTTTATCTCGCTCCATGGATCAGGTAAAGCCGCTTTTATAGACAAGGATAAATGTTTGCGTTCTTTATCATACTTTATAACTTTAACTGGAACTTTATCACCCTCTTTATAAAGTGTTCCAGGATTTACAGGTCCTTTGTAAGAAATTTCGCTGTAATGAACAAGGCCATCAACACCTCCTACATCTACAAACATACCATAGGTGGTAATTTTTTTCACAATACCTTCAATTAAATCTTCTTGTTGTGCTACATTATTGATCAATTCTTTGCGTTTTCTTCTCTCCTCATCTAAAGTTTTTTTACGAGAAACAATGATACTTTGCTCATCTTTATCGATTTTAATAATTTTAACTTTAAACGTTTTGCCTATAATGTTATTTGTTTCTTTGAAGCCATATTGAGATTTTGGCAAGAAAAATTCAACATCATTTTCATCAACAACTATCAATCCGCCTTTATTTTTTCCAACTACTTTTACGGTAAAAATATCATCTTGATTTTCTTGATAGTTTTTAATAAATTCAATAACTTTTTCTTTTCTCAAAGCTTTTTCATGAGAAAGTAAAGATCTGCCACCACGAGAACCCATAACAGCAACTTTAATACTATCGCCTATATTAAATAATAGCTTAGAATTGTCATCTTGTATTTCGCTAAGAGCTAAAATACCTTCAGATTTTTTACCTATATCTACATAAACTTCATCATTTTTGATCTCTACAATCACACCCTCTGTTGTAGCCTCTTCTCTTGATTTATCAAAAGCCTCTAAAAGCTGTCCAAAATCTTCTTCCTCAAGATAATCATCTACACCACCTTGAACTTTTTTGTTCACCTCGCTCATTATGGTCCTTTAAAATAATTTTTAGAAATTAGTTGATTTTACCTTATTTTTCTTTAATTAGTGTTAAGTTTTTTTATTTTTGTTAATTTTTTTTAAATTTTTGACTTTTTTATTCTATTTGAAAACATTTTTTAATTAATTTTAAAATTTTCTATTTTGGCGATAACTTTTTGTATGATCCAATCAGGAGTACTAGCGCCTGCACTAATGCCACAATGTTTTTTATCTAAAAACCATTCTTTTTTCAACTCTTCTTCAGTTTCAATTAGATAGCTATCTTCACAATTGGTTTTTGCAATCAAAAAAAGTTGTTTTGTATTGGCTGAGTTTTTACCTCCTACAACAACCATAACATCACTTTTAAGTGAGAGTTCTTTAATGGCATCTTGATTCTTAAAGGTTGCATCGCATATAGTGTTAAAAACTCTTACTTCTTTGGCTTTAAGTATTAAAAAATTTACTATCTCCATAAAATGTTCAGGCTTCTTAGTTGTTTGGCTTATTACAGCTATTTTATTAGGAAGTTTTATATGTTGAAGCTCTTTTTTATCCAAAACTACATAAGCTTTTGTACTTACATAACTTTTCACTCCTTTAACTTCGGGATGATTTTCATCTCCAAAAATAACAACTTCATAACCCTCCTTACTCATTTGCTCGCAAATTTGTTGTGGCTTTGTAACAAAAGGACAAGTGGCATCAAAAATTTCTATATCTTTTTTTCTCAATTCTTCTAAATCTTGCTTTGTAATACCATGAGTTCTTATAATAGCCTTTTTTTCATTGCTTAAAGCTTTTATATTTTCCAAAGTTTTGACATTAAATTTTTTTTGTAAACGAGAAATTTCTTCGTTATTATGAATAAGAGGACCTATAGTTGCGGCATCTTTTATTTGTTCTGCTTTTTTAATAGCTCTTTTAACACCAAAACAAAAACCATAGTTTTTTGCTAATTCAATAATCAATCCTAGCTCCTAAATTTGATAAAATCTCTATAAAATTTGGAAAAGAAGTTTTTATACAATCACTATCATCAATCTCAACTCCACAAAGCAAACCTAAAATAGCAAAACTCATAGCAATACGGTGATCTCCATAGCTTTTAATTTTTGAAGATTTTAGTTCGCATCCACCTTCTATTTCAAAACCATCATCAAGTTCTCTAGTTTCAACACCACAAAGCTTTAGATTTTCAACCATCACAGCAATCCTATCGCTTTCTTTAACGCGTAATTCTTTAGCATTTGTTAAACTAGATTTACCCTTAGCTAAAGCAAAAGCTATGGCCAAAGCAGGCGCTTCATCTATCAACCAAGCAATATTATCTTTAACTTCTATGCCATTAAGCTTGCTAGACTCTACCCTGATCTCACCAATAGTTTCAAAATCATTTTGAGTTATTGTCATTTCAAGCTTGGCGCCCATTTTTTGCAAAATTTTATACGCCTCTATACGAGTAGGATTAAGTAAAATATTTTTTAAAATAATTTGAGATTTAGGCAAAATAATAGCTACTAAAGCAAAATAGAAAGCCGAAGAAGGATCATTAGGAATGATTATATTTTGAGCTTTTAAAGGTTTTTTTAAAGGACTTATTTCAAGACTTAAGCCATCATTGCTAACCCTTATTGGAGCTTTCATAGCCTTTAACATGTTTTCACTATGATTTCGACTAAGAGAAATTTCACTAAAAGTGCATACATTATCAGCTCTAAAAGCAGATAAAATCATAGCTGTTTTAACTTGAGCCGAAGAAATTTCGCTTTTATAGTTAAAAGCTTTTAAATTTTGACCTTCTATGCAAAGTGGAGCTAAATTTGCCTCATTTCTTCCATAAATTCTAGCGCCTATTTGAGTAAGTGGTTTGCTTATCCTTCTCATAGGACGATTGTTTAAATACTTATCTCCACTTAAAACAAAAAAACCAGAAATTCCTGCTAAAAATCCTATCATCAAACGCATAGCAGTTCCTGAATTTCCACAGTCTAAAATACAATTTGGAGATAAAATTTCTTTAGGGGGTATAATTTTGACGCAAGAATCTTTTTGTTCAATTTTAGCTCCAAGATTTTTTATAATTTCAAGAGTGTTTAAAGTATCTTGAGCTAAGAGATAATTTTGAGCCTTATTTTCTTCTTGTGTTAAAAGCGAAAATATAGCAAAACGATGAGATATGCTTTTATCTGCTGCTATATTTTCAAGTATGGCATTTACAGGGGTTTGCAATTTGTAAATTTTCATCTTAAATCAAGACCCAAATTTTTAAGAGTATTTAAAATTTTATCCATACATTCATTGACTTGATTATCCTCTAGAGTTTTATTTATATCCCTAAAAGAAAAACTTATAGTAACGCTATAAAATTCTTTAAGGTTTTCATCACTATAAATATCAACTAAACGAAAATTTTCAAGTATTTCTAAATTCAATTCTTCAATACAATTTTTAATCTGATTGTATTCAAAACCTTTAGGTATTAACACGCTAAGATCTCTAGTGATAGCTGGGAATTTGGAGTAAGGCTTAGCTATTTTAAAATCTTGCCTGATTAAATCTAAATCAAGTTCGCAAATATATGTTTTTGGTAAATCTCTCTCATTTTCTATTTTTAAATGCAAACGGCCTATAAAACCTACTTTAATATCCGATAGATAAATATCTGCTTGTTCATAAGGGCTTAAAATATTATATTTTGATGATTTTAGCTTAAAATCACCTATAATATTTTTAATGTCTAAAAGAAAATCATAAAATTGCACCGATTCAGGTTTTGCCTTGTTGGAAATTTTAGCTTCTTCTTTTAAGCCAGAATGGATAAATGCGATACGATTTAATTCTTGATTATTAACATTGAAAACAGCCCCTAGTTCAAAAAGTTTAATAATTTTTTTAGAATTTTTTGCATTTAAACTTGCTGCATTTAACAAATGATTTAAAAGGGTTGTTCTTAAAGTATTAAGTTCTGCTGTAATTGGATTAATTAGTTTTAATTTAACAGAGTCAAAACCCAATTTTTTAAGTTCTTCTTCATTATCCAAAACATAATGTAAGCTTTCAAAATAACCACTAGCTACTGCTCTTTTCCTTAAATTCAAAAACTCAATATAATTTTTATATGCAGAATTTAAACGATTTTTTTCTATAAATTCTAAACCCTTGGAAGCAATATTATCAATACCTATGATTCTTACAACTTCCTCGCAAATATCTGATAAATTTTTAATATCAGGACGATGTAAAGGTGCTTTAACATTTATAAGCCCTTCACCTGAAAGTATGAGCTCAAAACCTAATTTTTTCAATATTTTTAATACTTCATCTTTATCAACATTTTGCCCTATTATATCGCCAATACTTTCAATACTTATTGGTATGATTGGTAATTCTTTGTCAGTTAAAATTTGTTGAGAAGAACTATAAATAACAAGATTTGGAATCTGCTCAAAAATACTAAGCAAAAAATCCATTCCTAAATTTAATTTAGGTTCACTTCCCCTAAAACTTCTATAAAGCATTTTTTCATCTTGATCTTTATGATATATTTTAGCATCTGCAATTACCAATGGATCGGTATAATTAGCCTCAATAATAATTATTTTAGAATCATCTTTACATCTACTTTCATTATTTTGGAAAATTCCGCTAAAGCTTAAAAGTTTATCTTTGCAAGATACTTTTGTTTCTCCATGCACTTGCTTGCTTAAATTAATGGTAAATTCTTCATCTTTTTCAGAAAAACTACTTAAATCATAAGCATTAAAAAGAACACCAGTTGAATGCGTTGCATAATTTAATAAATTTTCTATGGAATTTTTTCCCAAACCTTCAATTTGAGCAAGTCTTAAACTAAGTAATAAGTTTGTTTGAATTTCTTCTTTTAACTCTATGGCTCGATAATTATAAAGTCCATTAAGTTCTTTCTCAGCTGCTAAGCGCAAAATTCTACCGATACCTAAAACATTTTCACTTTCTTTAAATGGTTTTGGTTCTTTTAAATTTAAATTTAAAGCTGTAGCCAAATCACGAGCAATACCATAAATACTTAAACAATCACCCCTATTAGGAGTAAGTTCTACTTCTATTAGCTCATCATTAAAAATTTCATAAGTATTTAAAGCTCTCCCAAGTTCTAATTTTCCTATACTCTCATCTAAAAGCATAATTCCTTCATTGATTTTTTCAAAACCCAGTTCTAAACTAGAACAAAGCATACCACAAGAATCCACTCCTCGTAATTTTGCTTCTTTTATTTCCATACCGTTTGGCATGATAGCACCTTTAGTTGCAACAGCTACAAATTGTCCTGCATCAACATTCGCAGCACCGCAGACAATTTGCAAGGTTTCACTTCCGATATCAACTTGACAAATGCTTAATTTATCTGAATTTTCATGTTTAATTTTTTCCTTAACATAGCCTACAACAACTTTATCTGGAGCCTTTAAAGTGCCAACCCTATCAACTTCTATACCTATAGAGTTTAAAGTTTTAGCTATTTTATCCGAACTTATTTCTTCAAGTTCTAACCAATCATTCAACCAACTTTTAGTAATTATCATCTAAACTGCTCCAATAATCTCAAATCACCTTCAAATAAAGATCTTAAATCTGGAATTTGATGCAAAAGCATTGCAAAACGCTCTACTCCCAATCCAAAGGCATAACCACTTACATTTTCATAACCAACAAAATTATAAACATTAGGATCAACTATTCCACATCCTAAAACTTCAAGCCAACCTGTATGTTTGCAAACTCTACAACCCTTTCCTTTGCAAAACACACAAGAAATATCAACTTCAGCAGAAGGCTCTGTAAATGGGAAAAAACTTGGACGAAAACGAACTTTCACATCTCCGAACATATAACGCAAAAAATCTTCCAATACACTTTTTAAATTTGCAAAGCTAACCTTTTGCCCTTCTTCCACCACAAGGCTTTCAACTTGATGAAACATAGGAGTATGCGTAATATCAAAATCTCTTCTAAATACAGCACCAGGGGCTATCATCCTAATAGGAGGTTTTTGTGCAAGCATTGTCCGTATTTGCACTGGCGAAGTTTGTGTTCTTAAAAGCCTTTTATCATCAAAATAAAAGGTATCTTGCATATCTCTTGCAGGGTGAGATTTAGGCAAATTTAACGCTTCAAAATTATGAAAGTCATCTTCTATTAAAGGCCCTTTTTCTATGCTAAAATTCAAAGCTATAAAATACTCTATGATTTTATCCATGGTGCTCATAACAGGATGCAAGGCACCTGTTGTAATACTTTCATCAAAATAGTTAAAATTTAAAGCATCTTGTTTCATTCTTTCTTCTAAAGCAAGATTTTCCAAATCTTTAAATTTGGCTAAATAAGCCTCATTAAATATTTCTTTTTGTGCATTTAATTTAGCAGCAAATTCTTTTTTCGCCTCATCTTCTAACTCTTTAAGCTTTGTAAAGCCTTCTGTTAAAATACCTTTTTTTCCAAGAACGGAAATCCTAATGGCTTCCAAATCATTTAAATTCTCACATTTTTGAATCTGTTCTATAAAATTTTGCAATTTTCTTACCTTAAATAAAATATTTCAAGTTCTAATTCTATTAAAAACTATTTTAAATTCAGCATAAAAACCAAACTTTAAAGATATAATTGTATCAAACCAACAATAAAAAAGGATAAATAATGCAAGAAAAAACAATTTTTGAACTCATAGTTGAAGGTAAACTTCCATGCAATAAAGTGCTTGAAAGTGACGATTTTCTAGCATTTCATGATATTGCACCCAAAGCACCCATACATATACTTATAATCCCTAAAAAACATTTTAAAGACTTTCAAGAATTTGATCCTGAACTTATGGCCAAAATGACAAGTTTCATACAAGAATTAGCTGTTCTTTTAGGTGTAGATAAAAGTGGATATCGCTTGGTAACAAACTGTGGAAAAAATAGCGGACAAGAAGTTTTTCATTTGCATTTTCATATGCTTGGAGGTTTTGAACTGCCTAAGGAAAAAACAAAAAAAGAAAATCCTCAAGCTTTATTTTAGTTTAAATGGTAGAAAAACTACCATTTAAACTATTTTGTCAAAGGCAGCAACATTCCCTCATATAATTTTTGATAAATTTCATCACCGCATAACTTTTTAGCTAGCTCTAAACCAAAAAGAATTGCCGTAGCTGGACCTGCTGAAGTTATAACATTTTTATTTACAACTACAGCCTTGTTAACACGATTTCCATTAAGTCCAACTTCACAACTAGGATAGCAAGCAAACTCGCCCTCTAAAACACCTGCTTCATTTAAGACTATAGGAGAAGCACAGATTGCGGCAACAATTTTATTTTTGCTATGAAGTTGTTTAATGATATTTAAAATAACATTTGAATTCTTAAGATTCATCATACCTTCAAAGCCACCCGCCAAAGCAATGGCATCTAAATTTTCTATATCAACATCCTCTATAGAACAATCTGCTTTTATACTAATGCCATTAGCACCTTTTACTAATAACTCACTGTTTAACGAAGCTATAACAACTTCCAAATCTGGATTTAATTCTCTTGCTCGTTTTAAAACATCCGCAATTCCTATAAATTCAGCTTCCTCAAAACCTTGAGCCAATGGAATTAATACTTTTTTACTCATTTTGTTCTCCTTTTTTATATTTTTTAAATCTTTCTTCTCTTTCTTTGTTTTTTTGCATCATTTGACGATTAAAACCTATGACCAAAACAATCATTAAAAACACAAAAATAACTATTAGAATGAAATCTAAAATTTCCATAAATACAACCTTGTTTTTGGGAAATTCTAACACATTTTTTTAAATCTTTAGAGAAAATTCAAAGATATTTCTATAAAATCTTTTTTTAAATAATTTCTCTGAAAAGGTTTACAAATTGAATCAGAAAAATATAAGAATTTTTGTTTTTTTTGTTATTATTATTTTATGGGGCTATTTTTCTTTCCCGATAGAAATATTAAAAATTCAAGATCCTAGTGGAGTTGTAAGCTATGGCTATACAGAAAATGCAAAAGCTTATTTAAAAAGTTATCTTATTACGCTTTTATTAACTGCTTGTGCTGTTATTATCGGAGTGATTATTGGTTTTAGCTTAGCTATTTTACGCTTCTCTAAATTTAAAACACTTAATTTTATTATAGATGAATATATAGACATTATACGAGGAACACCGGTAATTTTACAATTGATGATTTTTGCTTTTGTAATTTTTACTTTTATAGATAACCTTTATGCAGCCATTCTTGCACTAGGACTTAATAGCTCGGCTTATATAGCAGAAATTGTAAGAAGCGGCATTAATAGTGTAGATAAAGGACAAATGGAAGCTGCAAGAGCAATGGGACTTGATTACAAAACTTCAATGAAAGAAATTATTCTTCCTCAGGCTACTAAAAACATTCTACCTGCATTAGCTAATGAATTTATTTCTTTATTTAAGGAAACTTCTGTTGTAGGATTTATTAGTGTTATTGATATTACCATGCAAAGTCAAAGCTTGCAAGCCGTACTTTACAATCCAAAACCTATTATTTTCACTGGACTTGTTTATTACGTAAGTGTAAAAATTTTTAGTTATTTTGCAAAAAAACTTGAACTTAGGATGAATAAAAATGATTGAAGTTAAAAATTTACAAAAAAAATATGGAGAATTAGAAGTTTTAAAAAATATTAACACTACAATCTCAAAAGGCGATGTAATAGCTATCATAGGTCCAAGTGGAGGCGGAAAAAGTACATTTTTACGCTGTATCAATCGCTTAGAACTAGCTGATAGTGGGGAAATTTTAATCAATAAACAAAACATACTTGATAAAGAAATTGATATTAATAAGATCAGGCAAAAAGTTAGCATGGTATTTCAGCATTTTAATCTTTTTGCTAATAAAAATGTTATGGAAAATTTATGTTTAACACCCATTAAAACAGGAATTTTAAGTCAAGAAGAAGCCATAAAAAAAGCAAAAATACTTCTTGCTAAGGTGGGTTTAGCAGACAAAGAAAATATAATGCCCCATAAGCTCTCTGGTGGACAAAAACAACGTATAGCTATTGCTAGAAGCTTGATGATGAATCCTGATGTTATTTTATTTGATGAGCCTACTTCAGCTCTAGATCCTGAAATGATAGGCGAGGTTCTAAGCATTATGAAAGATGTTGCAAAAGAAGGTTTAACTATGCTTGTAGTAACTCATGAAATGGGCTTTGCTAGAAATGTTGCCAATCGTATATTTTTTATGGATAAAGGAAAAATTGCTGTTGATGCAAGCCCTAAAGAAGTATTTGAAAATCCTAGCAATGAAAGATTGAGAGAATTTTTAAATAAGGTTTTAAATCATTAATTCATAAGCCATTAAGGCTTATGAATTTTAATCCCAACATTCAGCGTTTTTAATTCCAAGCTTGCTAGCGTTAAATTTAGGATCTATACCAGATTTTTGTTGCGTATTAAAATCTTTTAAAACTTTATTTACTATACCACCTAAAAGCAATAAAGATATAATATTTGTCGTTGCCATGAAAGCCATAGTCAAATCAGCCAAATTCCAAGCAAGTTTTAAATTCATTTGCGAGCCTATAAAAATCATAGCTACAGCTGTAATTCTAAACAAATTCATTACAAATTTGGAATTTGTTAAATATTTAACATTAGCTTGAGCATAATAATAATTTCCTATTAAAGAAGTTATTGCAAAAAGAACAATAGCTATAGTAATAAAATGGATTCCAAAGCTACCATAATACTCACGCATAGCTTCTTGAACTAAAGGCATTCCACCATCAATTTTACTTTCTCCAAGTCCTAAATATGCCATAGAAAAAAGAACTAAAAATCCAGAACTTGTACAAACAACAACATCAATTAAAACTGAAAAGGCTTGTATAACACCTTGTTTAGCTGGATGACTTGTCAAAGCTGCTGCAGCTGCATTAGGTGCCGAGCCCATACCTGCTTCATTTGAAAAAAGCCCTCTTTTAATCCCTATAACTAAAGCAGAACCAGCAAAACCACCAAAAATCGCTTTAAAATCAAAAGCACTTTGTAAAATCATATGAACCACAGAAGGAATTTTATCAAAATTCATTAAAACAGCAATCACAGCAAGTAAAACATAAGCTAAAGCCATAAAAGGAACAATTAAAGAACTAATTTTACCTATTTTAGTATGGTGAGAAAAAAACATCCATGCACCAAAAATAGTTAAAACAATACCAATAATCATTGGCCAAGAGCTTGATGCAAAATCTACAGCAGCATTTGGATTAAACATATCATAATAAACTTTAAAAGACGAAGTCATTGTTTGACTTTGAAGTCCGTTAAATCCATAAGCATAAGTAATAATAAGAATAAAAGCAAAAAAAGCTCCAAAAAAATGTGAGCCTAAGGCTTTTTTTATATAATAAGCTGGCCCGCCTTTAAATCCACCTGTATCATCTTTTGATTTGTAAACTTGAGCTAAGGTACTTTCAGCAAATGCTGAGGCACCACCAAAAAATGCCATAACCCACATCCAAAATAAAGCACCAGCTCCACCTGTAGCCAATGCCAAAGAAATTCCAGCGATATTTCCTATACCAACTCTAGAAGCAGTTGAGATCATCAATGCCTGAAAAGGTGAAATATGTTCTTTAGTGTGTCCTTCGTTTTTTTCTGTAAGAATTTTAAATACAGAACTCAACATACGAAACTGAACAAAGCGAGTTAAAAAACTATAATAAAGCCCACAAACAATAAGCAAAACTACCATAATAATGTCTGTATTTGAGACAATCTTATTAGCTATAATATCAGACGCTTTATTGGCAAAATCTAGCATAATATCTAAATTCATCCAAACTCCTCAAAAAATAATCTAAATTTTACTTTAACATAATTTTTATAAAAAGGACTTTATGATTTTATTTGTTTTAAGTTATTGTGTAAATTTGAAACTTTTAAGAAACAAAATTGCTAAAATTTTGTCTTAAAGCTTCATAAGAGATTATACCAACGCTTGTAGCTAAATTTAAACTTCTTCCATAAGATTTCATAGGTATAGTTATAGCATTTTCCCAATTTAATTGCATTAATTCCATAGGTAAGCCATAACTCTCACTTCCAAAGAATAAGAAATCATTTTTCTGAAATTCTGCATCAAAATAAGCTTTTTGACTCTTGGTTGTTGCGAAAAAAAAGCGATTTTTATAAATCATATTTTCATTCAAAAATTCTTCAAGATTCTCCCAAATAATGGGCTCTAATTTATCCCAGTAATCAAGCCCTGCTCTTCTAACAGCCTTTTGAGAAATATCAAAAACAGTTGGTTTAACGATATGAAGTTTAAAACCAGCATTAAAACACATTCTACCTATACTACCTGTATTTTGCGGTATTCTAGGGTGAACTAAAACTATATTAAACATATTTATACTAGAACTCTTTGAATGTTAGGATTTAATTTTACTAAAATTTCATAGTTAATAGTGTGAAAAAAATCAGCCCAAATATCAGCATCTTTAAACACGCAAATTTCCTCGCCAGAATTTTCACAAGAAAAACTATCCATTGACATCTTTCCAAGCATTGCTTTTCCATTTCCAAGCACTAACTCCCCTTTTCCATTGTATCGGAAAAGACCATCAGCATAACCCAAATCATAAGTCGCTACTTCCATATCCTTTGCAGCAGTAAAAATGCCTCCATATCCTATACTCTGTCCTTTTTGTAAAATCCTTTGACTTAATCTATGAGCATACAAGCTTAAAACTCTTTTTAAATTTGAATCCCCATATCCAAATTGAACAAGCCCAACTCTACAATATTCATCTTCGGGAATTTTCCCTCTAAATAATGCTGCAGAATTATGCGAATGAAATAATAAATTTGAAAAATATTTTTTTACTATCTTTTTAGCTTTTTGAAAATTTTCTTTTTGAACAAAAAAACTTCCATCCATTTCATCTGCACTAGCAAAATGTGTAAACATTCCAGTAAGTTTTAAATCACTACTTTGAATAAGATCTATAGCATGTTCTAAATTTTCTACACAAATTCCATTGCGATGCATGCCTGTATCTATTTTTAGATGTATTTTTATATCTTGCTTGTATTTTTTTACTTGGGAAATATCATTTAAAGCATAAATAAATCTAGAATTTTCATTACCATGAGGACGATGTGATAGTATTAATATATTCTCAAAAAATTCTTCGATTTCTCGAGCTTCTTCTTCACTCTTAACAGCAACAAAAGAAACTCCTAAATTTTTGGCTAATGGAGCTAAAAGCTTAGCTCCATGTCCATATGCATTATCTTTAAAAACGCAAATTAATCTTTGAAAACTCCCTATTTTTTTAGCAATATGTCTTAAATTATATTCATAAGCTTTTTGATCAATTTTTATTAAAGACATTTATTGCTCTGCTAAAATTTTCATTTTACCTTTACTATCTATCTTAACGTATAAAATTTTATCGCCTCTAAACTGATAGTTTTTAGTGTAATAATCCTCATAAAATGAAATTCTATACATAGTTTCATTTTCTAAATTCGGATAAGGGCTGATATTAATATCTGAAAATTTAATCTTTTTATCTTCTTTACGAGAAAAAATAGATTTTTTCATGGAAGCAAACTGTTCAAATTTCATTTTATCAAAACGTTTAAATTCTTGCTCATCATAAAAACTTAAATAGGTATTAGTGTCACTATTTGTCCAAGCTAGTTTCCATGTAAAAAGATCAGCCAATAAACTAGCTATTTGATCCTTTTTAGCTCTAATTTTTTCTTTTTCTTCTGTCATAACAAAAACTTTTTTATCTTGTACAACTTGTGCAAATTTCTCCAAATTATTATTAAATAAAGCAATACATCCTCTTGTTTTAAATTCATCAAGTCTAGAACCATCTAAAGGATAGCCATGGATCCAAATACCACCACCTGTTTTTCCTTGTACTTTATCAAGTAAATTTGGATAAGTTGTAGCAAAAGCAAAGGGACCATAATAAGGATCACCTGGATTAAACTTACGGCCTAACTCATAAAAACCTACTGGCGTTTTCAAATCTCCTTCTATTTTTTTATCGCCCATTAATCCAGTTATTATTTCTTTTTGTTCAAAATCTTTTCTTATTTTTCCGTCCTCGTAAGAATAAACACGGAGAATTTTATCTGTTTTATTTGTAAGCACGATAGCAACATTATCATCATAGTATCCAAGTGAAATATTTTTATCTCCTATTTCACTTAACCAAAAATCCTTTTGAGTTAATTCTTTTTCAATCGCTACACCAACAGCATCTAACCCTTGATTAAGATAAATTTTAACAAGATCTGAGGCATGTAACATCAATGAAGAAAGTGTAATTAATAAAGCAAGTCGTTTTAACAATGTTTTTCCTTAGGTATTTCAAAATTTTTTAAGTCAAAAATGTTTGTGATTATAATATTTTTTTTCTTAAAAAATATTAATTATATTAACAATGCGGCCTTATTTATGATATAATTTTTATAAATCATAAAGGCTTGTTTTAAAAGGTTGTCTATAATGATAAGAAATTTTTTTATAGGAATGTCTTTTTTAGGCATTATATGATAAAAAGAAAGAAAGTGTATTTAGCTTAAATACATGCCAATCTCTAACTTGTGACTTAAATTTACAGGATTGTGTTTTTTCTTTTAATAAAAAAAATATTGAAGTTTCAGCCTACCCAAAACCTATAAAAATTTTCAATAAAACTACTATAAAAATTAAAAATTTTCCTCATTATTCTAATTTAAAGATTAAAATTTATAGTTTAAATTCCTATATAGGCGATATCATTCCTAAATTTAATATAGTTAATGGTGATATTCTTATAAATTTTATAGGTAGAAGCATTACCGATGATTCTAGATTTAGGGTTGAATTTTTAAACAATAATGCTCCAACTGGTTTTTTCTTTGATTTTGATGTTACTATGCAAAAAAATTTTCAAACAGGTAACACACATTGAAAAATTTTCAAAATTTTATATTCAAATAAAAATATTTTTTGATATAATGAACAAATATTTAATATTATAAAAATAAGGATGCAATATGAAAAAAATTCTTCTCTTAAGTGCTCTTTTTGCTGTAAATCTTTGGGCTGTTAATGATATAGAGGTAAAAAATGCCTTTGTAAAACAAACTCCACCTCATGCGCAAAATAGTGCTATTTTTCTTACCATTTTTAATAATACTAATAAGGATATTGCTCTAATAAGTGCCAAAAGCGATATCAGTGAAGTCAGTGAACTGCATACACATATACATAAAGATGGAAAAATGATGATGCAAAAAATTCCTGAAATTATTATAAAAGCTCATTCAAGCACAGAGCTTAAATCAGGAGGTTACCATATAATGCTTTTAAAACTAAAAAAACCTATTATTAAAGACACGAAGGTAAATTTAGATTTAAAATTTAATAATCATAAAATCATAGAGTTAAAAAATATTGATTCTAAAGAATTTTAATTAATGAGAAAAATTATTTTTATCCTAGCTTTTGCTTTTGTTATTGCTATTTTATATATTATTTTTGATTTTTATATAATAAAAGATTCTAAAAAAATAACAAAAGCTGATTTTTCTACCCCATTGACTTGCGATCTTAATGTTAAAGACTGCACATATAGTTTTAATAATAAAGAAGTCTTAATTTCCCTAAATCCCAAACCCTTACAATCTTTAGATGTTACAAATCTAAAGATTGTAAATCTAGGAAATTATAACAACTTAGGAATTAAAATTTATGGATTAAATATGTATATGGGTGAAATTAAACCTAAAATACATCGATTAAATTCAACAGACTATGAAAGTAAAATAGTTCTTGCTGCTTGCGTTTTAGATACTATGCGTTTTAGGGTAGAATTTATGGATAATAATAAACCCATAGGGTTTTATTTTGATTTTGAGCTAAAAAAATGAAAAAAAATATTATTTTATTTATAGTTATAGTTGCCATTATTTTAGGTGTAATATTTTTTATTAAAAATCATCAAAATTCTTATGATTTTATTTTAAAATCAGATTTAAAAGAGGAAACCACTGTAAAAGATTTTAAAGGAGATAAGCTTATTATCTATTTTGGATACACTTATTGCCCTGATGTTTGTCCGGCAACTCTTAGTTTAGTAGGCAAAGCCTTAAAGCAAATCAATAATCCTAAGGCTCATCTTCTTTTTATTTCTTTAGATCCAAATAGAGATAACAACTTAAGCAATACAAACGAATGGTTACGATACTTTTACCCAAAAGCAGATGCCTTAATTGCAAAAGATGAAAAAACTCTTCAAAAAATAACAAAACAATATAATGTTCAATATCAAAAAATAGATCTAAATGATTCTTTTATGGGTTATTCTATAGCACATAGCAATATGCTTTATCTTATTGATGAAAAAGGTCATTTTTATAAAGAAATTAGCGATTTAAATCCACAAGAAATTTTAAGAGAACTTAGAATTTTTCTAAATTCTCAATAATTATACTTAAGCAAAAAGATCAGTTGAGAGGTATCTTTCAGCCGTATCGTTTAGCATAGTTAAAATTCTTTTATCTGGAAATTTCTTTGCTAGCATACTTGCGGCAAATACATTTGCTCCACTTGATATACCTACCATTAAACCACTTTTGGCAAGTTCTTTGGCTGTATTTATAGCATCTTCATTACTTACCGTGATCACTTCATCTATAATTTCTTTATTTAAAATAGCAGGTATAAAATTCGCCCCTATTCCTTGTATTTTATGGCTTCCCGCTTCACCTTTGCTAAACAATGGAGAATTTAGAGGCTCGACTCCAACAATATGCACTTTTTCTAATTTTTCTTTTAGTATTTCCCCAACTCCACTAATAGTACCGCCAGTTCCAAAACCAGCTACAAAAATATCAAGTTCATTATCCAAATCTCTTAAAATTTCTAAAGCCGTATTCTTACGATGCGCATTTTTATTTGAAATATTTTCAAATTGAGAAACCATAAAAGAATTTGGAGTATTTAATAATATTTCATTTGCTTTATCAACCGCTCCTTTCATTCCTAAATTTACAGGAGTTAATTCTAACCTAGCACCAAAGAGTGTTATCATTTTTCTTCTTTCTAAACTCATAGATTCAGGCATTACAGCAACAAATTTAAGTCCCAAATCTGCACAAATCATAGCCAAAGAAATTCCAGTATTTCCACTAGTTGCTTCAACTATTGTAGTATCTTGATTAATTTTTTTACTATCTAAAGCATCTTTAATCATTTCAAAAGCTGCTCTATCTTTTATAGAATGACTAGGATTTAAAAATTCACATTTAGCAAAAACATTGATACCAAATTTTTTCAAATGTATAATAGGAGTATTTCCTATAAGCTCACTTACTTTTTCATGCACTTTCATAATTTTAATATCCTTTTTTGTTTAATAATGATAGTTTTATAAAAGTTTAAAAAAATAAAGTAAATAAAAGATACAAAATATCTGAATTAATTAAGAAAGAAGGCTAGAATTTATCTAGCCAAAGTTTTATTTTTTCTTTTTGCCGCTTGCTTTTGCAACAGCTTCTTTAAGGTTTTTACCTACCTTAAATTTTGCAACTCTTGTAGCAGGAACTTTGATTGTTTTTCCTGTGCTTGGTACTCTAGCTTCTCTAGCAGCTCTTTCTTGAGTTGAAAAAGTACCAAAACCAATAAAACTGATGCTATCACCTTTAGCTAAAACATCAGTAATAGTAGAAATAACTGCATCAGTAGCAGTAGTAGCGTCTTTTTTTGTTAGCCCAGCTGTTTGAGCAACTAATGAAATGAAATCTGCTTTGGTCATAAAAGCTCCTTTGTTTTAATTGAAACGCCTAATTTTAGCATATTTAAAAAACAATATCAAGTAAAAAACAGCTTTTTTAAGTTTTTTTCAAAAAACTTTATTATTTTTTCTTATATCTTTCAAATTCTCCGCTATTATCAATTTCATTGCCAATTTTCTCGTATAAATCATAATAAAATTTAACAAATTCTTTACACTTAGGCATAATAGGAAGAAAAATATTATCTTCAATTTCACAAAATCTACTTAAAAACTCTTTTGCATCAAGTCTTAAAGCATAGTGTTTTGCTAATTCATGATAATTTTTTAAAGTTAGTTCTTTAAATTTTTCATAATGCCCTAAATCAAAATTTATCTTCAAATTATTATTTTCAAAAATCAATACTTCACTTTCAAAAAGCAAACTAAGATGAATAAGTCCTTCTGTATAATAAGGTCTAACTTCATCAACCCTTTGCCAAGAAATAAGTCCAATAGCTCTTTTTATAAGTTCATGAAAAACAGGCATTATCAAGTCATCTTGTTCGTGATAAAAGAAATTTATAAGTCCACCTGTAGTAGCTTTATATTCTTCTATATTTTTAAAAAAACCACTCTGATTCATTGTTTTTTCGGTATCATTAGCAATAAAAAATATATGACCAAATTCATGGCCTATAGTTGATACTTCATAAACCCTTTTCCAAATTTTTTCCTGATAAAATAAAATATTTCTTCCAAAATCCAAAAATTCTTTATCAAAAATCTCGCTAGAAATTTTCATAAAAGGCTTTGTTTTAGCATTTTCATATACAAAATTTATAAAGGCAAATATTTTTTTGCCCGCCTTAGAACTTACAAACTCATCATTTGGAACGACTTGAGCTGAGAATAAACCTTTAAGTTCAGCACCATAAAATATCATCGGAGTGCAAATATAAAGTTGAGTTTTTTCTATATTAGATAAAACTTCTTTTTCTAATTCACAATCTTCAAGTCCTATATTTTTATAAACATGTTCAAAACTTTCCTTAATTTCACTACCAAATTTCAAAACATCAAAATCATTTTCATCTTCTATTCTTATATCCCATTCTAATGCCACCGCATGAGTATAATTATCTTCATAATATTCTAAAGGATGTCCCACTTGTAAAGGTGATTTTACTTTCATCCAAGCAAATTCAGCTTCTTGCCAAGCTTTTATAACTCTATCTTCATCTTTTTCACAAAACGCCAATTTTAATTTTTCAAAATATTCTATATAAGCTTTTTCCTCTTCGTTGCTAGCAAATATTTTAAGCTGATCAATCATATCTTCAAAAGCAAATTCTAATTTTAAAATTTCATTCTCGAAAAATCTCGCATAAGGAACAAATTTCCATAAATTTCCTATTCTAACTAAAACACCGTAGCTTCGCTCACAAATTTCTCCTTCTGGAGTTTTTTGATATAAATGATTTTTACGTAAAAATTCCATTGCATCATCTAAATTTGGAAATTGAGTAGATAAAATTTTATTATTTTTTTCTATAATTTCTTTAGTCCAAGAAATTTCAAAAATATTCATAATTAAACCTATATTATGCACTCCTTGTATTAAAGACAGATAAAAATTATTTAAAAGTTTTTTCTCTTTTATTTCATTAATTAAATTTTGATGTTCTTTTTCGTAAAACTTTCTAACCTCTTCATAGAACTTATGTTTTAACTCTATAATCTTATCTTCCTTAAAGTTGTTTTTTTTCCACTCTTGAACTAAATTTTCTTCCTTTAAATCAACCAAACGCCTAAGTATGGCTAGCATAGTTGTTGTATCTTGTTTTAACTCACTTAAAGAAATCAAAGATCTAAAATACTCGCCCACATCTTCTTTGTCTAAAAACTCATATAACGCATTATTTCTTTCTTTGTATTTTCTAACCAATTTAGCTATTTCTTTAAAATTATTCATACTTTTATTCTCCTTTTTAACTTTTTTAATTATAATTCATTTTTTAAAATAAGGAGTAAAAATGAGAGATATGGGAGAACCAAAATTAAAAATTGTAGCTATGCCAAGTGACACAAATCCAGCAGGAAATATTTTTGGCGGATGGATACTTTCACAAATCGATTTAGCAGGAGCTATCGCAGCAAGAGAACTTTCTCCTGAACGCGTTGTAACCATCTCTATGGATAAAGTAGTTTTTAAAGAACCTGTTTTTATAGGCGATATAATTTCTTGTTACTCTAAAGTTGTAAATGTGGGCAACACTTCAATCAGCGTTGAAGTAGAAGTCACAGCTCAAAGAGTGGATTCTCAAGGTTGTACTTCTTGTATTAATGTAACTTCGGCTTTAGTAACTTATGTAAGTGTTACAAGAGATGGAAAGAAAAAGCCTATTAGTGAAGAACTTAAAAGAATTCATGGCTTTTTAAATGCTTAAAGCTTATTTTGTATGATAAAACTTTATCCTTTAAGCTTATCAGCATTTATTTAAACCGCCACTATTATATTTTTTATCTAGACATTCTTTGAAAAATTCCCCTCTGGTTTTTGGAATTTTTCCTGGATGTTTTTGTTTCATGTGTTCTAAATACTTATCATAACTAGAAAGTCCCACCAAGGGATGAAAAAACCTTTCGGCTTTTTCATAATAATACTTAAATTTTTTGAAATTCATCAATCTTAATATACTTAGTTTCTTTAAGAGGAATTTTAATTTTACCTAAGCAAATTCCTATACAAGAAATTATAACAAGCAAGGTAGCCATCATAAAGAACACACAAAGAATTGCATTAAGTAAATTTCCAACTTTACTTTGAGTGGCTATTGAAATTTCTTTTTTAATTGTAGAAATTTCTTTTTCATCTTTAGTATTATTTAATTTAAATTCTAAATCTTTAATTTTTTGACTTTGTATGCTAACGGCGGCTACATGACTTACCGCATTTGCTACTTTATTGCCTTCTTCATAAGGCATAATTTTTTGAATTCCTCCATACAGAGTTGCCGCTAAGACAAATACCGCAGGTACTAAAGTAACCCAAGTATATCTTGCCTTGCCCATTTTTACAAGTATAGTTGTAGCAAGAAGCAAAGCCATACCCGCAAGCATTTGATTACTCACGCCAAAAAGAGGCCAAAGTGTATAAATTCCTCCCTTAGGATCAATGGCGCCTTGATAAAGAAAATATCCCCAACCTGCAACACTTAAAGCCGTAGCCAAAAGTCCAGCTGGATAATTATGAATATCTCCTAAAGGTTTATAAACATTACCCAATATATCTTGCACCATAAAACGACAAGCCCTTGTCCCAGCATCCACCGCTGTTAAAATAAATAAAGCTTCAAACAATATAGCAAAATGATACCAAAAAGCCATCAAATCCACGCCGCCAAAAAGTTCATGCAAGATCAAAGCTACACCTATAGCAAAAGTTGGAGCTCCACCTGTTCTTGAAAGTATAGTATGCTCTCCTATATTTGCGGTTAAAGTAGTAATTTCTTCAGGAGCAATACTAAATCCCCAACTTGAAATGGTTTGTGCTACATTTACAACATCTGTTCCTATCAAAGCAGAGCTTGAGTTTATAGCAAAATAAAGACCTGGATGTAAAATACAAGCACAAATTAAAGCCATAATCGCCACAGCGCTTTCAGCAAGCATAGAGCCATATCCAACAGCCAAAGCATGAGTTTCGTTTTCAAGCATTTTAGGAGTAGTTCCACTAGAAATCAAAGCATGAAAACCACTGATCGCACCACAAGCAATGGTAATAAATAAAAATGGAAACACTCCACCTGCAAATACTGGACCTGTTCCATCAAAATACTGAGTATTTGCTTTTGGCATTTGTAAATCAGGAGTAACCAAAACAATAGCTACAGCCATTACCACAATAACACCAATTTTCAAAAAAGTTGAAAGATAATCTCTTGGAGCAAGTAAAAACCACACAGGTAAAACAGAAGCAATAAAACCATAAGCCATCATAACAATTGCCAAAGTTGGAGCTTCTAAAGTAAATATTTTAGCCCAATAAGGATCAGCAGCTATAACGCTACCATAATGAATAGCCAAAATTAAAAGCACAAAACCTATTATAGAAACCTCCCCTACCCTACCTGGACGGATAAAACGCATATAAATTCCCATAAATATTGCTATAGGAATAGTCATTGCGATAGTAAATAAACCCCATGGAGATTCTGCTAAAGCTTTTACAACCACCATAGCTAAAATGGCAATAATAATAAGCATAATACCAAAAATCGCCACCATAGCAACTCCACCTGTAAATTTACCCATCTCATCCTTAATTATCTCGCCAAGACTTCTACCTTTTCTACGAGTAGATATAAAAAGAACAACAAAATCATGCACAGCACCCGCTAAAACTCCTCCTACTAAAATCCAAAGCATAGAAGGCAAATATCCCATTTGAGCGGCCAAGATAGGTCCTACTAATGGACCTGCTCCTGCAATAGCAGCAAAATGATGTCCAAATAATACAGCTTTATTTGTAGGCACAAAATCACGCCCATCATTTTCTACAAGTGCTGGTGTTGCACGATTTTTATCAAGTTCTAAAACCTTATAAGCTACAAAACGCCCATAAAATCTATATCCTATCATATAAATACATACAGCAGCAACCACCAAATAAATCGCTGATACACTTTCGCCATTTTGTAAAGCTAAATAACCAAAACAAATAGCGCCTAAAGTTGCAACAAACAACCATAAAATTTTAGTACTTAACTGAGTCATATTTCTCCTAAGAAAATAAAATATTTTCAAAGAATAGCAGATTTATAGATTAAATTGTATAGAAAGATGTTTAGTTTTTTCACATTTTTAAAAAAATATATGTTTTTTGTTTCTTTAAGTAGCATAAAAATGAAAAGCTTAAAAATAATCTTTAAGCTTTTTTAATCTAAATAAAAAGAGAATTTACACTTTCGTTATGATAAACACGACGTATTACTTCAGCAAAAACAGGTGTAACGCTTAATACTTTAATATTTGGTAATTGCTCTTTTAAAGGTATAGTATCTGTTACCACAAGCTCATCTAAAGCTCCACTTGCTATTCTCTCATAGGCTTTTCCACTTAAAACTGCATGAGTACAGCAAGCCATAACAGATTTTGCACCTTTTTCTTTTAAAGCTTCCGCGGCTTTAACTATAGTGCCAGCAGTATCAATAATATCATCCACTAAGATAACTTCTTTATCTTTTACATCTCCAATAATATTCATTACTTCACTTTCATTGGCTTTTTCACGACGCTTATCAACTATAACTATATCAAGCCCTAAATGCTTTGCAACACTCCTAGCTCTTGCAACACCCCCTATATCTGGACTTCCTATAATAGCATTTTTAAAATGTTTGGCTTTAATGTAATCATTAAAAACTATACTTCCATAAAGATTATCTACTGGAATATCAAAAAAACCCTGAATTTGCCCTGCATGCAAATCTATCGTAGCTACGCGATCAATCCCAGCTGCTTGAATCAAATTAGCCACAAGTTTAGCAGTAATTGGCACTCTAGGATTTGCTTTTCTATCTTGTCTCGCATAGCCAAAATATGGGATAATAGCCGTAATTGAATTTGCACTTGAGCGACGCAAAGCATCTGTAAGAATTAAAAGTTCCATTAAGTTATCGTTTGTAGGAGCGCAAGTACTTTGAATAATAAAAACATCCTTTCCGCGTACACTCTCATCAATTTGAACGCTAATCTCTCCATCACTAAACCGCTTTACTCCAGCATCACTTAAAGGCAGGGAGAGATATTTAGAAACTTGTCTTGCAAATTCGACATTAGCTGAGCCTGAAAAAATTTTATAACCTCGCATAAAAAACCTTAATCAATAAAATTATGAATTAATATAAAAGATTTTAATAAAAAAAATGTTAAAAACTGCTGTAAATTTAAAAAGCTTATATAAAAATATAAGCTTTTTTAAGAAATGTAAGCTGTCTTTTTGGCATAATATCTTACCAACATAGAAAGCGAAAAACATATTATAAAATAAATTCCCGCAACAACACCTATCATCGCTAAAATTTCTTCAAAACTTGTTAGTTTTGCCAATATAGTTTTTGAATTATAAGTAAGTTCAGCTATACCTAAACCCGCTAAATAAGCTGTATCCTTTACAGTGGTTACAATTTGAGATAATAAAGCAGGTATTATTTTTCTAAAAGTTTGTGGTAAAATAATATAAAAAAGAGTAAAAAATTTACCAAAACCTTGAGAATAAGCTGCTTCAAACTGACCTTTTGGTATAGAATTTAATCCACCTCTAATAATTTCAGCCATAACCGAACTCGTATAAAGTGAAAATCCTATAGTACCCCAAAAAGCTTGAGGAAATTGTCCAAAAAATACAGGTAGAACAAAACAAGCTGCAAGCATCCATAATAATAAAGGAGTATTTCTAAAAATATCTATATAGCAAGCTGCTAAAAATTTACTTAATCTATCCCCATAATTTTTAGTTATAGCTAAAAAAGTTCCAAAAACAATCGAAATAATACAAGTTGCTAAGGCTATTTTTAATGTCAGAAATAAACCTTGCATTAAAAATTCAATATTTTGTGCATTAAAAACATTTTCCATTAACAACCCTTTATCTCGTTAAATGTGCTTTTTTTAATTTATTTTCATAAGCCTTTGCAAAATAAGCCAAAGGATAACAAATTATAAAATATAAAACCGCTGCAAATATATAAGCTGGCGCATAATTTCCATAATCAGCTGCATAGCTATCAGCAGAATGCATTAACTCAGCTCCACCTACAATAAGCAATACAGAGGTATTTTTGATTAAATTTACCATTTGATTTGTCATCGGTGGTAAAATAATTCTAATGGTTTGAGGTACTATAATATAACGCATTTGTTGAATATAAGTAAATCCTTGAGAAGCAGAAGCTTCAAACTGACCTCTTGGCACAGCCAAAATTCCACTTCTAACCACCTCGCTTACATAAGCTCCGTGATAAGCTCCAACACCCAATACACCAATAGTAAATATATCAAGTCTTATACCTAAAACAGGCAAGGCATAAAACAAAAAGAAAATTTGTATTACCAAAGGAACATTTTGAAAAAGCTCTACGTAAATTCTAGTGTAGGCTCTGATAATTTTAAATCTACTTGTAGCCATAACTCCGCCTATAGTTCCAAAAATTGTAGCTATAAGCAAAGCAAGAATACTTACTTCTAAAGTATAAATAAAACCATTAATAAAAGCATCTTTATTATCCAAAGCATCTAAAAATTTCCATACCGCAAAAGGGCTTATACTATTTTCATCATATAAACCCCAAGAAGTAAGAATTTGTCTTAAATGTTCAACAAAACCTACACTTTCATTCATATTATAAACCCCATTTTTTCGCTAAAGCATCAATTTCATTTTTATGTTCTTTTACAAAATCATCAACATATTTTGCAAAAGCTGGATCATCTTTTTTGGTTACAATACCATAACTTTGTGGTTCAAAACTATCTGCCAAAATTTCACTTTTATCATCCACATAGCCTAACAATATTGATTTGTCTACAGAAAACGCATCAACTCTTTTAGCATCTAAAGCAGCTTTTATACTTGGATAATCAGGAAATTCACTAAATTTAACATCAATACCAATTTTTTTAGCAGCTTCACCTATAGCTTTTTTTGTAGTTGCAGCTTGAGCCACTCCAATATTTGCACCTTTCATATCAGCTAAAGATTTATATTTTTTTTCTTTTAAGACTAAAAGCCCTATAGCATCTTGATAATAAGGCTCTGAGAAATTATAAATTCTTTTTCTCTCTGGAGTAATAGTAAAAGTTGCTATCACTGCATCTACACTACCATTATCAAGCAAAGGGCCTCTTGTTTTAGCATTAACTGCAACTAGTTTTATTTTTTTATCATCACCCAATATACTTTTAGCTAGCAATTTAGCAACATCTACTTCGAAACCTTTAATTTCACCTGTTGCTTGATCAAGTAAAGCATAATGCGGAACATCATTTTTAACACCAACTATTAATTGTCCTTTAGATTTAATAGACTCAAGTTTACCTTCTGCTGCATTAGCATTGCTAAATGCAACACAAGCACCTAGAGCAAAAACTGCCAACTTTAACAAAGATTTTCTAAAAACCATTTTTTCTCCTTTCAATTTTGGTTAATTTTTAAGAATTTTCCCTAAAAAGAGTCGCGCTCTTTCAGTTTTTGGATTTGAGAAAAATTCACTAGGAATATTTTCTTCCACAATAGCACCATCTTCCATAAAAATAATCCTATCTGCTACTTCTTTTGCAAAACCCATTTCGTGTGTAACAACCACCATGGTAGTATTGCTTTGATGTGAAATTTCTTTCATTACATCTAAAACCTCTTGTATGGTTTCTGGATCAAGGGCTGAAGTAGGTTCATCAAATAAAATATAGGGTTTTTTAGTACAAAGTGATCTTGCTATAGCAACGCGTTGTTGTTGTCCGCCTGAAAGGGTTGCTGGATAAACATTTGCTTTATCCACTAAACCTACGACTTTTAAATACTTAAAAGCTGTTTCTTCAGCTTCTTTTTTAGATTTTTTTTGAAGTTTCATTGGAGCTAAGGTCAAATTTTGCAGAACCGTCATATGTGGATATAAATTAAAATGCTGAAAAACCATTGCACAATATTTTCGACAAATTTCAATTTTATTTTTATGATTTAAAACAAGATTGTTAACTACGACCTCGCCTGAACTAACTTCTTCAAGCCCATTCATGCAACGGATAGTTGTACTTTTTCCACTTCCACTTGGACCTATAATAACAAGCTTCTCACCTTCTTTAACAGAAAGATTAATATTCTTTAGAACATGATGAGTTCCGTAGTATTTGTTTACATTTTTTAATTCAATCAAGTTTTTTCCTTTATTTTTAACTAAATATAAAATTAATTAAAATTATTTTATCATTAAATAAAGAAAACTACTTCAAAATGTAACTTATTTTTACTAATAAATTTCTAAAGTGTAACTTTTAGTAATTTTTAGAATTTATACTTTTTCATAGTAAACACCTCTTGGAGAGAAAATCTTTTTAAAATAAATAGTCTCTGGAATTAAATCAGCATTGCCAACATAAAGCCTTCCTTTATCATTTAAAATTCTATGAAATCTCTCCATAAGTTTTAGTTTTGATTCATGATCAAAATAAATAATCATATTTCTAGAAGCTATAATATCAAATTTTCCCAATCTTGAAAATTTTTCTTCAAAAACATTGCAAAGTTCAAATTTACAAGTACAAAGCTCATTTTTATTAATAGTATAAAATTTATCTTCGCTTTCCAAAAAAAACCTTCTTTTTTCACTCTCGCTCAATCGCTGTAAAGTTCTTCCTTGATATTTTCCAAGTTTTGCTTTTTCAATCACGCTTGAATTAATATCAATGCCTAAAATATACATATCTTTAATAAAATTCTGTGCAGCCAATAATGCCAAAGAATATACCTCTTCTCCACTTGAACAAGGGGCGCTTAGGATATTTACTCTCTTTTCTAAGCTTTTAGCATAATAAATTATTTCTTTCAATTGAACCAATTCTCTTAAAAAATAAGTTTCACCTATGGTTACAAAATCTAAAGTTTCTTGTTTAAGTTGTCTATTGCTTTTTAATTTTCCCAAAAATTCGGAAAAATTTTTAGTATTAGTTCCTTCAAGAAATTTATTCAACTTTAAAGCTAGTATATTTTTTTTATCGGTTAAATCAATACCGCTCATTTCGTTGATAATTTTTATAAATTCATTAAGCTCTAATTCGCTAGGAGTTATTTTTTTTTCCATGCAATTTTCCTTTTATTAATCCTGATCAATAAAATTTACAATTTCTTTTTTAATTTCTTTTAAGCTCATAGGTTTTAAATGCGGATTCATATCTTTTGCTCTTTTTGGCATACCATAAACGACGCTATCTGCTTCATTCTCGCATAAACATCTAACTCCTGTTTTATAAAGCTCAAATAAACCTTTTGCGCCATCATCTCCCATGCCCGTTAAAATAATAGCAAGTATTTTATTTGTTTTTGCCAAAGAAACAGCGGAATGAAAAAGTAAATCCACACTCGGTTTAAAGCTTGAAGCCACATCTTGCCAAGCGGCTACAATATTTAAATTTCCAGATAAAATAGTATTTTTAGGGCAAATATAAATTTTATTGCTTAATATCTCTTTATCATTCAATAAGCACACTTCACTAAAAGCTTCTTTATTAAATTGCCCCACAAAAGATGGAATAAAACTGGCACTCATGTGTTGAGCTATAACTACACAAGTATTTTTTATATCAATATCCTTTAAAAGAAATTTAAGCTGATTAGGACCACCTGTTGAAGATCCTATAAGTATGAGCTTCATTTTCTTCTCCCCTTAATTTATTGAAATTTTATTTTTCTTGTCACATAATTCTAACATATATAAAGAAAAATAAAGCTTATTTTAAAAAAAGAAAAGCTGTTTTTATGATTTAATATGATAAGATTAGGTTTTTATCTTATTTTATATAGTAATGTAGGAAACCAATGCTTAGGGAAAAAATTTATATTGCTAGTGATCATGCTGGTTTTGAATTAAAAGAAAAAATTTGCGTATTTTTGAAAGAAAAAAATATAATTTTTAACGATTTAGGAACAAACACTTGCGTAAGCTGCGATTATCCTGATTATGCACATTTACTTGCCGAAAAAATAGACAAACGAAGCTTTGGCATTCTTATTTGTGGAAGCGGAATTGGAATTTCTATTGCAGCAAATCGTCATAAAAACATTCGTTGTGCATTATGCCATGAAAGCTTAAGTGCAGAACTTGCAAGAAGACATAATGATGCCAATGTTTTGGCATTAGGCGGAAGATTAATCGGGATTGAATTGGCTATAGATATTATAGAAAAATTCATTCAAACTCCTTTTGAAGAAGGGAGACATATGCAAAGAATCCAAAAAATTGAGGTAAAAATATAATGTTTACAAACTGGCTTGTTTTAACTATATTGATTTGTGCAACTATCTATCTGATTGTAATGTTGTTTTACTATAAAACTTTACTTAATAAAGAAAAAACATCAAAAGATTTTATCAAAAACAATCTTGATGATACTGAGATTGTTATTAGAAAACTACAAATCCAACTTCAAAGAAGTCTTGGAAATATAGATATACTCACAGAAGAACTTAATAAAATCAAAGCAGACCTTACATCTTTAAGAACTAGAAATTCTCAATATCGTTTAGAAAATGACAAACTAAGACAAAGAATTAAAGAATTAGAAGCAAAAATCGAGGCATTATTATGATAAAACTAACACAAGAAGAACAAAAATACCTGCTTGATAGCATTAGAATTATTCCTGATTTTCCAAAAAAAGGAATTATTTTTAGAGATATTACCACTCTACTAAATAACAAAGAGACTTTAAATTTTCTACTTAAACATTTAAAAGAACGCTACAAAGATTACAATCTAGACTTCATAGCAGGAACAGAAAGCAGAGGATTTATCTTTGCATCTATGATTTGTGCAAAACTTAATCTTCCTTTTGTGCCTATTAGAAAACCTGGGAAACTCCCTTTTGAAACCTTTAGCTGCGAATACGATCTTGAATATGGCAGCGATAAAGTAGAACTTCATAAAGATGCATTTAAAAATATTCAAAATGCAAGAGTTTTACTTGTAGATGATTTAATAGCAACTGGCGGAACAGCTATAGCTTCGTATAAACTCATTCAAAAAGCTGGAGCAAAATGCGTTGAAGCTTGTTTTTTAATGAATCTTAAAGATTTAAATGGAGCAAATAAACTTGAAAAACTTACTTCAGTTTATAGTGTTTTAGAAATTTAAAACTATAGAAAGGTACAAATGGAAGAATTTTTAAAAAATTTACTTTACCAATACAAAGATCTAGCTTATATTATTATTTTTTTATGGTGTATTTTAGAAGGGGAGTTGGCTTTAATTTTAGCAGGTATTTTTGCCCATCAAGGACATGTAAATCTAGGTTTTATTATATTTATAGCAGGACTTGGTGGTTTTGTAGGTGATCAAATTTATTTCTATATAGGAAGATATAATAAACGCTACATACAAAAAAAATTAAAAACTCAAAGGCGTAAATTTGCAGTAGCACACTTACTTTTACAACGTTTTGGTTGGCCTATTATTTTTATACAACGCTATATGTATGGCTTTAGAACCATTATACCTATGAGTATAGGAGTCACACGTTATAGCGCAAAAAAATTTGCTATCATCAATCTTTTTAGCGCTTGGGTTTGGGCATCAATCACTATACTTCTAGCTTGGTATTTTGGAGAACAAATTTGGAAGATGGTGACCTGGGCTGAAGAACATTGGTATTATGCAGCCATTATTATTATAGCTTTTTTATCCCTTTTATTATTTGGTTTTAAACAAATGGAAAAAGCTATACTTAAAGATAAAAGGAAAAAACCATGAAATTTGAATTAAACGATAAAAAACTAGATGCTATAAAAGCAGACTTTGAACTTGTTTTTATACAGGATAAAAATTTAAAAAATTTTAACAAAGAAAAAGATTTTTTTAAACTTAATAATTACAAAGGCGAAGGTGTTTTATTGGACTTAAACAATAAAAAGCTTTATTTAGAGCTTAAAAGTCTTGCTTATGAGGATATAAGATTAAGTCTTTACACAGCATATAAAACTCTTGAGAAACTTAATATTAAAAGCGTAAAACTTCCTAGCATAATAGGAGATTGTGTAGTTAGAAGTTTTGCATCTTTAGTTGAAGGCGTACTTTTTGGAGCTTATAAATTTGACAAATATAAAAGTGAGAAAAAAACAAGTACTTTAGAAAGATTTATTATTTCAAGCGAAGAATTAAATGGTAAGAAATTTAATAAAGATGAAGCTAAGATAGGTTTAGAGCGTGGAGAAATTTTAGCTAATGCCACAAATTTTACTAAAAATATAGTCAATGAAATTCCTGAAATTTACACCCCTTTGAAAATGGCAGAAGATGCACAAAATTTAGCTAAAGAAAATAAAAACATCACTTGTAAAATTTATGATGAAAAATTTTTAGCCAAAGAAAAAATGAATGCCTTTTTAGCAGTAAATCGTGCCTCGGTACACCCACCACGCCTCATTCATCTAAGCTATAAAGCCAAAAATGCAAAAAAACGTGTTGTATTTGTTGGAAAAGGCTTAACTTACGATAGCGGTGGATTAAGCTTAAAACCAGCTGATTTTATGCTTACAATGAAAGCTGATAAAAGCGGTGCAGCAGCAGCAATGGGAATCATAAAAGCCGTAGCTGAACTTGCTTTAGATTTAGAAGTGCATTGTATTTTAGGTGCAACTGAAAATATGATAGGCGGCAATGCTTATAAGCCCGATGATGTGTTAATCAGTCGTGAAGGTGTAAGCATAGAGGTAAGAAATACAGATGCAGAAGGACGCTTGGTTTTAGCTGATTGTCTTTCTTTTGCACAAGATTTAAAACCTGATTTACTTATCGATATGGCAACTCTTACTGGAGCTTGTGTTGTAGGACTTGGTGAATTTACAAGCGCTATTATGGGAAATAATGAAGAATTGCAAAATGATTTTTATCTAAGCTCTAAAAAAAGTGGAGAATATACTACAATCTTACACTTCAACCCTCACTTAAAAGAACTTATAAAATCAAATATTGCCGATGTTAGCAACACTGCCTCTAGTCGCTACGGAGGTGCAATTACCGCAGGGTTATTTTTAGATAAATTTATTCGTAAAGAATATAAAGACAAATGGCTACATCTTGATATAGCAGGACCTGCTTATACAGAAAAATCTTGGGGATATTCTAGTTTTGGCGCAAGTGGAGCTGGAGTTAGAATGTGTGTTAATTATTTAATTCAAATTTTAAGGAAAGCTAAATGAGTTTAAGTGTAGGTATAGTAGGACTTCCAAATGTTGGCAAATCAACGACTTTTAATGCTTTAACTAAAGCACAAAATGCCCAAAGCGCAAACTATCCTTTCTGCACCATAGAGCCTAATAAAGCCATGGTTGAAGTTCCTGATTTAAGACTTAATGAACTTGCCAAAATCGTAAAACCTGAAAAAATTATGCATTCTTTAATAGAATTTGTAGATATCGCTGGACTTGTTAAAGGTGCAAGTAAAGGCGAAGGCTTGGGAAATAAATTTCTTTCAAATATACGCGAAACTGAGGTTATTTTACACATAGTGCGTTGTTTTGATGAAGAAAATATCACCCATGTTGAAGGTGGAGTTGATCCTTTACGTGATGTAGAAATTATCAATACAGAGCTTATTTTAGCAGATATTGAACAACTGAGTAAAAAAATAGAAAAACTCACCAAAGAAGCCAAAGCCAATCAAAAGGGTGCTAAAGAAAGTCTCGAACTTGCAAATTCCTTACTTGATCATTTAAACAAAGGCTTAGCTGCAAGTTCTTACCCTGAAAAAGAAAGTGAAATTTATCAAGCCTTAATCAAAGAATTAAGACTGCTTTCTGCTAAAGAAGTGATTTATGGTGCAAATGTTGATGAAAATGGTATTAGTGAAGATAATGATTATGTAAAAGCTTTAAAAGAATATGCTAAAAAAAATGATCATGAAGTTATCAAGCTTTGTGCAAAAATCGAAGAAGAATTAGTAGGATTAAGTGATGAAGAAAGTCATGAATTTTTAAGTTCTCTAGGAGTTAACGAAAGCGGTCTTGATCAAATCATACGCACTGCTTTTGCTAAGCTTGGACTGATCAGTTATTTTACCGCTGGTGTAGTTGAAGTGCGTTCTTGGACAATCAAAAAAGGTTGGAAAGCACCAAAAGCAGCAAGTGTAATTCACAATGACTTTGAAAAAGGTTTCATAAAAGCTGAAGTTATTTCCTATGAAGATTATATCCAATACAAAGGCGAAAATGGCGCCAAAGAAGCAGGAAAGCTACGCCTTGAAGGAAAAGACTATATCGTTTTAGATGGCGATGTAATGCATTTTAGATTCAATGTTTAGGCAAAATAGCCTAAACAATATTTATAAATTTTGAATAAAACCTTCCAAAATTTGAATTTGCTTTTCTACGCTTGCAATAGAACTTGAGCCTTCACTTTGCTTAGAATTTAAAGAAAATTCAAAATTTAAAAGTTCCATAGCTTTTTCATCAAATACAGGATCTATTTTTGAAAGATCTTTAATTTCACTTATATCAATGCCTTGTGCTTCAGCTTGTGCAACAACATTTCCCACTATAAAATGTGCTTTTCTAAAAGGAATATTTTTTTCACGCACCAAATAATCTGCCAAATCGGTAGCCAACAAATGACCTTTTTTACAAGCATTAAGCATATTTTCTTTATTAATTCGTATTTCTTTTAACATTGCATTTAAGATGATTAAGCTATCTTTAGCCGTTTTTACACTATCAAAAAGTCCTTCTTTATCTTCTTGCATATCTTTATTATAAGCTAAAGGTAAAGCTTTCATTATAGTTAAAAGAGAAATCAAATTTCCATAAACACGCCCTGTTTTTCCACGTATAAGCTCACAAACATCGGGGTTTTTTTTCTGAGGCATAATAGAACTTCCCGTTGAAAAACTATCACTTATAGTTATAAAAGAAAACTCCGAACTTGAGAATAAAATCATTTCTTCACAAAGTCTTGAAGTGTGTGTAAAAATAACTGCTATATCATAAAGTAAATCAAGAGCAAAATCCCTATCACTCACTCCATCCATAGCATTTGGCATAATATCTTTAAATCCTAAAATTTTAGCACTCAACTCACGATTGGTTTTATAGCTTGTTCCTGCACATGCACAAGATCCAAGTGGCAAAAAGTCTGCAAGTTCTAGGCTATTTTGCAAACGCTTAACATCTCGCATTAACATAAAAGCATAAGCTAAAATATAAAAAGAAAAACTCACAGGCTGAGCGTGTTGTAAATGTGTAAAACCTGGCATAATGGTTTTTTTGTGCGCTTTAGCATGTTCGAGCATAGTTTGAATCAATTCTTTTAAAAGTTTTAAAAGTTCTATGTGAGATTTTTTGACAAAAAGTTTAAAATCAGTAGCCACTTGGTCATTTCTACTTCTTGCAGTATGAAGTCTTCCACCAATTTCACTGCCTATAATCTCGCTTAAACGCTTTTCTATAGCCATATGTATATCTTCATCTTTAATATCAAAAACAAATTTACCTTGCTCTATTTCACTTTTAACTTTTTTTAAGCCTTTTATAATAGCATCTAATTCTTCTTTTTTTAAAATACCACAACTTTCAAGCATTGTAGCATGCGCTATAGATCCTTGTATATCTTCATTAAACAAAGTTTTATCTACATTTAAACTCGCATTAAATTCTTTTAAAAGCTCATCGCTTGCACCGCTAAAGCGTCCTGACCACATTTCATTTTTCATTTAAATACCTTAAATTTTTGGTCCAAATTTGCTAAATTCAATACCTTCTTTGACATCTTCATAACGTTTGAAATTTTGCACAAACATATGTGCTAGCTTATCTCTTGTTTCAGCATAGGCATTTTTATCCAACCAAGTATTTATAGGATTTAAAAGCGTGCTTTCTACACCTTCTAAAGCTTTTGGAATAGCTAAATTAAACACTTCAAAATTTTCAAATTCGCATTTTGCAATACTTCCATCTAAAATAGCATTAATGCAAGCTCTAGTAGCCTTAATGCTCATTCTTTTACCTACACCGTAACTTCCACCGCTCCAACCCGTATTAACAAGATAAACACTAACTTCATGTTTTTCAATCTTTTCACCAAGCAATCTCGCATAAACCGTTGGATGCAAAGGCATAAAAGGTTCTCCAAAGCAAGCTGAAAAAGTTGCTTGAGGCTCTGTTATACCACGCTCAGTTCCAGCTACTTTTGCTGTATAACCGCTTAAAAAATAATACATAGCCTGCTCTTTACTTAATTTACTCACCGGAGGTAAAATTCCAAAAGCATCTGCACTTAAAAATATAATATTTTTTGGATGCCCTGCTTTTAAGCTAGGCTCATGATTTTCAATATGCTCTATAGGATAAGAAACTCTCGTATTTTCTGTTTTTGAAGCATCAGCATAATCAACACTCTTATCAGCTCTTAAAACTACATTTTCTAAAAGTGCATTTCTTTTAATAGCTCCATAAATTTCAGGCTCATGCTCAGGATCAAGATTGATTGTTTTTGCATAACAACCGCCCTCAAAATTAAATACACCTTCATCATCCCAGCCATGCTCATCATCACCTATGAGTCTTCTTTTTGGATCGGTTGAAAGCGTAGTTTTTCCTGTACCGCTAAGTCCAAAGAAAAGTGCGACATCGTCTTTTTCTCCGACATTTGCGCTACAATGCATAGAAAGTTTATTTTCTAGTGGCAGCCAATAATTCATCATAGAAAAAATACCTTTTTTCATTTCTCCACCATACCAAGTTCCACCAATAACCGCTATATTTTCTTCAACATTAAAGATCACAAAAACCTCTGAATTTAAACCATCTTGTTTGTAATCTTCATTGATACATTTGCAAGCATTATAAACAATAAAATCTGCTTTAAAATTCTCAAGTTCCTCTTGACTTGGGCGAATAAACATATTTTTAACAAAATGCGCTTGCCATGCAATTTCAGTAACAAATCTTACTGCTTTGCGACTTTGCAAAGAAGCACCGCAAAAAGCATCTTGAACATAAATTTTCTTTCCGCTTAATTCTTGCTTTGCTTTAGTTAAAAGTTTATCAAATAATTCTTTTGTAATAGGCTGATTTACCTTTCCCCAAGCTATATATTTACTAGATGGATCTTGTTTTACAAAATATTTATCTTTAGGACTTCTACCTGTAAAAATCCCTGTATCCACACAAAAAGTATCATTATCCGTGCTTAAACCTTCATTATTTGCTTTTTCATGAGCATTTAATTCATCATAACTTAAATTATGAAAAATTTCCTTTATGTTATCTAAACCTAAATTATCAAATTTTTTCATTTTTCCCTCACTTTAATTCTTGTAAATAGCTAATACTTCACCTTCATTAACAGTATCGCCTATTTTAATACAAAGCTCTGAAATAATTCCATCTTTTGGGGCATTAACCTCAATCTCCATTTTCATTGCTTCTAAAACCATGATAGCTTGACCTGATTTTACTTCTTCACCTTCGTTAACATAAATTTTAAAAACATTACCCGAGATACCTGCTAAAACTTCATTTTCAGCATCTACAGAACTTGTTGAATTTGAAGAAATAATATTTTTATTTTCTTCTACTTTTTTTACACTTTTAACATTAACATCTTTATCAAAACCATAACTTACTTCTACATGATATTTGTTACCATTTACAGCTACGGTAAATTTGTTTTCATCTACACTCATAGGTTTTGGCATACTAGCTAATTTGCGTACATTTATCTTTGCCTCTCCTTTTAAAAATGCTATACCTTTTTCTTTACAAGCTGCTGCAATAAATATATTTTCTTCACTCGTTTCTATACCCTCTTTTTCAAGTAAGGTTTTGGTATAAGCTATACTTTTACTCTCATCTTTATCAGCTATATTTATAGCAAGCTCTGTAGTAGGTTCTAAATTAAGTTGTTTTGAAGCAAGTTCAACAATATTTGCATCGGGTGTAACAGGAGTTTTTCCAAAATAACCAAGCACCATTTTTCCATAACCTTCTGCGATTTTTTTCCAAGGCCCAAACATAACATTATTAAATGCTTGTTGAAAATAAAATTGAGAAACTGGAGTAACCGAAGTACCAAATCCACCTTTTTCTACAACTTCTCTCATAGCATGAATGACCTGTGGAAATTTATCTAAAATATTATTATCCCTCATCATTTGTGTATTTGCCGTTAAAGCTCCTCCTGGCATAGGAGAAAAAGGAATAAGTGGATTTACCATAGTAGCTTCAGGGGGTAAAAAATACTCTTTTAAACAATCTTTTAAAACTTCTTCGTATTTTAGAATTTTTTCTTCTTCAAGTCCACCTAAATCATAATCTTTACCTTTTAAGGCATGCATCATGGTTAAAATATCAGGCTGAGAAGTTCCACCACTTACAGGAGCTGCAGCCAAATCGATACCATCAACACCTGCTTCAAGTGCTGCAAGATAGCAGGCTATACTCACCCCTGCGGTTTCATGCGTATGAAGTCTAATATGTGCATCTTGAGGTAAAATTTTTCTAGCCATTTTAATGGTTTCATAAATTTTATTTGGATTAGAAGTTCCACTTGCATCTTTAAAACAAATGCTGTGAAAAGGAATTTCTGCTGCTAAAATTTCTTTCAAAATTTTTTCATAAAAAGGCACATCATGAGCACCTTTGCAATTTGGCGGTAGATCCATTAAGGTAATAGTGATTTCATGTTTTAATCCATGTTTTGCTATACATTCACCACTAAATTTTAAATTATTTATATCATTAAGAGCATCAAAATTTCTTATCGTTGTGGTACCGTGTTTTGCAAAAAGTTTTGCATGCAAATCAATAAGCTCACTACTTCCAGTATCTAAAGTAACAGTATTAACCCCTCTTGCTAAAGTTTGAAGATTGGCATCTTTTCCTACAATAGCTCTAAATCTATCCATCATGGTAAAAGCATCTTCTTTAAGATAAAAATACAAGCTTTGAAATCTAGCACCACCACCAAATTCAAAATGAGTAATACCCGCTTCTTTTGCTGCTTCTACTGCAGGAAAAAAATCATCCATTAAAACCCTAGCTCCATAAACAGACTGAAAACCATCCCTAAAGCTTGTATCCATTACATCGATGAATTTTTTAGCCATTATTTTTCCTTAAAAAAATATTTTTTCATTATTATACAAAAATTTGATAACACATTACCAAAATTATTGCTATAGGCGATATAAAACGAATAAAAAACAACCAAATTAAGAAAATTTTTCGACTTATAAATTTAGAAAAAATTTTATAAATTTGTTTTTTATTCATAAAAAAACCTACAAATATAGAGCATACTATAGCACCAAGTGGAAGTAAAAAATTTGAAGTTAATTTATCTAATAAAGTAAAAAAATCTTTGCCAAAAAAACTAAACATAGAAAAAAAATTTAAATTTAATGACAAGATACAACAAATTCCAAAAACAAAAACAAATAAACCTATTAAAAATAGAGCTTTAACACGAGAAATTTGATAGTTATTAATCATATAAAAAGTTAAAGGCTCTATCATTGAAACAGCTGAAGTAATACCAGCAAAAAAAAGTGCTAAGAAAAAACAAAATGCAAAAATATAGCCTAAAGCTCCAAGTTGATTAAATAAACTCATCAAGGATACAAAAACAATTCCTGCTCCTTGAGTATGCGGATCGGCTCCAAATTCAAAGATAAAAGTAAAAACAATAAGCCCCATGATAAAAGAAATCAATAAGTTAATCAAAACAATATACACTGAACTTTTTATAAAATTTGTTTTTTTATCCAAGGCTGATGAATATGTAACTATACAACCTATTCCCAAGCATAAGGTAAAAAATGCAAGCCCTAAAGCTTCGGCAATAGAGCTAAATTTAAAATGTGAAAAATCAGGATAAAATAAATAAGAAAAAGCATTTGCAAAACCTTGCTTAAATCCCATGCAATAAAACAACATAAAAACAAGCATTAAAAATAAGCTAGGCATTATAACAACGTTTAATTTTTCAATCCCTTTGATTAAACCTTTAGATACTATTAATAAAGTAAGAAAAAAAGATAAAGTGAAGAAAAAAACAGAACTTGTCAAATTTGTAGTAATTAAATTCTGAAAATTACTTGCTGCTTCATCTAAGGTTTTAGGAAGATAATAAAGACTAACTACAGTATATTTTAAAACCCATCCCATAATAACTAGATAAAAAGAGAGAACAAAAATACCACCTAACATAAAAACGCCGCCATATCGCCATCTATTGCCATATTTTATGGCAAGATTTGAATAAGCATTTGCAAGATCACTTTTACTTAAACGTCCCATAGCCACTTCAGCCAAAAAAATACTAAATCCTATGGTTAAAGTAAAAAACAAATATAAAAGCACAAAAACAAAACCACCATTTTCTGCACTTAAAGTTGGAAATTTCCAAGCGTTACCTAAACCAACGGCTCCACCAGCAACAGCCAATACAAAACCGATTTTTGAAAAATATGTTCTCATTATTTTTCAAACTCACTTTAAAAAAGCGGCTATCATAACTATAACAACAGCCAAAGGGGAAATAAATCTCAAAAACACATACCAAAGTTCAAAAAATATACCCCTCATATAAGGTTTAAATAAAATTTTTAAAGCTTCTTTTTTCATCACAAATCCCACAAAAATAGCTGCCAAAATTCCACCTAAAGGCATAATAACCTTGCTTGAAACACTATCAAGCAAATCAAAAAAACTCATTCCAAAAAATCCAAACTGAGTACTTTTTAAAGAAGATAAAATACACAACATTCCTAAAATATAAACAACAATTCCTATTAAAATCAAAGCTTTTTTACGGCTCATACCAAAAGTATTAATAAGGTAAAAAGCAAAAGGCTCTATCATTGAAACAGCTGAAGTAATACCAGCAAAGATTAAAGAAATAAAAAATGCTGCTCCAAAAATACAACCAATCACTCCAATTTTTTCAAATAAAGTAGCCAAGGAAATAAAAACAAGTCCTGGTCCTTGCTGATTAGGATTGTAACCAAATTCAAAGATAAAAGTGAAAACAACCAAACCCATTAATAGACCAACTAAAAGATTGATAAAAATAATATTTAAAGTACTGGTAATAAAATTAGTTTTATCAGGCAGACTAGCAGAATAAGTAATAATCGTTCCAACACCCAAAGAAAGGCTAAAAAAGGCGAGTCCTAAAGCTTCAAGAACATTTGAAGTGTTGATTTTGGAAAAATCAGGTACAAAAAGAAATTTAACCGCCATCATAAAACCATCTTTACTAATAGCATAAACAAGCATTAAAATAAGTAAAATAAACAATGAAGGCATCATCCAAACATTTAACTTTTCAATCCCATTCTTAACACCTTTAGAAACAATATAAAAAACACATAAAAAAACCAAAGTAAAATAAATAAACTGACTTAAAAAATCCTCGCTTGTAAAAAATCCAAACTGCGCTTTACTTGCTTCTAGATCCATAGGCAAATTTCCAGTGATACTTAAAAACACATATTTAACTATCCAACCAATCACCAAGGTATAAAAAGAAACTATTAAAATCGCCCCTACCATAGTAAAACCAACATAAGACCAAGCTTTTTTATTTGAAGGTGCTAACTTTTCATAGGCATTAACCGGATCTTTTTCACTAATTTTTCCTATGCTAAGCTCAGCTAAAAATATCACAAAACCTACACCCAAAGTAAGAATTATATAAAGCAAGATAAAAGCAGATCCACCACTTTGACCTACTAGTGTTGGAAATTTCCAAGCATTACCCAAGCCCACCGCTGAACCTGCTACCGCTAAAATGAAACCTATTTTTGAAAATTTAGAACTCAATGTTACAACCTTAACTTAAAAATTATTTTAAAATATTATTAAAGCAAAAAAACTTTTAAGCTTTATTGAAAACAATCAAATTTAAATCAAAAATGTGAATTTTTGTAAATTTCAATAAAAATAAAGATACTTTTGGTTATAATTCGGCTTTATTTTTAAGTCTTAAGTAGGGATACGCAAGCCGAACTGATTTAAAAATTGAAAAATATTTTTTTATAGAAAGGTTAAGATAATGAAAAAAGTTCTTTTTTTGTTATTAGCATGTGCAGCAGTAGCTTTTGCAGCTGAAACTAATGCTCCAGTAGAGCAAGAAGCTATTAATGTATGGATTAAAGCATTTTCAGTTCTTGCAGCAGGCTTAGGTCTTGGTGTTGCAGCACTTGGTGGTGCTATCGGTATGGGTAATACTGCAGCGGCAACAATTGCAGGAACAGCTAGAAACCCTGGTCTTGGGCCAAAATTAATGACAACTATGTTTATCGCTTTAGCGATGATTGAAGCACAAGTTATCTATGCTCTTGTTATCGCGCTAATAGCACTTTATGCAAATCCTTTTATAGTTTTACAATAAAACTTATCAAAGCCCTTTTTTGGGCTTTTTTCTATGCGGTTATGGTGGAATTGGTAGACACGCCATCTTGAGGGGGTGGTGCGCTCCGCGTGTGCGAGTTCAAATCTCGCTAACCGCACCATTTATACTGCTAACTACATAAATTAACATAAATATAAAACTTAAACAATATCTATAAAATAGGACTTTAAAACTATCTAAAATCTAAATTAAATTTTTCCGTTAAAATCCATTTTAAAAATTTTTCCCTAACTTTTCTCCTAACTTTTTATTTTTTGTTTTAAAAAGTTAGGAGAAATTAGCTTAAGGAGTTTATTTTAAATGCTTACACAAAAAGACATAATAAAAAAGATAAAAACTATTTTTATAAGAAGTTTTTTGTATTTGATTATAAAGATATCCAAAAATAAGAAAATTAACAAGAGACTAAAAGTATTAAGGTGCATTAATTTGCGGAAAGGAAATTCTATCACACAAATAATCAATAAGATGATAAAATATTTATTCAAAAATACTATAATTAAAGCATATTAGGCATGGCTACTCTTTCGGTTGCAAGAAAGAGACATGATGAGTAAGATCATTGAATTTTTAGTTCTTGTCTTAGAATTAATTAAGGAGATAATCAAGCTCATTTGATATAACCATGTGAAAATTTTATAAAAACCACGCTTAGTCTAAGCTTAATACATTTATACTAAAAAACATTTAACCGAAAGAGACGTGGCTTTCGATTATGAGAAATTCATAGCAAAAATACTTTTACAAAAAAATAGAAAAGATTGGCAAAAAATTAGAAAAGCAAAAAACAAGATTCACTATAATAAAAAATCCGCCTTGAGTTTTCACTCTTGGCGGAAATTTATCAATCAAGACTAACTATGAAACGACATAGTAAGCGTTTTGTGAGATTATACCTAAATTTTAGGTTTTTTAAGCTTAAAGTTGAAGTATTTTTCTAACAAAACCGCAGGGGCAGAAAAGCCCCTTGCCTTTGTTAGTACATGAAACTACAAATTCTTATTCATTTTTCCAAGTCAAATAAAAAAGAAATCCGTTTCAAAACGCAGCTCAATAATCTCAGTCTTAATACTTTCAATTAAACATACAAAGACAACAAGATTAAAAGAATTGCGATCGGTTTATAAGTGATACTTAATAAAAAGTGTGTATAATACATACTCATAAGGATATTATAGTGAGTAAAAAAGATAAAATTATTAAAGATTTAAAAAATAATCCTAACAATGTGCGCTTTGAAACGCTTAAGATTTTATTAGAAAGCGAAGGTTATGAATGTTTTAATAAAGGCGGATCACATTATCAATTCAGAAAAGAAGAATGTGATCTTATTACTATTCCATTTAAACGCCCTATAAAGGCTATATATGTCAAAATGGTTTTAAAAGCTATAACAGGAGAATGAATTATGAAAGACTTAGATTACTATCTTAATCTACCTTATGAAATTATTATAAAAAAACTTGATGAAAAAGATGGCGGAGGATATTTTGCAAGATATAAAGATTTCCCTTATATTATAGGAGATGGTGAAAATGAAATAGAAGCCTTAAAAGATCTCAAAGAAGCATTTAAAGGAGCATTAGAAGTTATGCTTGAAAAAGGTGATTATATTAAAGAACCTATTGATAATGAAGCAAAAATTAGAATTAATATTACCTTGCCTAAAAGCTTAGTAGAGGCAATAGATACAATAAGCGATAATAGAAGCAAATTCTTAGCCGATCTTGCAAATAGTGCTATAAAGTCTTATAAAATTAGCACTTAAAAATTGACATAGTTAAATAAAAAAAGAAATCAGTTTCAAACCACTAAAAAATAGGCATTTTATAGCAAAAATACTTGCAAAAATTTATTAAAATATGGTATAATTTTATTAAAAATATGAATAAGTTATAATTGAAAGGAATAAAGATGGATAAAGCGCACTTAATTGCTTATTTAGTAAGTCTTGCGTTTATTGTAACCGGTTTAATAGTTTGTTGTATTTTATACTTATTCAAAGATAAAATAAATAAGATAACACCTGAAAATATAGAGAATATAAATTCAAATATTAAAGATTTTATTGAAAAAAATATTTGTGGTAGTTCATCAACAATAGATCGCTCATTTACGACAAATTTTGGCGACTACTCATCTATATCAGGCAATGCTAGCTCATCAACAAATTATTTTATAGATCCAACATATAGCTATATGCCAGAAAATATATACCATAATAATCAAGACTAAGCCTAGCTTTTTAACTAGGCTTATTTTCACATATTTCTATTTTGGTTACCAAAATCTATCACTTTGTTAATGTCAGCTTTTCCATCTTTAATATCTTTTTGTATGCCAGCATAATCAATCTTATTATTTCTTTCTTCTATAGCAGTTCCTGCTTTATACTCAGCTGCATTTGCTGCTTTTTGAATTTCACCTGCTAATCCTTCTGATTTAACATCATTAAACGCATTTCTTGTTGCCATAAACCCTTTTTGTCTTGAATTTAAATCATCTATGGCTTTATTATGATCAGTCATAGTGCCTTTTGGATCATAATAATTATGTTTTGTTTGCTCGTGTAATCCATTTGAATTGACATTAGAATCCACTCCTGCATAGTGTGATAATCCTTGCATATCTCCCCTTGCAGCCATATTTTCAACAGCATTCACAGCAGAAGCCACATTTTCTTTACTAACTACGCCACCATAATTTTCATTGATATAGCCTTGAACGATAGATGAGCCACCATCATAACCCACTGAATTATTAAGCGTTTTAGCTTCATTATAGCCATCCATAGAACTTTTAATGCTAGCAGAATTTGTAACATTTCCTGTTTTAAGAAGGTTATTAAATGAAGCACTTGCATCTCTATTTTTGCCAATTTCATTAGAAATACTTTCGCTGAATGTTTTATTAAATGTTTCTCTTTGATCTTTACTTAGATTTTGATACCAAGCTTCAGTTTCCATTGATGAAGTAGATACTCCACCTACACCAAAACCAATATTTCCTCTCATTACATCATCATAAGCTTGTTTTACATCCACACCTGTTGCTTTAAAATAAGCATCAGCTAAAGCATGTTGTGATGCTTTGGTGATAGTATTTCTATCGTTTTCTGATAAGGCTAAGCTATCTCCTTTTCCGCTAGCAACTTCTAAAGCTCTTTGAGATAGGTTAGAATTTTGAATCGCATCACTTAGAGCGTGTGCTCTAGTTTCTAAATTGCTTGCAGTCATACCAGCATTTAAACCTTTAATAGAAGCATTACATATAGAACCATTAGCATTGATTACAGTGGAACTTCCTGTCATATTATCTTTAACTAATTCACCACCATGTTGCATATCTCTTGTTCCCATAAAACTTCTACCACCTACACCAAACGAAGATTGAAGAGTATTATAACCTGCACCCACAGCCCAAACTTCATCTCCTCTAGGAGCAGCAATGCTAGTTTGTGTAGATAAGGCTTGCTGATTTGCAAAGCTTCCAGCAGCTCTTGAAGCACCTGTTAGAGCTTGAGATAATCCAGAAGCAAAAGTTACAAATCCTTGTTCGCTTGCTTTAGCTATAGCATAAGCTAAAACAGGAGTACTCATTACAAGGTAATTCATGAAATTTGATCTATTTGCTACTTCTTTAAAGATAAGCATGTTATCTCCTAAGCTTAAAGCTGCTTTTCCCCTTGTTATTACTTGTGCAACATTCATAAGATTAAAATCATTTATAAAATTAATAATACAAAGTATAGGAGTCCAAAGCACTATCCAAATACATAGAGTAAAAAACATCTTAATATGTGTGTAAGAGCCAAACACAATAGAAAGCAAAGCAACAAGCCAAGACAAACCTATGATGATAGCTGTTAAATAAGCTTTAGCTAAAGGCAAATAAGTTTGTGCCAAGTGTCCTTGTGCTTGCATACTTGCGTAAAATTGCTGATCCGCATAAGCAGTATTTGCAGCCACAGAAGCAGGATTTAAACCTACTGATTTAGCGGTATTAATGATTGCATCTTGAGAAGCAAGCATTATCATGGATTGTTGCAAATAAGATCTAGCACTCACAGCTTGTTCGTTATAGATTTGTGCAGCACCTAAGAACTTTTGCTCATAATTTGCCATATCATTCGCCATACCAAGCAAAGCAGCATGAATTTTCATAGCTTCATCTGTATCTTTTTGAATCATTTCAACGATTTGAGGACTTGCATCAGAACAAGGCACAACACTTTGTTCTTCAATATTATTGTTATTTTTAAACAAAGGAGTGAGCTGAAAGCCATTGCCTATGTTTGTGAAAAGATCTTGCATTAAATTATCAGAGTTTTGAAAAAGATTTCTACCTTGTTGATTAAGCAAGATACCTACTGAAACGCAGTTTCTAAAGTAAAAATCAATATTTTTTTGTAAAGTTGCATCAATAGCCGAAAGCTTTACGCTTGGTAAAGTACTCATCACTTGAAGTGAAAAACCTAAACCTGCGTTAGAAAAATTTGTAGATTGTGGAGTTGAAAAATGTTTTTCCATAGCTTCTAGGATAACCTTCTCAAATTGTGTTATTAATGCAAAGCTTTTTCCTATGCCTATAGGAATTTGAGAAATGAGATAATCTTTACTAGTGACTTCATCATAAATCATAAAGCGGTGATTATTGTCATTTGGTGTTTTTAAAAACATGACCCACACTACAGCAAAAAGTACAAACATTTTTCCAAATTCAAACACAGGGTTTGTTTGTCCATCCATTGCTTTTTTAATACTAAAAAGTAATAATGAAATAGCTAAGGCTGCATTAACGATATAACTTGTTTCAGTGGTTATTCCTTTAACCGCTTGCATGATTTCATTCATTACATCGCCGTAACCCCAAGTATAAATTAGATTTCCATTAGCTATTTCAGTTGCACCAAATAAAAATGAAGGTGCAAAAAACAAAGTGCTAAGGAATAACAAGTAAAATCTTTTCATGGACTATATTAAAGAAGTTAAAGAGTTTGTTTGGTATAATTGCATTAAGGGTTTTGCCACAAGGCTGCAACCCTGTGGCATAATCACACCCTAGAAAAAAAAAGGGGGGGGGGTGAACTATATGACACGACTCATACTTATAATTATACTAATTTGTATAATTACTGTCAAGGCTTATTAGCCTTGCCCCTTTTCTTAAGGGGCGAAACTCCCTTGTGGCTTACCAAACAAACTTTTAACTAAGCTTCTCTCCTTTCTAATAATTTATTTTCTTTTTTTAATTTGCAGGTTTTTTCGTTACATTCTCGATATTGTTTTGAATCTTTTCTTGTATTTTCACAGAATCAGCTTGTATTTTTCCTGTGTCAAAACTTCCTACAATATCAGCAATGAATTCACTTAAATCAATTTCGCTAAAATCTAATTTTTGAAATTCTTCAGGAGTGAAGCCTTTGCATTGCGGACCTTCCGCACTACTCCACCCTTTTTCAAGCTAAGGGCATCCTTGTTCATTGAAAATTCTTCCTAATTTAGAATTGAAGCAACAAAAACTTTTCTTTTTTCAACGCAAATTTTAGTAAAACCTAAACTAACCTTTTTAGAACAATAAATTCCTACTTCATGACATTTTCCTGCATCGTTTAATTTAGCAAGCTTTTTCTCATCTTCTTTACAAGGTACAAATCCTAAAAATACATTATCCTTATCACAACATCCACCACCAAGTAAACCGCCAAACATATCCCAATTTTTACAACGATTATCTTGTCCATTGAATATTTATAGATACTGAACTATTTGAAACCTTATTATTAAGAAATACAAAATCAGTGCAAATGTGAAAAAACCGCTATACAACCTTAAAGAAATTGAAAAAAATAATTTCAAATTCAAATGATGCACAGTGAAAATAAGAAAAGCAATAAGATAAACTTTCAAAATAAATCTGTCTTATTGCGTGAATATTAAAAATAAAAATAACTAAAGTAGATGATCTCCGCCTAAATAAGTTTAAAAATATTCAAAAATTAAAAACAAAAGCTATATTAATTTATTGTTTTTATATCATTCTAAATACAATATATAGTATTTTAATTAAGATTAAACCGCACCATTATTTAAAATTATAATCATTCAACTTAAAATACCAACTATTCAAAATCAAATTTCAACTTACAATTTCTTAAAGTTACAAAAAATAAAAAATATTGGTTTTTTTAAAAAACTTAAAAAATATTAAGATTTTTTTTAAGTATAAAGAATATAATTCTATCCATTTTCAAAAACCATCCCTTAAAAAGGATTACTCAATGTTTGTTTTTATACCATTATTTACAATTTTTTTTACTTGCAGGCGGATATTTTGCCAAAAGAATTGGCGTTTTAAAGCAAAAACAAGCTAGGACTTTTTTAGATTTTGCTATTATTTTTGCTTTACCTTGTTTGATTTTCGATAAAGCATATCATTTAAATTTTGATTTTTCATTGATTATTTTTATTTTTATTGGATTGTTTAGCTGTATACTAGCAGCTTTTTTTGCTATTCTTATTGGAAAAGTTTTTCATTTTTCTAAAGTAACTTTAGTCAGTATGTTTTTGCTTTCTTGTTTTGGAAATACTATATTTGTGGGTATGCCTATTGTTGCTGGTGTATTTAATGACCCACAATTTAGCGCTGAAGTTATATTTTATGATGCTTTAGCTACAACTTTACCTATATCGCTTTTTGGACCTTTTATACTTTCTTTGGGAAATGGAGAAAAAGTCAGTTTGCTTGCTAATGTTAAAAAAATTCTTAGCTTTCCACCTTTTTTAGCTTTACTTTTTGGTTTTTTGTGTAAATTGATTACTTTACCTGAATTTATTTTCTCTCCTATTCGTTTATTTGGTGCTTCTGCGACCCCTGTTGCACTTTTTGCTATAGGTTTAGGACTTGGTTTTATGGCAATTAAAACCTCTTACAAACCTACAATAGTTGTTATCTTTGCTAAAATGATTTTAGCTCCTTTATTTTTTGTATTTTGTTTGAAAATATTTAATTTAGAATTAAAAGATTCTACCATCGTTGCTATTATAGAAAGCGCAGCTCCTACTATGACTTTAGCAGGAGCTATGGTAATGAAAGCAAAACTAGATAGCAATTTAGCCGTAAGTGCTGTAGCTTTCGGAGTTCTTTTTGCTTTTGTTTCTATGCCAATTTTAATTTGGGCTTTGTTATAAGCTCAAATTATATGGCTAAATTTTTAGCTAATTCTTTAACTTTCTTAAGATCAATTTTTCCTGAACCTAGGAGGGGAATTTTTTCTATTTGAAAATAATATTTAGGTTTAAAAAGTGTAGGTATATTAGAATTTTTTATAGCCTCACATACTCTTTCAAAAATTTCATTATTACATTCTATGAGTAAAACAATTTGTTCTCCTTTTTTCTCATCTTCTAAAGATGTGGCACAAAATTTAACCACTTCAGTGTCTATGAATTTGGCAATTTCTTCTTCTATTGCACCTAAAGAAATCATCTCTCCACCAATTTTTGCAAAGCGAGAATAACGATCGATAATATATAAAAAACCATCTTCATCTAAATGTCCCTTATCTCCCGTGTTGTACCATCTTATGCCATCAATTTCTTTAATAACTTCATCGGTTTTTTCTTTGTCATTAAGATAGCCTACCATAACTTGATGACCGCCTATAAGTATGAGTCCATCTTCATTTGTTTTTAAATTTTCATAATTATTTGGATCAACAATACGTACCGCAGTTCCAGGTAGAGGCATTCCCACACTTCCTTCTTTATTGGCACGATGTATAAGCCAATAATCCGCATCAAAACGATTTGGTAAATTTACACTCGCTACAGGTGTAGTTTCCGTAGCTCCATAACCTTCAAAAACGCTTTTTTTAAACTTCATTTCAAAAGCAGTTCTTACTTCATTTTTTAGTTTTTCAGCACCTGATACAACTATTCTTAAGCTTTCAAACATTAAAGCATCAAGTTTTTTATTTCTTGCATAAATTCCTAAAAAGGTTGAAGTTCCACACATAATAGTGATATTATTTTTAGCAACAGCTTTGGCAACCCCTAAGGCATCAGTTGGATCTGCAAAAGTGATACTTTTAATACCTTCAAGCAAAGGCAAAAATGTAGTTACGGTAAGTCCAAAAGCATGAAAAGGTGGTAAAGACGAGAGAATAACATCATTGTTTCTTGTGCAAAGTACATCAGAAATTTGTGCTATATTGCTTAAAATATTACGGTTATTTAGCATAACACCTTTTGGAGACCCCTCGCTTCCACTGCTAAATAAAATAGCTGCGATGGCAAGATTGTTTTTTGAAGGAGTGAAGATACTTTTGAGTATAAAACTAGGCATTATACTAACTGCTAACATCATGCTAAAAATTTTAGTTTTTTGCATTTTAAAATCTTCTATAATATCTTCAAAATAAATTAAATGTATATTTGTATCGAAATTTAGGTTTATGCCTTTATTTGCTAATTTTTCTAAAAAAGTTTTAGAAGTATAAATTTGTGAAATTTGCGCATTTTTTATAGCTGCTTTTAGAGCTTTTTCTCCAGCCGTGAAATTAAGATTTACTGCAATTTTTTCTGCGATTAAAACAGATAGATTGGTTAAAGAACTTGCAAAAGAAGCAGGTAGTAAAATTCCTATAGCTTCCTCTTTAGGAGCGTAACTTCCACGCTGAGGGTTAATGTTTAATTCTTTGGATTTTCTTTTAATAAAAAAATTAAGAAATAAACTAAGAGTCAACATTTTTCTATAAGAAATATCTCCAGCTAGTGTATCGATAATAGCTATTTGATTTAGATTTTTTTTAGCTGTATCTATCCAAGCTCTTGCTATAGTATGCATAGCTTCGCATTGTGATTTCCAAGCCATAAAAGAAAGTTCAAAAACTTTAGCTTTAACTTCATCTTTTTTAGAATGCAAAGGCATAGCTTTACCAAAAGCTATAGCAATTTTTCTTTTATTTAAAGTGCGGTTTCTTGCTGAAAATTCTTCATCGCTTCTTGAAAAAGCACTACCCCAAAGTCCTCTTATATAAAAAGGAATAATTTTTCCATCATCTTCGCTTAAATATTCACAAGCTAATTCAAATCCTGCTTTAAATTCATTTAATTGTCCATGTCGTGAAAGTGTACCTTCAGGAAATAAGCAAACTAAATTACCTTCTTTGATATGCTTTGCTATCAGTTCTAAACTCGTCTTACTTCCTGTACTTGATACAGGAATAATACCAAATTTATCAAGAAAAATTTTAATATACCATTTAGAATAAATACTTCTTTCCATAACAAAATAAATTTTTCTTGGAATTGCCATTTGTACAACAGCCCAATCAATAAAAGAAATATGATTACCTAAAAGCAAAGCTCCACCTTTTTCTGGTATATTTTCAAAACCTTCTACAAGCAAGCGGTATCGTTGCAAAAAAGCTATGCTTAAAAGTATACGCACTAAAGAAAAGGGAAGTTTTAAAAGTATATAAAAACTTCCTATAAAGGTTACTAAAGTAATAAAATAAAACAAATAAACCACATTGATTTCAAATTTTGCAAATAAAGTTGCTAAGAGTAAAAATCCTAACATGGCAATATTTTGAAAAAAATTATTTCCTGCAAGAATTTGTCCCAATTCATTTTCTTTGGCATGAAATTGGATTAAAGTATTTAAAGGAATGATAAAAAGAGCTCCACAAAATCCAAAAAAGAAAAATAAAAAACTATAACTTAATAAACTTACAAAATAAGGCATTAAAAAAGCCATTAAAAACATACCCAATGCACCAAGTGGAATAAGTCCAAGTTCTATATAATTTTTTGAAAATTTACCAGCTACTAAAGAGCCTAAAATCACTCCTATACCAGAAAAAGCGAGTGAAATTTGCACATAAAAAGTATTTTCTATAAAAAGTTCATTTTTAGCAAAGACAGGAAAGCTAACAAGATAAAGTTGAGATATAGCCCAAAAAAATGAAATTCCTATTATGCAAAGCCAAATAGTTTTATTTTTAAAAACAAGCTTAAGATTATTTATTAGAAGTTTTCCACGGATATAATCTTTTTTATTAAAAACTAAATCTTTATTTGTTTGTTTGAGCTTAGGTAAACGCCACACAAAAAATACTTCGATACAAGAAAATAAAATTAGCACAATTCCTAAAGGTGCTACTTCTTTTAAAATTTCATCTGTTTGATTATATGCAGAACTATAAAGACTTTCAAAACTTAAAGAAAACAAAGCCATTCCTGCTAAGATTGCCATAATGCTTACTGCATTAATTACACCATTACCCATAGCAAGAAAGTCTTTTCCTACGAGTTCTTTAATAAAACCGTATTTACTTGGTGAATAAAGTGCTGCTTGCACTCCCATTATAAAAGTAAAAATAAAAGCCATCCAAAAAGCACCGCTATAGTAACAAATGCAAATTATTAAAGTGAGTATAACATTACAAATTGCTGAAATTTTCATTACAATATTTTTTGGATATTTATCCGCTAAAAAACCCGAAGGAGAAAGCATAAGAATAAAAGGAAGTAAAATCAAAGCATTAACTATAGCATTTAAAAATAACTGCTCACTTCCTTCATAGGCCTTATAAATAGTATTTTGAATAATAATTTTATGTCCTAAATCTACAAAAGCATTGATGAATGCTATAAGTAAAAAAGGAATTAATCCGTAAATTTTCAAAAAAGATTTTTTTTGCATTATTTAAACCTCGTCAATTAGCACTTATTTTATAAAAGAATTTATCAGTTTTTAGGAAAATTATCTATATTATCTTTTAAAATAATTCCATCGATTTTTAATTTATAAAATTTTTTAAAATTCTCTAATTTATCAACAATCATTAAAACCCTACTATCAAAAACATAAAATTCTGCAACCTTGCTAGCAAATTTTGCAAGTTTTTTATCATTACAAAGCAAAAACTTAGCTCCTAAAGCATTGGCTAAAAATATCTCGTCTTTATTTTGAACTAAAATAGCAAATTCAAAATCATTTTGACTTAAATAAGAAATCAATTTTTCATCATAAACAATACAATAAACTTTATTATCTTTAACTTCTTCAACACTTTCAATAAAAGAAAAATCTAAATTTTTTAATAATTTATGTCCAATAATAAGCATTTTTTTCCTTAGTTCTATTTTTTATTATTTTGCAAATTATACTTATAAAATTGTTACCAAGCAAGATGGCGCAGCGGACGGGGCTCGAACCCGCGACCTCCGCCGTGACAGGGCGGCATTCTAACCAGCTGAACTACCGCTGCATCCAAAGTAAAGAAGTAGAGATTATAAAACCTATTTATGATTTTATAAAATGGTGGTCACTATAAGACTCGAACTTATGACATCCACCTTGTAAGGGTGGCGCTCTACCAACTGAGCTAAGCGACCTATGATTGGCGACCCCTAGAGGATTTGAACCTCTGTTTCCACACAGAGAGAGTGTTGTCCTGGGCCACTAGACGAAAGGGTCATAACCCTAACAATAAAAATGGTGTCCCGTGTTGGATTCGAACCAACGGCCCCCTCCTTAAAAGGGAGATGCTCTACCGGCTGAGCTAACGAGACAAGATGGCGCAGCGGACGGGGCTCGAACCCGCGACCTCCGCCGTGACAGGGCGGCATTCTAACCAGCTGAACTACCGCTGCATCCAAAGTAAAGAAGTAGAGATTATAAAACCTATTTATGATTTTATAAAATGGTGGTCACTATAAGACTCGAACTTATGACATCCACCTTGTAAGGGTGGCGCTCTACCAACTGAGCTAAGCGACCTTTATAATGGTGTCCCGTGTTGGATTCGAACCAACGGCCCCCTCCTTAAAAGGGAGATGCTCTACCGGCTGAGCTAACGAGACATTTTCTGAAATAAAAATGTGATTATGCCAAAATTAGCTCTATTTGTCAAGCTTTTTTAAATCATTTTTGGCATTTTCTCTCCAAATAACGAGAAAATATACTTATAGGTAAAGTCAAAACAAGATATGTAATAGCCAAAATTACATAAGCTTCAAGAGTAGCAAAAGTATAAGAATTTATCTCTTGTGCACTTTGGGTTAATTCATTTACAGCAATAACGCTTAATAATGAACTATCTTTAATTAAATTTGCAAATTGTCCACTCAGAGGTGCTAAAATATTTTTTAAAGCTTGGGGAAAAATTACATACGCAAAAACCTGCATCTCTTTTAACCCTAAAGCCCTAGCACTCTCAAGCTGAGATATAGAAATACTTAAAATTCCAGCTCTAAATATTTCAGCTAAGTAAGCAGCAGAAAAACATGATAAAATAATAACTCCAGCCACATATCGATTATCAAGTCCTAAATTATTTGCAACGATATAATATATCAATAATACCTGCACTAGTAAAGGGGTTCCTCTGATAAGCTCTATGTAAAATGTAGATAAAAATCTTAAAAAAACAATTGAACTTAAAGAAAAAGCACAAAAAACTCCACCCAAAATTATACTCAGTAATAAAGAAAAAAAACTGATTATTAAAGTATTTAAAAAACCTTGAAGAAATTTTTCTTTATAGGTCGCAATTGCACTAAAATCAAAATGATAAGCACTTATACTAAAACTACAATAACAAAACAATATTAAAAATAAAATCAAAAGAATTAAATTAGTGATTATTTTTGACTTTGATAGAGGTTTTAAAGGTTTAAAATTCTTATTTTTTTGAGTAAACAAAGACAATAAAAATCTCCAAAATTACAATTTATTCATTTCTTAAAGTATCTAAAATATTAATTTGAGTTGCTTTTTTTGCAGGATAAAAAGACGATAAAGCTATGATTATTAAAGCACCCACAATGGTTAAAGAAAAATCCATTAAAGACAAATCAAGTGGTAATTTACTGGTTCCATAAACATCAGCAGGTAAAGTTACAATATCAAAATTTCCTAAAAGCCATAAAGCAAAAAATGCAAGCACCACACCCACTATCATACCGCCGCCACCAATAAGCATACCTAAGGCAAAAAAACTCTTTTTTACCTCATTTTTGCTTGCACCTAGAGCAAGTAAAAGTGCTATTTCACTGCGACGATTCATTGCTATCATCAATAAAGAACTTACTATATTTAAACTTGCAACCAAAATAATAAGCATCAACACTATAAAAAGCGCTCTTTTCTCAAGCTCTAAGGCTGAAAAGAAATTTTTATTTTGTTCCCACCAACCTACTACAGCATAATCGTCTTTTAAATAAGATTTAATTTTTTCAACATCCTTAAAAGCATTATCACTATATACATGAACTCCATCATAATTTGGATTTTTAGGTGTTCCAAGTACTTTTTTCAATGCATCAACATCTGTATACATATAAGCTTTATCATAAAATGCAAGCCCTGAAGTAAAACGCGCTTTAACATCAAAACGTTTAGTTTGCGGTACTAAAGAAAATCCACTAGGATTAAGATTTGAAAAAATAAGTGAAAGTTTGTCATTTTTATGCAAACCAAATTCATCAGTAAGTGCTGATCCTACAAGTATATCAAAACCACTTAAATTCTCATCCCTTAAAGCTTTAGCAACCACTTCGTTTATTCTTTTTTCATCATTAAAATTAACGCCAAAAAGCACACCACCTTCAAAACGATTATCTCCCTTTACAACAACTTGAGTGCTTATATAAGGGCTAAATAACAAATTTGGAAATGTTTTTCTTAACTCATCTATAAATTCATCATTTACAGGAGCGTAAAATTTAGGCAAAATAGTAATAGGATAATTCATCACAAAAAAGCGTTTTTCAAATTCTTTATCAAAACCATTCATAATTGCCATAGCTACAAGCAAAACGCAAAGTCCTACACAAACTCCTAAAAAGGCCAAAAGCATAGAAAGATTGATAAAGGGTTGTTCTTTATCAAATCTTAAATATTTAAAAAGTAAATATTTTAAAACGCTTTTATTCAAGCTAAAATTCCTTGCTTAGGACCACTTTTTCCATGGCATTCTTTAAATTTTTTTCCACTTCCGCAAGGACAAGGAGCATTGCGTGGAACTTTTTTAAACTCAGCTTCGCCAAGATTATCTTCGCTTGCGCCCATTTCTACTGAGCTTTGAAGTAGCTTTTCATTTTCTTCATTGGCTTTATTTTCTAAATTTTGTACCTCTTCTTGATTAAATTGCACACTAAAAAGTAGTTTAATACTATCAAATTTAATACGATTAACCAACTCCAAGAAAAGATTATAACTTTCTTTCTTATATTCCACAAGAGGATCTTTTTGATTGTATCCACGAAGCCCTATTCCTGTTTTTAAAATATCCATTTGATACAAATGCTCTCTCCAAGCATTATCCAAAACTTGCAAATATAAAATACGCTCTATATTACGCAATTCTTTAATCTCAAGTCTTGACATCTTTTCGTTATAAGAATTTTCAAGAATGTGACTTAGCTTATCTTGCATTTCAATGACGCTTAAATTCTCAAAATCTTTTTCACTAATCTGAGTTGAACATTCATATAAAATTTTTGCTTTCAAATTTTCAAAATTTACATTAGAACCGCTTTCATCAAGTATATAATCATTCATTACATTTGCACTATATTCAGCGATATTTTGAGAAATTTTAGCTCTAATATCATAGTTTTCATCTAAAAGCTCATTGCGATAACGATAAATAGTTTTTCTTTGTTCATTTGCTACATCATCGTATTCTAACAAATGCTTTCTGCTTTCAAAATGTAAGCTTTCTACTTTTTTTTGCGCATTTTCAACCGCTCTTGTAACGATTCTTGACTCTATGCTTTCGCCCTCTTCTATACCCAAGCGATCCATGATACTTTTGATACGATCCCCGCCAAAAATTCTTAAAAGATTATCTTCTAAACTTAGATAAAAACGACTTATTCCAGGATCGCCCTGCCTTCCTGCACGACCACGAAGTTGATTATCAATACGGCGGCTTTCGTGTCTTTCTGTACCGATGATATAAAGCCCACCCAAAGCCCTAATCTCATCATCGATTTTTATATCCACACCACGACCTGCCATATTTGTAGCGATAGTTACAGCACCTTTTTTACCTGCATCTTGGATAATCAAAGCTTCTTGCTCGTGATTTTTAGCATTTAAAACATGATGAGGGATTTTCTCTTTTACAAGCATATTGTGAAAAACTTCACTGCGCTCTATACTTGCGGTTCCTACAAGTACAGGCTGACCTTTAGCATTGGCTTTTTTAATCTCTTCGATTACGGCTTTAAATTTTTCATTTTGAGTTTTATAGATAAGATCATCTTTATCTTGTCTTTTAATAGGAATATTTGTTGGTATAGAAATAACATCTAAACTATAAATTTGAGAAAATTCAGTCGCTTCTGTTTGTGCAGTTCCTGTCATACCTGCAAGTTTATTGTACATTCTAAAATAATTTTGAAAAGTAATATCTGCTAAAGTTTGGCTTTCTTCTTGAATTTTTACATTTTCTTTGGCTTCCAAAGCTTGATGTAACCCTTCGCTAAAACGACGCCCTTCACTTAAACGCCCTGTAAATTCATCAACGATGATAACTTCATTATTTCTTAAAACATAATGCACATCTTTTTCAAAAAGATTATGCGCCTTTAAAGCTTGATCAAGCTGATGTGCTAAGATAGCATTATCAAGACTGTATAAATTTTCTACACCAAAAAGTTTTTCAGCCTTAGCAATACCTGCTTCCGTGATTAAAATATTACGATTTTTCTCATCTACTACAAAATCACCCTCAGGTTTTGCAGGGGGTAAAACTGCTTCGCCTTTTTGCATTTGCTTGGCTACTTCATTGGCTTTAATATAACCATCTAAAGTGCGATTTGTAGGACCGCTGATGATAAGCGGAGTTCTTGCCTCATCAATTAAAATACTATCTACTTCATCTACAATAACAAAATTATGCTCTCTTTGAACTTTTTCAACTTTTGAAAATTTCATATTATCACGCAAATAATCAAAACCAAACTCATTATTGGTTCCATAAGTAATATCGCAATCATAAGCTTGCTTGTGCTCTATGTCACTGTTTTGAGAAGAAAGAATCACGCCTACACTAAAACCTAAAAAGTTATAAATCGCACTCATTTGCTCAGCGTCTCTTTTGGCTAGATAATCATTTACTGTAACGACATGTACGCCTTTTCCACTCATGGCATTTAAAACAACAGGCAAGGTTGCTACAAGGGTTTTACCCTCCCCTGTTTTCATTTCTGCAATTTTTCCATCGTGCAAAACCATACCACCGATTAACTGCACATCAAAATGACGCATATTTAAAGTTCTCTTACCTGTCTCTCTGACTATAGCAAAAACATCATTTAAGATATCATTTTCGTTTTTTTCTCCGCTTAAAATTTGCTCTTTAAATTTTGCAAATTCGGCTTTTAATTCATCATCGCTTAAATTTTGATATTTGCCTTCTAAAGCATTGATTTGTGCTACGCGCTTGAAGTATTTTTTAACTTCACGATCATTTTTTGTTCCAAAAACGGCTTTTAAGGTATTTAAAAACATTTTTAAACCTTTATAAATTTTTCAAACTATCATTATAACGATTATTTAATTAAAATTAGCTAGAATGATATAAAAAATATAATTTTTTTAAGGAAAATAAATGAAAAAAACATTCTTGATATTTTTTATTTTTATAGGACAACTTTTTGCCCTTGATCTTAATTTTAATACCTTTTCAAGCAATTTTACCCAAATAGTAAAATCCAAAAACTCTACACTTTCTTATTCTGGACATTTTATACTGAGTAAAGATCAAGCATATTGGAGTTATGATACTCCTAGTAAAAAAGAGATTTATATCAACAAAAATCAAGTAACCATAGTAGAGCACGATCTAGAACAAGTCATTTTCTCTCATCTTGATAGTATTCCAAATCTTAATGAAATTTTCAAAAAAGCAAGCCTTATAGACAAAGATAAACTTGTAGCAAAATATGATAATATAAATTATACAATTAAACTCAATCAAGAGCAAATTCAAAGCATATCCTATAAAGATGAATTTGAAAATGATGTTATAATCAATCTAAACAATCAAATTAAAAATCCAAAAATCAACTCCGATATTTTCAAGGTAAAAATTCCGCAAAATTATGATATAGTTCGCTAATTTTGCGTTGAATTTTCATCAAGCTTTATATCATAGCCTGTTTGTGGCAAATGATAAGGCTTGCTTGCATTATTTTCTTTGAATATTTGTGGAGGATTGGCGATTAAATCTCTTTTAATTTTTTCTTCTATATCTGGAGTCATTTTAGGTGTATTTAAATTATCCATATTGATTTCTCCATTGTCATTTTTATTTTCTTCATCTGAATCTTTGAAAAGCTGTTCAACTTGCTTGGCTTCTAAATTTGGAACACTAGAAGTTGGGTTCTTTTCAACACCAGGAACTTGAGTTTTAGGAACTTCTAAATTTTTAAGTGCTTTTTTTACCTCGCTGCCCATACCTTTCTCTTTAGCCTCAGTGCTTTCTAAAAAGCGTTTAAACTCCTCTAAATCAAATTTTTCCACTCCGCTTAAAGATATGATATATATATCATCTAATTTAATCTTATACTTCTTATCTAAAAATTTTTCTAAAGTTTTTTTAAAATTATTTTTTCCAATTTCTGTAAAAATATCTTCATAAAAAAACCCTGAAATTACTGTATTTACAGCATCAATTAACTTATTTTCATTTTCTTTTAAATTATTCCCATCAAATTCCAAAGAAATTTCAACTTTTTTAAGAACATTTGCTCCACTTTTAGAATACAAATCTGTTCTTATTTTATCTATTTCAAGATTTTGAGCATTTAAACTCAAAACCAAAAAAACACTTAAAAATATTTTTTTCATTTAATGCCTTTAAATGATTTGTTCTTGTATTTCGAGATCTAAAAAATTATGTTTTTTATAAAATTCAATCACATTAGAATCTATTTTTAAAATATTAGCAAAATAAAATCCAAAATTTATCTTTTTTGTAGAATAAATTTTTAAAGTATTTGGGTTTGTAGCGCGAGAAAGAGCGACATAAAGCTGTCCATTTTCAAAAATATGATCAATATCACACACTAATTTTTCAATACTCATGCCTTGCGATTTGTGTATAGTGATAGCATAAGCTAATTTAATAGGAAACTGTGTAACACTTGCAAGAATATTAACAACAAAATCTTTACCTGATTGTTCAAGTTCTTCCATGAAAAAAGTATAAGGTTCAAGTAAAATTTTCATCCCATTATTTTTAATAATACTAATATAATTTTTCTCCTCTTCATAAAGAATATCTTCTATAATGCCTTGCTCACCATTATAATAATTCTTATCCCAATTATTTACACAAAAAATAATACGAGCACCTATTTTAATATTTAATTCTTCCAATATATTTAAGCTTCCAACCCAAGAATCAAGTTCTTCATCTTTTATTCTCTTATCTTCTTTTTTAACCTGAGCCTTAAAGCATACAAGTGGGGTCTCAAGTTTGCTTAATTTTTCTTGATTGATATTGTTTACTTTTTTATTGATACCACAAAGTAAAGTATAATCATCTTCTAAATTTTCTAATTCTTTATAATCAATTTGCAAAGATTCAAAAAAGCTTAAAATTTTTTCATCTAAAAAACCTTGTCTAATCAAAGATAAATAGTTATAAAATTCTATATTTTGTGTTCTTTTAGGTTGAGAAAGTTTAATATTCTTAAAATTTAAATCCTGCCAAAAAAATGAAGAAAAAGCATAATAAGAATGATTAAATAAAGTTTCTTTTTTTTCTTTAATTACGGGAGGCAGTTGAAAAAAATCTCCTACAACTAAAATTTTTCCATTAAATTGAGAATTTTTAAGTCTAAAGCCTATCATTTCAAAAACACTTGCGCTAACCATGGAAATTTCATCGATAATAATAAGCTCAATCGTTTTTAAAAGCTCTTTAAGTTTTGTTAATTTTTCTTTTTGTTTTTGATTGCGATCCAATGCGCTTAATTTCATCATATCATCACAATACCCTAAACAAAAAAAGCTGTGTAAGGTAACGCCGCCTATATTAAACGCCGATAGAGCACTAGAACCAAGAGCTATGGCTAATTTTTTTTGTTTTCTATAAGATTTGATAAGCTCATTTGTCAAAAAGCTTTTACCAACTCCAGCACCGCCACTTAAAAAAACATTATCATAAGCTAAAATTTTTTCTAGTTTATCAAGCATTATATTTCCTTGGCTTTAATTATAACTATTTTTTCTAAAAGGTTGATTATGAAATCTTGTTTATATTTTACTTTTATAGTGCTATTTTTAACAGCTTGTTCAACAAAAAATTTAACTTCACTCCATCATGAAAATTTAGAACAAAAAAATAAAAATCAACATTATGCAAAACTTGAATACGAACAAAATGTAAGCATTTTGCCACAATTTACTTACGATATTAATTTTGATGCAAAACGATATAAAAAATATTTCTTTAATCCTTGGCATGATTCATTTAAAAATTACAAAGGACAAAATATTTTTTGGTCCTTTCCCTTATATTTAAATTCAAAAAATACTTATTATTTTTTCAATAAACAAATTATTCCACTTTCATGGTTTAAAAACGTTACAAATAACGCAAATATCCAAGAATTTGGCAAACTTAATCAAAAAGCTTTAATTATCCAAAATACAATCATTAAAAATCTTCCAACCCAAAGAACTATCTTAAAAAATCCTTTTTTTGAAAATGAAGGAATTCCTTTTGACTATGCAAGCGATGGCATTTTAAATGCTGGAACCCCTGTCTTAATTTCACATTTTAGCAAAGATAAGCGTTATGCTTTTGTTTTAGGTGAAGCTGGATTTGGATTTGTTGAAAGTAAAAATTTGGAATTTTTCTCAAACGATAGAGCGAAAATCTATGAAAATCTCAACTTTATCACACCACTAAAAGAAAAATTTCCTATCTATAGCGAGGATGGTAAATTTTTCTTTGAAAGTAGAATTGGTGCTATTTATCCTTACTACAAAGAAGATAAAAACTATTTTTATGGAAAAATAGGTTCTAAAAAATATAAAATTTCTAAAAAAGATGTATCTAAATTTCCTTTACAATTCAATGATAAAAATTTAAAAAATCAACTTTCACAAGTTTTAAATTTGCCTTATGGCTGGGGCGGTTATAATTTTGAAAGAGATTGTTCTTTACTAACTCGTGATATCTTTTCAGCTTTTGGACTTTATCTACCAAGAAATTCAGCTGCACAAAAAAATTCTTTTAATCATTTTGATATAAGCACTCTTAGTAATTCTCAAAAAAAAGATTTTTTAAACCGCTTTGGGAAAGCTTATCTTAGTTTACTTTATTTACCTGGACATATTATGCTTTATGCAGGACAAATTACAGATAATAATATTGCCATACATAATATATGGGGCTTAAGAAAAGATGCAACCCAAAGACTTCTCATAAGTTCTAGTGTCATCACTTCTTTAGAAATAGGAAAAAATGAAATTTTAGAAGATAATTTGCTTTTATCAAGACTTAAAGAAATAAGTTTTATAAATTTAAACGAACAAGAAAAAGAGCAAATAAAAAGCTATCTTGAAAATATACAAAACAAGTAAGATTTATTGATTTAATCAATAAATCTTTTAGTTAAATCTGCAAAATATTCTATGCGTCTATCTCGCAAAAAAGGCCACCAACGACGTACATTTTCACTTCTTTTTTTATCTATTTCTATGATTTTTACACATTCGTTTTGAGAATCTAAAAGACAAAGTTCTTCACCTTGAGGGCCAAAAACAAAAGAATTTCCCCAAAATCTAATGCCCTCTTCTACCCCACTTACATCTTTTTCAAAACCTACCCTATTGATAGCTACTACATATAAGCCATTAGCTATAGCATGTCCTTTTTGTACGCCAAGCCAAGCATTGAGTTGTCTTTGTTTTTCTTCATCTTTATCCTTATCAAACCAACCAATTGCCGTGGGATAAATAAGAATCTCAGCTCCTTTTAAAGCCATAATTCTTGCTGCTTCAGGATACCACTGATCCCAACAAATAAGCACTCCAAGCTTGCCTAAACTTGTATTTATAGGTTCAAAACCCAAATCTCCAGGAGTAAAATAAAATTTTTCATAAAAACAAGGATCATCGGGTATGTGCATTTTGCGATATTTGCCTGCTATAGAACCATCTTTTTCAAAAACCACTGCAGTATTATGATAAAGTCCGGCGCTTCGTTTTTCAAATAATGAAGTAATAAGCACTATTTGATTTTTTCTAGCTATATTTGCCCAAAATTTCACATCTTTTTCATAATCATTAGCATAATCAAAAAAATCCACATTTTCACTTTGACAAAAATACTCACTTTGATGAAGTTCTCCCAAACAAACAAGCTCAGCTCCTTGTTTAGAGGCTTCTTCTATAAATTCGCAAGTTTTTTTTATAGTTTGTTCTTTATTTGAATGAAATTTTTGTTGTATTAAAGCAATTTTCATTGTCTTTGCCTTTCTTGTTCTGCATCATCATAAGGATCTAAATGAATTTGTATATCCCATTTTTCATTTTCAAACATCTTACGCACACCTTCTTCTATTTCATCTGAAATTTTATGCGCATTTAAAAGCGAAATTATAGGGCAAAAAACCAAATGTACGCTTAAATAATTACAACTTGGAGTTTTACGCGTCTTTAATTCATGATAGGAAATTATTTCAGGATTATTAGAAATCAAAGTACAAATTTTATCCACTTGTTCCTTAGGTAAAGCCTCATCCATTAAAAAAGCTAAAGCTTTTTTAATGATTTTAAAAGCAGAAAATGCCGTATAAAGACTGATCACTATTCCAAAAATAGCATCAATAATATGTAAATTTGTAAAATAAATCAAAACCAAAGCCCCTAAAGTACAAGCATTGGTTAGACAATCTGTTTTGTAATGCAAAGCATCACTTTCTATAATCAAACTTTTGGTTTTTTTAGCTACATAATTTAAAAAAAGTACAAGAAAAAAAGTCATAATTAAAGCAAAAATCATCACATAGATACTTGAATTTAAATCTTTAATTTCTTCTTTATAATAAATCTTTAAAATACTCTCATAAAAAATAAAAATCCCCACGCCAACTATAAAAACACCTTCTAACAAACCCATTAAAGCTTCAATTTTAGAAAAACCAAAATTATAATTTTCATTCGCCTTTTGTGAGCTTTTTTTAAGAGCTAAAAAATTAAAAGCAGAAATAGCAAAATCCATTAAAGAATCAATCGCACTTGAAAGCACCGCAACAGAACCACTTGTTAAGCCTACTATAAATTTAACCAAGGCTAAAACAATAGCACATAAACTTGCTACAAGAGTTGCTTTTTTTTGCAAACTCATCTTAAACCTTTGAAACGATTTTGACAAGAACAATGCAAAGAACCGTTTTGTCGTAAAAACACTCTTGCATCTACTCCTATAATTTTATGACTAGGTAAAGCTTTAGAAAGTCTTTTAGCTATGATTTCATCATTTTTATCCTTATAAAAAGGCACAATTAAAGCATTATTTACAAAAACAAAATTCGCATAAGTTGCGCCCAATCTTCTTCCTTTATAGTATAAAGGCTTAGGTATAGGAAGTTCTACTAAATCAAAGCCTGTTTTTTTAAGCTCTTCTTTCATTTTTTGCAAAGGCAAATAATGCTCATCCTCTTCATCTTCACAAATACAATGTGCTATGGTATTTTTATCTATAAATCTTGCTAAGGTATCGATATGATGATCCGTATCATCACCTTTTATGAAACCATTTTCTAACCAAATAATTTGTTTTAAACCAAAAATTTCTTTTAATTTTATATCAATTTGGGTTTTGTTTAGATGAGAATTTCTATTTTCATTTAAAAGACAATGAGAGCTTGTAAGCATCACACCCTCTCCATTAAAGTCAATACTTCCTCCTTCTAAAATAAAATCAACCTTTTTAAGCTCCTCTTTAAATTTTTCTTTAAAAAGCTTAGAATTTACAGCATTATCAAGCTCACTTTGAAATTTATTTCCCCAAGCATTAAAAGTAAAATCAAGAGCCTTTAAATGACCATTTTCTACTATATCTATAGCTCCAAAATCGCGTATCCAAGTATCATTGGTATCACATTTAAAATACTCTACATTTTTTATATCTTTAAAATTTTCAAAATCACTCTGTTTAGGAGCTATAAGTAAAACTTTTTGAAATTCACTCACTGCTTTTACAAATTCTTTATAACTTTGTAAAATTTCCTCTAAGTAGGGATTCCAATCGCTTTTTTCATGAGGTAAAGAAAGCATGAGATATTCTTGCTCACTCCATTCAGGAATTGATTTTATCATTTAACTACCTTTTTTGATAATAAAATTATAATTGTATCATTTTTTAGACTTTTGTCAAATTTAAGAAGATTACCTCGATATTTCGAGGCTTTAGGGTATTATTTAAAAAAGATTTTCATTTCATCATTGCTTAAAACAAGTTTTCCATTTTCATTTGAAATTTTAAAAGTTCCTTTGAAATTTGAAAGGAAAGAATTTTCAAAATCCATTACATCCATTGGGTGACAAAGCATTTGAGTTGAAGCCACGCGATCACCTTCGATTTGTAAAGTATCCGCCTTAGTTTGGTAAGAACCAAAAAAACGATTGCATCCTGAATAACCATAAAATTTATTATTTTCAAAACTGATATTTGGACTTTCCTCTGCGTTTTTTGGATCAAAAGTTTTACCATTAACTATAATTTTTTCTATTTTGAAAAGCTGATTTTGCGCAAGTTCATTATTACCTTTAGAAGTAGATGAAGTAACAGAAGTACTAGCACAACCTGCAAAAAAAGTTGCAGCTAAAGCAATTTGAAGCGTTTTTTTCATTTTATTCCTTTAAATTTGAAATTGGTTAAGTTCGCTTTCGAGATTATGACACACTATTTTTAACTCATCTGCAACTTGAAGTAGAATTTTAGAAATTTCTTCATTCTTTTCACTTACTTCAACATTTTCTTGCATACGAGAAAGTAAATTTTGTATATTCTCTTGGGAAATTTTTATTTTTTCAGTACATTGAGTTACCAAAGCCCTAGCATCTTCGTTACATAATTTAACCTCATTAGCATCATTAACCAATAAAGTGGTGTCATCATTTAAAGCTTGTACACTTTGAGCATTTTTCTTTAATTCTGCGCTAACCTCATTAATACTTTGCAAAAGCTCTTTTGTAATTTGAGCTACATTTCCCAAAAATTCTTCACTGTTCTGAGCCAACTGCCTAACATCCTCAGCAATTACAGAAAAACCTCGTCCAAAGACACCAGCCCTAGCTGCTTCTATGCCAGCATTTAGGGATAGTAAATTGGTTTTATCTGCGATCTCATCCATCATTTGAGTTGCTTTTTGTATATTGCCTGCTTGATTGACCATGTTTTCAACTTTTTTAGCCAATTCATTTTCATTTTGGGATACTGTTGATACTTTATTAGCAACATTAAACAAAGATTTAAGCATTTGTTCTAATAATAAAAAGGATTTTTCATTGGCACTATTTGCCTTATTTGACAAACTAGCAAGTTCTCCAAGTTCATTGCCAACATTTGCACCAAGTTTAAAACTTTGATCTATTTGCTTATGACTTTGTGAACTGATATCACTTAAAGAAATAGCATTTGAATTTAAAAGATTGCTTTGTTTTTCTACATTTTTTGAATTATGACTTGCACCGCTAACTGCCTTGTGAGTTTTTTCGATAAATTGATTGATATATCCACAAGCTAAAGCAATTTCATCTTGACCTTTAACTGAAATACGAGCTTTTAAATTGCCACTTCCTTGAGCTAATTCTTTAGCATGATTTAAAAGCTCTAAAACAGGCTTTCCAACAACAACTTTAAGCATTAAAAGAACCACACAAAGGGTAAAAATCAAAGCAATAGTAAATATTATAATATAAGATTGACTGGTTTTACTTATATCTTTTTGAACACCTTCTAAAGAATGCGATATATCCATAACCCCTATCACACTCCCTACATTAGCATTTGCATGACAAGCAACACAACTTTCATCTGCAATCAAAGGGCGTATCAATCTTAAATGCACAACACCATTTACATTTTCTTCTAAAGCTTGAATTTTAGGATTTGAAAATTGTTCTATAATACACTTATCATTTGAAATTTGAGGGGCTTTCATCTCAAAAAGATCTATAGTATCTTTTGAAGGATAAATTTTAATATCACTAATACCCTCTATACTTTTTGCATCTTCAATGGCTTCTTTAATTTTTTCAGGATCTCCTAAATTCATAGCCATTCTCATTGTTTGAAAAACAGAAGTACTTACGGTATCTAAATTTGCCCTGCTCATTTTATTGGCAGTATTTGTAAAATCCAAATTTAAAATCACTTGCATTACAATAAAACTTATAAGCAACACCACAAAAATTGCAGCAGAAACCTTAAATCCTATAGTTTTAAACATCATAGTTTCCTAAAAATAAAATTTTTCGGAAATATTTTACACATAATTTATTTAATTTTTATTGAATTATGTGTAAAAAACATAACATTCCATTAAACTTAATGTAAGAAATGTCTTACTCCTGTAAAATAAAGCGCCATACCATACTCATCGGCTGCTTTTACCACTTCATCATCTCTTATACTTCCGCCTGGTTCTACTATAGCCTTAACCCCTACTTTACTTGCTTCATCTATGCTATCTCTAAAAGGAAAAAAGGCTTCACTTGCCAAAACGCAACCTTGCAAATCAAGCCCCATTTCTTTAGCTTTAGCGATTGCTGCCTTTGCTGCATCGATTCTACTTGTCATACCCATACCTATAGCCACCATAGCACCATTTTTTACATAAACAACATTGTTTGATTTGGTAAATGCTGCTATTTTCATAGCGATTTCAAGATCTTTTAATTCTTCCTTGTTTGCCTCTCTTTGACTCATAAGCTTGGCATTTTTAAGTTCATCTTCGCCCACTTCATCGCTATTTTGATACACAAAACCCCCATCAATATGTTTAAAATCATATTTATCAAAACTGCGGATTAAAAACGGACTTTCTTGAGTGAAAATTTTAATGCGTTTTTTACCTTCAAACACAGCTAAAGCTTTTTCGTCTACATTGGCTGCGATGATTACTTCTACATAAATTTCATTGATTTTATTTGCTAAAGCCTCATCAAGAGTTCCATTGATTGCAACCACTCCCCCATAAGCACTGACACTATCGCATTTTAAAGCATGCATATAGCTTTGTACTAAATTTTCTTTTATAGCAAAACCGCAAGGATTTCCATGTTTTACTATAGCAATAGCTGGAGCTTTATCAAAACTACTAGCTAAGTTTAAAGCTGCGTTAATATCGGTTAGATTATTAAAACTTGCTTCGCCTTTAAGGGCTTTGAAATTTGCACTAAAAAAGGCATCAAACTCATATAAAGCCCCTTTTTGATGTGGATTTTCTCCATATTTTGTATCAAATACTTTTTGTCCTACTATAAATTTACTCGCTCCAAAACCTCCGTTAAAGCGTTCATTCATATAATTTGCAATATAAGCATCATAATTTGCCGTATGCTCATAAGCTTTTATCATCAAATTTAAACGAAAATTCTCATCATTTTGACCTTTTTTTAAAGTCTCAATCACTTTTTCATAATCAAGCGGATCGCAAAGTACCATCACATCTTTATAGTTCTTTGCTGCACTTCTTATCATCGCAGGTCCGCCTATGTCGATATTTTCTATAATTTCATCAAAATCATCGCTCATGATGGTAGTTTTTTTAAAAGGATATAAATTTACACAAACTAGATCAATGCCTAAAATTTCATTTTCTTTTGCTTGTTTGATATGATTTTCATCGCTTCTTTTATGCAAAATCCCACCGTGAATCTTAGGGTGTAAAGTCTTCACACGCCCTTCAAAAAGCTCAGGACTCTTTGTAAAATCACTCACTTCTATAACTTTTATTCCATTTTCTTTTAAAAGCTTAAAAGTCCCCCCAGTTGAAAGAATCTCAAAACCTAAATTTTCAAGCTCTTTGCCAAATTCTACTATGCCTTCTTTATCACTCACACTAAGTAATGCTCTCATTTTTACCTTTCTAAATGTTTTTTAACTTTTTCATAAGCTTCGTTGATTTTTTGAAATTTCTCTACGCCGATTTTAAGCTCTTCTTCGTTGACATTGTTTGCGTTTAAAATATCAGGATGGTATTTTTTTGCTAAATTGCGGTATTGTTTTTTTACCGCATTTAAATCCGCATTATTTGGAAGTTCTAAAATAGCAAAAGCTTCATCAAGACTTAATTCTTTTTTAGTACTTTTTAAATTTGAAAGACTTGCTATAAAAGCGTCTAGTTCGCTTTTTGCTATATCAAAGGCTTTAGCGATTTGCTCTAAAATTTCACGCTTTTTAGCATTAAAATCTGCATCGATTAAAGCCATAAAAACAAGCACACGCAAGACATTAAAACGCTCATTTTTAGGTAAAGGCACTTCTTTTAAAAAATCTTTTGCCACATAAAAAGCATCGCTTAAATTTTCTTTATGTTCGTTAAAACTTGCTTTTAAAAAAGCTCTTTCTTTTTCATCTTTAGCATTTGCATCTAAAAGATCTTTGATCATTTCAGCTTCATTTTCACTTACTCTGCCATCGCTTTTTGCAATTTTTGCCAAAAGTGCGATAATATAGTAATTCATACGCCTTTTAAACTCATCCATTCTTTCTTCCATAACCCCACGAGCAAAACCCTTAGCAAAGCCTTTGGCTCCTTTTGTAGCTGAGTTTAAAAAATCCTGTTTTCCCCAAGTTTTATAATACCAGTAAAACACCAAAACAACGAGTATAATTAAAACTAAAGTCATTGGATTTGCTCTTTAAAACTTTCAAAATAAAGCTTATCAAGTTCAGCCTTGCTTAACTCAATGCTATCAAGTTTAAAATGTTTTTGGCTTGTACTCACACCTAATTTATAAGCTTTTACTCCAAATTCTTTAGCTAAATTTAAAAAAGCTTCTTCATTTTCTTTGCTAAGTCCTACTATAGCACGACTTGCACTCTCATCAAAAATCATTTTTTCATCATCAAAATCACTTGTTAAATTTGCACCTACACTAGAAATAGCAAACATTTTTGCCAAAGTCATAGCAATACCCCCTATTCCTACGCTATTGGCACACTCAAGTAAAGAATTTTGATTGGCTTTATAAAGTAAATCCCAAAGTGCAAGTTCAGCTTTATAATCAAGCTCTTTAAGACTTCCTGATACTTTTTTATCTTGGATTTTCATTACCATAGATCCGCCAAATTCTCCTAAACTTTCACCTAAAAGATAAACGCTTAAATTTTCTTTTTCAAAACTAGCTTTTAAGGTTTTATTTGCATCTTCTAAAACCCCTACGCTTACTATAGTAGGACTTGGATAAATACTTACGCCTTCAGTTTCATTATAAAGTGAAACATTGCCACTTACTACTGGGGTATTTAACTCTTTACAAGCTTCTTTAATACCTTCGCAACCTTGTGCAAATTGCCACATCACTTCAGGATTTTGCGGATTTCCATAATTTAAACAATCACTTATTGCCAAAGGCTTAGCTCCTGTGCAAGCAACTTTTCTTCCTGCAGAAGCTACTGCTAAAGCTGCTCCTATTTTAGGATTTACATAATTTAAGCGTGAATTACATTCTATAGCCATAGCCACACTTGCACCATTTTCTTTGATACGAATAGCACTAGCACCTAATTTTCCATCAGCTTTTATGGTATTGGTTTGCACGCTTGAATCAAATTGATCATAAATAAAAGCTTTATTATTAATATTTTCATTTTGAAGCATTTGTATAAAAAGCTCTTGAACGCTTGATTTTAACTCAAATTTATAGTCTTTAATTTCACTTAAATACCTTGGCTCACTTATAGGACGGCTTAAAATCGGCGCTTTTTCACTTAAAGGCTCGATAGGAATAAGTCCTACAAGCTCATCATGCCAAAAAAGCTCCATTTTTCCTGTATTGGTAACTTCACCCATAACCACAGCATCTAAATCCCATTTTTTGAAAATTTCTATAACCTTATCTTCATAGCCTTTTTTCGCACAAATAAGCATTCTTTCTTGGGACTCGCTAAGCATTAACTCATAAGGGGTCATACCGCTTTCACGCATAGGAGTTTTATCTAAGTAAAGTTTCATGCCACTGCCACTTCTTCCTGCCATTTCAAAAGAACTTGAAGTAAGCCCTGCAGCACCCATATCTTGAATACCCACAATATAATCGGTTTTAAAAAGCTCTAAACAAGCCTCCATAAGAAGTTTTTCACTGAAGGGATCGCCAATTTGCACTGTAGGACGCAAAGATTTGCTTTCTTCATTGAAGCTATCACTTGCCATAACCGCTCCACCAAGTCCATCACGCCCTGTTTTTGAACCCACATAAATCACAGGATTTCCTACACCTTCAGCCTTAGCATAAAAGATATCTTCACTTTTACAAATCCCTAAAGCAAAGGCATTAACTAAGATATTTCCATTAAAACACTCATCAAAAGCACATTCTCCACCTATAGTTGGCACACCCATGCAATTTCCATAATGAGAAATTCCATTTACCACACCTTTAACAAGGTATTTTTGATGTTTGCCGCATTTTTCATCATGAATATCGCCAAATTTTAAAGAATTTAGCCCCGCAACCACTCTTGCACCCATAGTAAAAACATCACGCAAAATTCCCCCTACTCCTGTAGCCGCACCTGCAAAAGGTTCGATAAAGCTAGGATGATTGTGACTTTCTACTTTAAAAACTGCTGCCATACCTTGCCCGATATCAATAACCCCTGCGTTTTCACCTGGACCTTGAATCACCCAAGGTGCTTTAGTTGGAAAACCATTAAGATATTTTTTGCTGGATTTATAAGAACAATGCTCACTCCACATCGCAGAAATAACCCCAAGTTCTAACAGATTTGGTTCTCGTCCTAAAATTTCTAAAATTTGTGCATATTCTTCATCGCTGATTTTATGTGCTTTTATGGTTTCTTTATCCATTTTTATCCTTTCATTTTCCTAAACAAAAATTACCAAACATTTCGTCTAAAATTTCATCTCTTTGAAAATCTTTGGTAAATCTTGCAAGTTCATTAATAGCTAAATTAAGTTCAAAAGCAAAAAGTTCTAAAGAACTTTCCTCTAAAAGCCCTTTAGCTCTAAAAATCGCTTCACTTGAAATTTTACAAGCATTAATAAGATCTAAAGAACTTACCATAATACCTTCGCTATCAAAAGAATTAAGATAATTTTGCAATTCTTCTTTTAACAAAGTGATGTCTTTTTGAGCACTAAGCTTGATAAAATTTTTATTTTGAGTATTTTTGAAAACATTTTCTAAATCACTTTTATTTAAAATCCAAAAGATTTTTTTATCAGTATTTGCCAATAAGTCAAAAATTTTCTCATCTTCTTTATCTTGCACTCTTGAAGCATCAAAGACTGCCAAAATAATATCTGCATCTTCTAAACTTTTTTTACTTAAAGCTACGCCGATTTGTTCTATAGCATCTTTACTTTCCCTAATACCCGCTGTATCTATAATGCGTAATAAATGCGTTCCTAATTTAAAGCTCTCTTCTATAGTATCACGAGTGGTGCCTGCTATATCTGAAACAATAGCTCTTTCATAAGAAAGCAAGGCATTTAAAAGCGAAGATTTGCCTACATTTGGCTTACCTACAATAGCGATTTTAAAACCTTCTATGAGTCCTTTTTTGCTTTGAGAAAGTGTATAAATTTCTTTTAAAATTTTAGAATTTTCTTCACACATAGTAGAAATTTGTTCTAATAAATCAGAAGGTAAATCATCATCAGCATAATCAATGCTAGTTTCTACAAAAGCCAAGGTTTTAACCAAATCTGTGCGAATTTTTTCTAAAAGTTCTCCTAAGTTTCCTTGCATGTTGCGTGCTATAATTTTAGCTGCAAGTGCAGATTTTGAAAGTATGAGATCTTGTATATTTAAAGCTTTTAAAGGAGTCATTTTGCCATTTAAACACGCTCTTTTGCTAAATTCCCCTGCTAAAGCAAGTCTTGCTCCTAAACTCACAAGTTCTTCGAGTAAAACTTCACTCACACTAAATCCTCCATGAGTTTGAAACTCTACTATATCTTCCCCTGTAAAACTATAAGGGGCTTTAAAATATATCATTATAGCTTCATCGATAATTTCATTATTTTGATTAAAAAGTTTTGTAAAAGTAGCATGGCGGGGGGTGAGTTTGGTTTTGTGGCTAAGCTTTAAGGCAAATTCTAAAGCCCTTTCACCGCTTAATCTTACAATAGAAATCGAACCCACACCATGAGCTGTGGCAATAGCCGCTATAGTATCACTCATCTTTTTTGAAAAAGTCGTTTATTACAACAAATCTTTGATCATTATTTTGCTTAATTCCTACATACTTATCTGGAAATTCAGCTCTTAACTGCTCTAAAGCGATTTTTATCAAAACCCCATCTAAAGGTTTGGTTTGTCCGCGTCCATGAATTTTAATTTTTTCAATCACGCTTTGTAAATAAAGCTGCATACCTTGAATTTGATTTTCTAAAAATTGAGCGATCTCAAGGCGTACTAAAAGATTATATTTTAAATTGATCCAATTATGCAAAAGATAAGAAATAGCCTTGTAACGATGTGCTTCTTTGCCTATCATCAAAGCAGCATCTTCCCCATCCAATCGAATCAAAACACAATCTTCATTATACATTTTAAGTTCACTAAGCTCTATTTTAAACTGGGAGCTTTCTAAAAGTTTTGCAAGCTGAATACGAATCTCATCTAAAATATCCTGAGTATTACGCACTCCTTTGCTTTCTCGATGAAAACTATCAAAAATTTCATCACTTTTTACTGTGTATTTTTCTTTTTGACTTTTATTTTTTTCATTTTTTATTTCAATCTTGTTTTCTTGTTTTGGCTCATGTGTTTCTGGTTTGTGATTTTTTGAACTTGTAAATTCTTTTTTAGGATTTTTTTTCAAAATCCTTTTTTTTGCTTTAGCCTCTATAATTGCCTTTTTTCTTCCAAATCCAAAAAAACCTTTTCTTGGATGCTGAATAATCTCATATTCTAAGTCCATAACAGAACATTCTAAACTTCTTGAAGCTTCTGTTAAGGCACTTTGAAGATCAATGGCTTCGATTTTCATTTTTCATGCTCCACTTGTTTTTTGTGATGTTCTTTAGCAAATATTTTATTGATAACCCATTGTTGAACCAAAGAACAAAGGTTATTTACAAACCAATAAAGCGTAAGTCCTGCTGGGAAAGTGATAAAGAAAAAAGTAAAAATCACTGGTAAAAATTTCATAATCTTAGCTTGCATAGGATCTTGCATAGTCATAGGTGTAATAAGCTGTTGTAAAAACATCGTTGCACCCATTAAAATAGGCAAAATAAAATAAGGATCCATTACCGATAAATCATCTATCCAAAACGCCCAAGGAGCTGCTTTTAGCTCAATAGCATTAAGCAAAACGCGATAAATAGCAAAGAAAATAGGAATTTGTAAAAGTATAGGCAAACAACCGCTCATAGGATTTGCACCATGTTTTTTATAAAGCTCCATCATGTGCATATTCATTTTTTGTGGATCGCCTTTGTAACGCTCTCTAATATCTTTCATTTTAGGAGCAAGATCTTTAAGTTTATTCATAGAAATCATAGACTTATAAGTTAGCGGGAATAAAATAATACGCACAATTAAAGTCATCACAACGATAGCCCAACCCCAATTTCCTATATACTGATGCAAGAAATTCAAAAACTCAAACATAGGCTTAGCAATAAAAGTAAACCAACCATATTCAACAACTGCTTCAAGGCGTGGATCTATACTTCTTAAAATCACATGTTCTTTAGAACCTATATAACCCCCTGCTTTAAATTCATTATCACTATAAGCAAAAACTATAGGGTTTTTATTAGCATCCTTGCTGATTGCCACATTTAAAGGTTTATCAAAATTATAAAAGAAAGTTGCATAGTATCTATCAAAAGCCGAAGTCATTACGACATTATTAGCACTTTCATCCTTTTCTACATCTCCATCTTTATAAGTTTCGATGGTTTCTTTATTATCCATTACCAAAGCACCATGAACTGTATAACTATCTACGGCAATATTTGGACGATATCCTGGACTTATAAAATAATTTGCATTCTTGCTGAGTTTAACTTCTATCTCATAATTTCCTTTTGGATAAAAAGTAATATCTTTTTCGATTTTCAATCCAGAAAGATTTTGAGTGAGTTTTAAAACTTGACTTCCATTTTCATCAACAAAAAGATTGCTAGAGTTAGCAACATAAGGAATTTTAAAAGCCTCTGAGTTAATACTTGGATCACTAAAACGCATTTCTAAAGGATAAGGACTATTTTCCTTGCTAACAAGATTTATAAATTCTCCTTTCTCATTTTGGTATTTTTTATCTTTCAAATAAAAAGCAGAAATTCTACCAAAAGAGTCAATTTGTGCTTCAAAATGCTTGCTTTGAACCTTAGATATCACACTATCTTGCGAAACTAAAGCTGCACTTGGAGTATTTGTGGTGGTATTTTGTATATTAGGAGTGTTATTTATGCTTGTGTTTTGTTGATTTTGTTGTGTAATGTTTTGTTCTATTTTTAAAGGTTGCTTTGGAATGAAAAAATAATCATAAACAACAAAAAATAAAAAAGAAATCACAACAGCTAAAAGTATACGCTTTTGCTGAAAAATATTATTTGAATTATTCACTGATTTGTCCTTTTAAAGATGATTTTTATAAGATAAAAACTTTTATTTTTATAAGGTATATATAAAAAACAAAGTTGTTTTTTTGCTAAAAATATAGGCTTAAAACATAAATTCATAGGATAAAAATTTTTAGAAACTCTAGGATAATCAAAACCCCCTTTAAAAAAAGGGTTACATCTTAAAATTCTAAAAAAAGTAGAAAAAAAAGCTAGAAAAAAATTCTTTTTTTGAAACTGCCAAAGCGCATACTCAGAACAACTAGGATAATACCTACAAGCAGCGGGTTTTAAAGGGCTTAAAAATTTCTGATAAAAACGGAGTATTTTTAGGCATATCATTTGAAACATTCTAGTTTTTTCAATCCCCATTTTAGATTTTTTTCTAACCTAGAAAAAGAAAGTTCAGTGATTTCATTTTTAGCTACAAAAATATATTTGCCATCTTGAAGATATCTTTCAAACTTAGCAAACAAAGCCCTTAAAATTCGTTTTGAACGATTTCTAATCACTGCTTTTCCAACTTTTTTACTAGCAACAACTGCTATTTTTTTTTCATAACTATTCAGATAAAAAATGATCACACCTTCGCAATGCCATTTTTTACCTACTTTATATACAGATGAAAATTCCTCGTTTGTGCTAAATTTATCAAAATTTTTCACACAGCAAGTCTTTTTCTACCTTTAGCACGTCTTGCATTGATCACCTTGCGACCATTTTTAGTTTTCATACGAACACGGAAACCGTGAGTGCGTTTTCTTGGGGTGCCATGCGGCTGATAAGTTCTTTTCATTTGATTTTTCCTTAAAAAATTATAAAATAAACTTGTATTTTATCTTAATCTTACTTATAAATTGCTTTTGATTAAGAGTAATTTTTAAATTCTTTTGATAAATTTTGAAATTATTTTTAAAAGGTTAAAAATGTCAGAATTTAAAATTATTGATTTAAGACAAGAAGATTTAGATATTTTACAAGAAATGATCATAGAATTTGCAAAATACGAAGATATGTTAGATTTTCTTCAATGCACGAAAGAAAAACTAGAACATTCTTTACTAAAAAATAAATTTGCTCGTGCTTTTTTGTTAAAAGAAAATGAAAAAACTATAGGTTATATGATTTATTTTTATACTTTTTCGTCTTTTTGGGGCAGCGGTGGAATTTATCTTGAAGATATTTATATACGAGAAGATTTTCGTAAAAAAGGTTATGGAAAAACTGTTTTTAAATTTTTAGGAGAAATTTGCAAAAAAGAAAATTTAAAAAGACTCGACTGGGTTTGCTTAAATGATAATATTTTAGGTATTAATTTTTATGAAAGTTTAAACGCTAAACATCTTAAACAATGGAGAAATTATCGTCTAAGTGGAGAAAATTTAGAAAAATTGTGTGATTTATGATAAGAAGTCTTTATTATTTAAAAGCTATGGGATTTAAGTTTGTTGATACACATATGAACCACTTTGAACAAGTACAAAATTTTCAAGAATTAAAACAACTTGTTTCATCTTGCACCTTATGCCAATTTTCCAAAACAAGAAAATTTAGTCTTATGGAACCTAAGATAAAAAATGCCAAATTGCTAATTCTTGATGTTTTTGGGCAAAAGAGTGAAAATGAAAGTGGAATTTTACTTAATTCAAAAAAAGGTGAAAAATTAAAACACTATATTTATCAAATTTTAGGGCTTTGCGATGAAGATTTTTATTTTTCTTATTTATTTAAATGTTTTTGTAATGGAAAATTTGATGATTTTTCGCTACAATCTTGCTTGCCATTTTTCTGGAACGAACTAAAACTGATTCAACCTGCTTTTTTGCTTTGTCTAGGAGAATACACATTTAAAAGCTTGGGATTTAAAGATTATCACATTTTAAAAGGTGAAGTTTTTGCTTATAAAAATTTTTTCATAATGCCAAGTTATGATTTAGATTTTATAGAAAAAAATCCAAGTTATGAAAAAAATTTCATACAAGATTTAAAAAAAATTAAAGGATTTTTATGAAAAAAATATTTTTAATATTTTTCTTATCTTGCTTTTTGCTTAATGCAAAAGAGCAAAAATTAGTCGATGTAAAACCTGTTGAAAATTTTTATCCTAAATTAAGCGTTCAAGAATGCAACACAAACTGTCTTTTTGATCTTTTAGAATCAAGATTGTATCTCAGTTTTTTAAGTGAATTTGTAGATCAAAACGATCAATTTTTATCTAATGTTTATGTAAAATTATTAAATTCCATTACTGATTTTGAAAAAAATGTTCAAAAAATTACTTCTGTTAAACTTGCGATAATTATCCCAGAAAAAACCATAAAAAGCTACTCAAATACTATAATAAATTCAAGCATAGCCTATCTTTTAAGACAAAGAGCTGAAATCAAAGTAAAAGTTTTTTTAACCGGTACAGAAGATAATGATAAAATTCGAGCCGCACTTGATGCAGCACAAGCTCAAGGATATCAGTATGCCATAGCTGGATTTACTCTAAAAGGTGCTAATGAGTTGAAAAATTACTCAGGAAATATGAAAATTTTCATACCGACTATCCATAAAAACAACATACAAATTTCAAATCAAAATATTATTTTTGGAAGTATTGACTATGATGCTCAAATTGCCACACTTTTAAGCAAATCAAATGCTAATATCGCAATATTTAGCGATGGTTCTGCCTTATCAAGCAATCTAAATTCAAGAATTCTTGCTCAAAATAATAATGCTAGAATATATACCATAGAAGGCGAGAAGCTTGATTTTAGCAGGCTTTTAAGATCACAAGGAGGAGTTAATAATGCCTCAATATTTTTTAACACTCCATTGATCAAAACAGCTCTAGCAAGTTCTCAACTAAGAATTTATAACATTCATCCTTATGTGCTTTTATCCACTCAAATCAACTATAATCCAACATTTTTAAGTTTAACACAACAAGGAGATAGAGAAAATTTCATCATTGCTAATTCTATCAATAACCACGATGATAACTTAGTCTATCTTAATGAAATTTTTAATCAAAGTATAGATTATAACTGGATTGCTTATGCTTCTAGCATAGGAGTTGATTACTTTTATACCGAATTCCTAAATAAAAAAAGCGAAAGTTTATTTAATGAGAAAATCAAAAATTCTCAAGTTGATTACAAAGTGCGGCTTATGCAAGGCAAACAAGCAAGCTTTGAAGAATTAAAATAATTCTTCAAAGAGCTTTTTTAACTGCATATTCATTCTAGCTGGTTTTTCGTTTTTAATAAAAGCTAAAGTTAATTCCATTTTAAAAAGCAAAATTTCATCTTTATAAATTTCTTGTAAAATTTCCACAGAAGCATTTTTGACTTCTAAAATTTTTGTTTTAATCTCTATCATATCTCCAAGTTTTGCAGGTTTTAAGAAATTGCAATTTGCTTTTGTAAGCAAAAAATGACCCTTAGACGCATCAAAAATATCTACTTTTTTATTGAAAAAAATTTCACTTCTTGCTCTCTCGCAAAATTTTAAATAATTACTATGATACACCACTCCACCCGCATCAGTATCTTCATAATACACACGCATTTTCATCGCTTTACCTTAAAAAATATTTTACATTTAAAAAACATTAGATTATACAACGGAAATTCTTTGATATCGCTTTTTAGCTTATATTAAAATTTCCGTCCAATCTTAATTTAATGAAGCTTTTTAACAATATTAAATATATTATAAAAATAAAATTAAAAAATAACTTTTTATTATTAATATTATTTAAATATTTTATTTATAATTAATATATTTAAGAATATTATAATTATAATTACCCTTACTTTTAATAATATTTACAAATAATGTTAAATAGTTAAAATATAATAATCAATATTCAAGGACATCTATGCCAGCTATTAAGCTTTTTAACTTCACGGGGGGGGGGTATAGAGAATTTTGGTTTAGACTTTCTATTGTCACTTTCTTAAGTGTCAATGCTTTTGCAACCACTTA
>NZ_RYYB01000034.1:0-218 GCF_004378925.1 Campylobacter sp. CH186 | reverse complement strand
CCATAGTTTCCATTATTTAAATCACTCTTTATATAATCACTTGCATCTGCATATAAATTACCCTTTTCAGACATAGCCATTCTTTGGGCTCTACTTGAATTTCCTAGATAAAAGCTTTGCATAGAATTACCCATAACATTATCTATAAAGGTTGATCTTCTTGTAGTAGTAGAGATTAAAGATCTAAAGGTTGCACCTGATATGGAAGCATTAAGATT
>NZ_RYYB01000033.1:0-230 GCF_004378925.1 Campylobacter sp. CH186 | reverse complement strand
ACAAATTTTCCATCAACAACTGCATCGCTTGATTCAAATGTATAGCCATCAGTTGAAACTTCACCTACTAAATTTGCGCCTGCATTTTTTAAATTTTCTGCAAGTTTTCCCATACCGCCGCAGAAAGTGTCTGAATAGCTTTCACTATCACCCATTCCAAATACAGCTACAGTTTTTCCACCAAGGCTAAGACCTGAAAAATCAAAACCATCCCAATCATCTTGTAAATC
>NZ_RYYB01000032.1:0-233 GCF_004378925.1 Campylobacter sp. CH186 | reverse complement strand
AGCTATTTTAGGCTCCATGATAGAATGGAATAATATGTATAAAAGAATGGGGGAATTACGCAATAATCCTTATGAAAGTGGTGTATGGTTAAGAATTTTTGGATGGGGTACGAGTGATGAGTATAATAGTGGAAAATACTTTGAAATTCAAAGCGGACATGATAAATTAAACGAGTATTCGAATTTCGAGCTTTACAGTGGAGTAAGGTTTTTATAGTGATTTTGTTTTAGAT
>NZ_RYYB01000031.1:0-242 GCF_004378925.1 Campylobacter sp. CH186 | reverse complement strand
ATCTAAAACCGACTTGATCATAAATTTTAACAGCCTCTTTAACCTTTTCTGCTATTTGACTCACAGGTATTTGGTCTTCTTTAAAAGTTCCAAAATCTTTTACCGTTTGGCTTAATTCTACATCGTTTCTTATAGGAAATTCATAATTGCTATCAGTGAGAATTTTTTGAATTTCTGGAGTTAGCATAAATTCCATAAACTTCCTAGCTGCTTCTTGATTTTTGCTTGATTTTGTCATAGCA
>NZ_RYYB01000030.1:0-243 GCF_004378925.1 Campylobacter sp. CH186 | reverse complement strand
CCGTCAGCCTATGTGCTGGCGCGCCAGATGGGCGGCGATGCCCCCCTGCTGGCCCAGATCATCACGCTGCAAACCATCCTGGCGGCGGTCACGATGCCGCTCGTGATCGCCGCGGTCGGACCGTAAGCGGAACGCCGCGATGGCGCAGATCATCTTTCTTCATGGCGCTTCGAGCAGCGGAAAATCGACCATCGCGAAAGCCTTGCAGGCCCGCATCGAAAGGCCGTTCTGGCATATCTCGAT
>NZ_RYYB01000002.1:0-189695 GCF_004378925.1 Campylobacter sp. CH186 | reverse complement strand
TAACCAATTAAACTTAAAAGGGGATTAAATAAAGGATTAAATAGTATAAATATTTGTGTAAGTATTTATATAAGTATAATGGGGGCTATATTTTAATGATAATAAAAAATGCAAGATATAATATACTATTATTAGGATTAAAAGGCTTGACTTAGGGAAGATAATTTCCCTAAGTTTTAGAAATATTTAAAAATTTTAATATTTTAAAAAATACTCTTGAATTTTTTTAGGATCACTTGTTTTTGTAAGCGCTAACATAAGTAAAACTCTTGCTTTTTGAGGATTCAAATCTTCAGCACTAATAAAACCTAATTTTTCATCTGAATCACTCACAGCAACACGACCTGCTACAACCCTTGAACTTACAACAACATCAAGTCCTTTTTTCATAAGCTCTTTTAAAACATTTTTTTGATCTTCATGTATACTTCCTGCACCACTTCCTGCAACAACTATACCTTTAGTTCCATGTTCAAATAAAGCTTTTGCAGCGACACCACTACCATCATTTGAATAGCTATAAAGAATATCTACTTTTGGCAAACTTGCGAGTTTGCTTACATCAAAAGGAGCGTTTTTTGTATGAGCTTTAATAACATTATTATAGAAAAAGACTTTACCATCTACTATATAACCCAAATCCCCAAAATCAGGAGAAGAGAAAGCATCAACATTTAAACTATGGGTTTTTACCACGCCTCTAGCACTTAAAATTTTATCATTCATAGCTACCATAACACCCTTGCCCTTAGACTCTTTATCAGCAGCTAATGCTACAGCATTGTAAAGATTTTTTGGCCCATCTGCACTTATAGCAGTTGATGGACGCATAGCGCCAACTAAAACTACAGGCTTATCGCTTTTAATGGTTAAATTTAAAAAATAAGCAGTTTCTTCCATGGTGTCAGTACCATGAGTTATAACCACACCATCCACCCCTTCGGCAAAAAGCTTATTGATTTCTTTAGCGAGCTTTAGCCAAATTTCATCACGCATATTTGAACTATCAATATTTGCTATTTGTTCCCCACTAATATTAGCTAAATCTTGAATTTGTGGAACCGCTTTGATTAAAACATCTACGCCAACAACTCCAGCCGTATAACCTGTTGTGGCAACAGCACTATCAATAGAACCTGCTATCGTTCCACCTGTTGCTAAAATAGCAATCTTTGGTTTAGCTTCTGCCATACATGCTCCTATAGATAAAAATACTAATACACACAATAGTAACTTTTTCACAATTCTCCCCTTATTTTGTTAAAATTCGTTTCATTAATGAAACCTATATAATATTAATAAATAATAAATAAAAATTTTATAAATTTTATAAAATTTCTTTAATAATAAATTGTGGAGTTACTAATCCTCTAAATTCATTCTTAGAAATACTTCCAAGCAAAGAAATATTTTGATTCAATTCTGGCTCTTTATCAAAATTAAAAAATAAAGCTTCTATGGTTTTATTTTCCTTGGTTAAAATAAGCTTTAAGTGTTTTTCATCTTTACCTAGAAGTTTTTTATTTTTTACACAAAGATTTTCTAAAACAAAAAAAGGTCGTGGATTTTTATGTCCAAAAGGTTCAAAAGATTCTAAAATTTCAAGCATTTCAAAATCAATTTCACTAGGTTCTAAGATTCCTAAAATTTCATCTGTATCCAAAAATTCACTTTCAGAAATTTGCGAACATTCTTTTTTGATTTTATTTTTAAATTGTTCAAAATTTTCAGAGTTTAAACTGATTCCAGCAGCACCTTTATGACCACCATAATTGCTTAATATAGAATTTGTCTTAGAAATTAAAGCTAAAATATCAATCTTGCCAACACTTCTTGCGCTACCTTTTAAGTGTTCTTCATTTTGAGAAAATACAAAAGCAGGTTTATTAAAATGTTTAGCTAAACGACTTGCCACAATCCCTAAAACCCCTTCATGCCAATTTAAACCCGATACCACAATACAAGAATCGTTTTCATCGATTTGATTTAAACTATCTTCAAAAAGCTGTTTTTCTTCATCTTTACGACTTTCATTAAAACTAACAATTTGCTCTAGATATTCTAAAGCTTTATTAAAATCTTTAGTGTGTAAAAATTCATAAGAAATACTTGCATCATCCATTCTTCCAGCACTATTTATAAGCGGAGCAATTAAAAATCCTATATTATCAAGGGCAAATTTATCCTTTTGATAATAATGCTTAATAGCCCGAAAAGCAGCTCTTTTAGATTTGTTAATATGATCTATACCACGCCTTACTAAAGCACGATTTAAATCTCTAAGCTCCATCATATCTGCAATAATTGCAATCGCCAAAAGTTCTAAAAATTTACTCATATCGTATTTAAGCTTGCAAACTTCTTTTAAAGCTGCTATCAAATACCATGCCACTTGAGCTCCACAAATTTCAATTTCTGGAAAATCACAATCTTTTTGCTTTGGATTGATAATGGCAAAAGCATCAGGTAAAACATCTTGAGGCATATGATGATCAGTGATAATCAAATCTATATTTTTTTCTTTACAGAGTTTGGCTGCTTCAAGAGCAGCTATTCCATTATCTACTGTTATTATTAAATTCACATCAAGTTCGTTGATAATCTCAGCATTTAATCCATATCCATCTTTAAAACGATTTGGAATTCTTACTATATAATCAAAACCTATATCATCGAAAAATTCTGCCATAATAACACAAGAAATGATTCCATCAACATCATAATCCCCTACTATGGCGACTTTCTCATTTTTTTCTACAGCTTCTTTGATGCGATTAGCTGCTTTATATGCATCCTTTAAACAGCATGGCAAAGGCAGATCGCAAAGTTTGGTATGCAAATCTTTTTCAAAGCGTGAAGCCAAATTTTTTTTAATTTCATTTTTATTAATTATCTTCATAGTTTATAGCTGCCTTGATAAAACCGTAAATCACAGGATTAACATGCTCAAGTCTTGATGTAAATTCTGGATGAAACTGCACAGCCAAGAAAAAAGGATGACAGTTAAGCTCAACCGCTTCGATCAATCCTTTGCTTTCACCACTTACAATCAAACCGTGTTTTTCAAAATCTGCTCTATATTTTGGATTTGCTTCATAACGGTGGCGGTGGCGTTCTTTTACACTTTTTGCTTCATTATAAACCTTAGCCAAAAGGGATTTTTCCTTAATATCGCATTTATAAGCTCCTAAACGCATAGTTCCGCCTAAAGGAGTTTTTGCAGTACGAATTTGTTTTTCTCCATTTGTATCCATAAATTCATCAATCAAATAAACCACAGGATTTTGGCATTTCTCATCAAATTCACTTGAATTTGCATCTTTAAGTTTTAATACATTTCTAGCAAATTCCACCAAAGCAAGCTGCATACCCAAACAAATTCCTAAAAAAGGAATTTTATTTTCTCTTGCGTATTGAATGGCTTTTATCTTACCTTCTACACCACGATATCCAAATCCCCCTGCAACTAAAATTCCACTCACATCTTTAAATACTTCAGCACTTTCCATATTTTCAAGTTTTTCACTATCTACCCATTTTAACTCCACTTTAGTATCTAGAGCTGCACCTGCGTGTATAATAGCTTCAGTAAGGCTTTTATAGCTTTCTTTTAAATCCACATATTTGCCTACAAAAGCGATTTTAACTTCATTGCTTGGAGCTATAACTCTTTTTACCAAAGAGTCCCAATTTTCCATATTAGGTTTTAAATTTTTCAAATCCAAAATTTCAGCAATAGGACTTAAAATATCTTGCTTTAAAAAATTAAGTGGAATTTGATAAATACTAGCCGCATCAACACTTTCTATTACACAATTTTTTTCCACCCCACAAGAAATAGCAATTTTATCTTTTAAATCTCTATCAAGAGCTTTTTCACTACGACAAATAATCATATCAGGACCAATACCTATGCGTCTTAACTCGCCTACACTATGTTGAGTTGGCTTTGTTTTTAATTCCCCTGCAGCCTTGATAAAAGGCACTAGAGTAAGATGAATATTCATAGCATTATTTTTACCCACTTCCAAACGCAAAGCACGAATAGCTTCTAAAAAAGGCAAACCTTCTATATCCCCAACAGTTCCGCCTATTTCAACGATGAGTATATCTTTGCCTTCTCCTGCTTTTTTAATGCGATCTTTGATTTCTCCTACTATATGAGGGATAACTTGAATGGTTTTGCCAAGATATTCTCCACGCCTTTCTTTTTCAATCACACTTTGATAAACGCGTCCTGTAGTAAAGTTATTATCTTGAGATAAACTCTCATCCAAAAAACGCTCATAATGCCCCAAATCAAGATCCGTTTCTGCTCCATCATCAGTTACAAAAACTTCCCCATGCTCAAAAGGACTCATAGTGCCTGGATCGACATTGATATAAGGATCAGCTTTTAAAATACTCACTTTAAGCCCTGAATTTTTTAAAAGTGTTGCGATAGAAGCAGCGGCTATTCCTTTACCTAAAGAACTTAAAACTCCACCTGTTACAAAAATATATTTTGTTTGTTTCATTGATAATAAGCCTTATTTTTTTATCTAATTATAACTTGATAAAACTTTTTATTTCATTAGAATTTTAAGTAAAAAATGCAAGAATTACAAAAAATATTTTTATCAAAAAAGGAATAAGCATGCAAATCACTTTACTTTTTCACACTCCATTATCTGTTTGTTCTCATGCAACAAGAACTTGTTGGCAAAGCTTTGAAAAAGGCGATTGCGGTGGCGAAAAAGATAAAGAACTTATCGATCGCGTGGGCAATAAATTCAAACACGCTTCAACCTTAGAACATCTAAACTATACTTTTTATATACAAGGAATTTCAAGAGCTTGTTTACAAGAAGTTGCAAGACACCGTCACACTAGTCCTAGTGTAAAAAGCACGCGTTATACCTTAAAAGAACTTCGCAATGAAGGTGAGTTTAAAATAGGAGATTTTGAAAATGCAAGCCGTTATCTTGTGCTTTGTGGTAATGAAGAGGTTGATAACGCAAGCATTAAAGCCTTAGAAAATTTACGCACTATTTTACAAAAAAGTATTAGCCTAGATATAGCCAAATACTGCTTACCAGAAAGCTATAAAACCGAACTTACACTAACGATTAATGCAAGAAGTTTACAAAATTTTATATCTTTGCGTAGTTCAAAATCAGCTCTTTGGGAGATTAGAAATTTAGCAAATGCTTTATTTGAAGCCTTACCACAAGAACACAAATTTATATTTGAACATTGCCTACATAAAGATATAGAATAAATCATACTAATTTTATCTTATTTAAAATATTTTTATGCTACTATTTATAAAATCAAGCTTTATGCAAGTATATTTTCATATACCTTGTGCTTGATTATAGTTTCTTATAAGGACTTTTTATGAATAAACAATTTTTTCAAGATTTTCTAATGCTTTCACAAGCTCATACTATAGCTACTCTTGCTATACTTTGTGTTGTTTTTTACGCATTAAAAAAAATGCGGGATATAAAAATCAATTTTTCTCTTCGCATGCTATTTGCGCTTTTAATGGGTTTGGGGTTTGGTTTTGCTTTGCAATATTTGGCAAATTTTCCAGATGCTGAAGAAGCAAGCAATATTCTTTGGTATAGTGAAACAAAACATTGGTTTGCATTTGTAAGTTCTGTTTTTGTAGCTTTTATAAAAATGCTAGTTGTTCCTCTTGTAAGCATTTGCATTATAAAAGTAATTATAGAAATTGATAAAAATATCAAAATATCTTCCTTACTTGGAATAAGTCTTTTTTGGATACTCTTTAGCACAGCCATAGCTGCAACCTTGGGTATATTTTTAGGTTATAGTTTTGATTTAGGAAGTAATTTTGCTATACATGAAGGAGATAAACAAATTCGCGAAATTCAAACTTTTTCAAATATTATACTAGGGCTAATACCTAGCAACATCATTACAGCTATTGATAAAGAAAATATTATAGCTATTGTCATTTTTTCTTTTTTTATAGGAATTAGCGCTAAAAAAATTTCTAAAAAAGAAGAGTATGAACAAGCCTTTAAAAGTTTTCATAATTTTATCCTAACCTTTTATAATATTATGATGAACATGACTGCTACAGTTATTAGATTTATGCCTTATGCTGTAGTTTGTATGATGGCTAATGTGCTTTTAAGCAATGGTTTTGAAGCTATCAAAACAGCTGGACTTTTTATAATGCTTATTTATATGGCTATGTTTATAATGTTTGGGGTGCATTTTTTGCTTCTTGCTTCACAAGGGTTAAACCCTATAAAATATGCAAAAAAAGCCTTTCCTGTATGGTTATTTGCATTTAGCTCAAGATCTTCTTTAGGCACTTTGCCTATGACCACTTCAACTTTGCAAAATAAATTTGGAGTTAATTCAGCTATAGCTAATTTTGTAGCATCTATAGGTACAACAACAGGACTTAATGGTTGTGCGGGATATTTTCCAGCTTTAGCGGCAGTTTTTGTAGCTTTTGCTACACATACACATATTGATTTTACATTTGCTTTAATGATAGTTTTGGTAGCTGTTATTGGATCCTTGGGTATAGCTGGGGTACCTGGAAGTGCAACTATGGCAGCTTCTATTATGCTAGCAGGGATTGGATTTGGTAATAATTTTGTCATGCTAAGTTTGATTTTAGCCATAGATCCTGTTATAGATATGGCAAGAACAGCAAGCAATGTCTCAGGAGCTATGACTTCGGCACTTTGTACTGCAAAAAACCTAAAAGCTCTAGATAAAGAAATTTACAATTCTTAATCTTTTAAAACCCAATGCTTTTCATTGGGTTTTAGTATTTATTGGCAACCTTCACATTCTATGCTACGATCTGCAACATTGACTTTTTCACTATCAGGGCTTTCACTTCTTAAATAATAAGTAGATTTTACTCCAAGCTCCCAAGCAAGTTGATAAATTTCATTTAAATATCCCCCACTTGCTTTATCAAGTGATAAAAAGATATTTAAACTCTGCCCTTGATCGATCCATTTACCACGCACAGCAGCAGCCTTTACAAGAATTTTTTGATCAAGTTCGTAGGCTGGAGTATAGTATTGCCAAGTATCAAGGCTTAAATTTGGCACAACAACAGGTATCATACCACTTAAATTTTGTTCAAACCACTTTCTTTTGTAAACAGGTTCTATAGTCTGCGTAGTACCCACCAAGATAGAAATAGAAGAAGTAGGTGCAATGGCCATCAAATAACCATTTCTCATACCATCTTTTTTAACTTTTTCTCTAAGTTTAACCCAGTCGCATTCACTTTGATCAAATAAGCCTTCTCTTAAAGTTAAAGCTTTAGCCTTAGGACTTGCTACATCAATAGGAAAAATCCCCTTGCTCCAATTTGATCCTTCAAAATCTTCATAAGAACCTTTTTCAAGAGCTAAATTTGAACTCGCATTAATAGCCTCAAAGCTAATTTGCTCCATAATCTCATCGATTTTATTTAAATGCTCATCGCTTCCCCAATGAATCTTAGCCTCAGCAAGCATTTGTGCTTCACCCATGACTCCAAGACCTATGGCGCGAGATTTTAAATTTGTATCTTTTACTTTTCTATGAGGATAAAAATTTAAATCAATTACATTATCAAGCATACGAATAGCCGTTGGCACAACACGCTCTATATCTTCTTTAGTATACACTTTGCTAAGATTTATACTTGCTAAATTACAAACGGCTGTTTTTCCATCATTTTTATATTTTTCCACTATATAAACTTTATTACCATTAATACTATCTAAAGTTGAGATTTTTTTGGCTGGTTTTTCATATCCCCCATCGATCACAATCTTTTGCTCTTCATCAAAATGAAGCTCATCTCCATTTTCAAAAACTACTTTAATTTGATAATAATTTGGCTCGGTATTTTGAAAAATTTCAGTACATAAATTTGAACTTCTAATAATTCCTACATGAGCATTTGGATTTGCTCTATTAGCACTATCTTTAAAACATAAAAATGGCAAGCCTGTTTCAAAATAATTTAGTAAAATTTTCTTCCAAAGCTCTTTGGCTTCTACAATTTCTTTTACAATGCTTTCATCTTTTTCGTATTCTTCATAGCGTTTTTCAAAAGCCTCACCATACAAATCGCATAAATCTGCTGTATCTGCAGGATCAAAAAGAGTCCATTTATCATTAGCCCTTACTCTTTTCATGAAAAGATCATTAATCCATAAAGCAGGGAAAAGTTCATGTGCACGGCGTCTTTCTTCACCTGAATTTTTACGCAAATCGATAAAATCACTTATATCCATGTGCCAAGGTTCTATATAAACGGCTATAGCTCCTTTTCTAGTTCCTAGTTGATCTACTGCTACGGCAATATCGTTGGTAATTTTCAAGAAAGGTATAATCCCTCCTGCAGCATTTTTATGCCCATCTATGCTTCCACCCATAGCACGCACTTTAGACCAATCCCAACCTATGCCGCCACCAAATTTAGAAAGCAAAGCCATTTCTTGGTAAGAATCAAAAATACCTTCAATATTATCAGGAGTTGAACCTATATAACAAGAACTAAGCTGATGGCGTGTTGTTCTTGCATTAGATAAAGTCGGAGTTGCAAGCATGAGTTCAAATTTAGAAATTAAATCATAAAATTTCTTCGCCCATTCTTGAGGATTAAATTCATTCTGCGCTAAAAACATCGCAATGGCCATAAACATTTGTTGAGGAAGTTCTATAGGCATACCTTTACTATCTTTAATCAAGTATCTATCATATAAAGTTTTAATACCAAGATAAGTAAATTGCATATCGCGTTCAGGTTTAATATAAGCATTTAAATCATCTAAATCATATTTTTCTTTAAGACCAAGTAAAATTCTTCCTTCTTTTTCACCCTTTTGAAAATACTCACGCAAATGATTATAGCGATTCATACCATTAACTTTTTTATATAAATCAAATAAAAAAAGTCTAGCTGCAACAAAGGTCCAATTTGGACAATCAATATCTATCTTATCTACTGCAGTTTTAATTAAAGTTTTTTGAATTTCTTCAGTTGAAATTCCATCACGAAATTGAATCTTTGCATCAAGTTCAAGTTCGCTTAAATTCACACCTTCTAAATCTTTTACAGCATCAGAGGTGCATTTTTTGATCTTAGAAACATCCAATTCTTCTGTACGACCATTTCTTTTAATAACTTTCATTGCCTTCCTTGCTTTTTATTTAAATGTTCTTTTAAAAATTGCATCAACATTTTTTGTATAGTAGTTATAATCGAAACATTTTCTTACATCCTCTTCACTCAAACTTTTTCTTAAATCTTCATCACTTAAAAGCGCTAACAAAAACAAACTTTCATTTTTTTCATTGATAGCAGCCTTGCCATTTTGCAAATCTGCCCAAACTTTCATAGCGTTTCTTTGAACTATTTTATAAGCTTCTTCACGACTAATGCCTTTAAATGGAAGTTCTAAAAGCACCCTTCCTGAAAATACAAGTCCGCCTGTAAGATTTAAATTTTTCATCATATTTTCAGGATAAACCAAAAGCTTATCAATCAAATTTGTAAGACGCATAAGCATAAAATCAGCCGTGATAAAAGCATCAGGCAAAATAAATCTTTCAACACTAGAATGAGATATATCTCTTTCATGCCAAAGTGCGACATTTTCTAAAGCTGGAGTTACAAAAGATCTAAGCACACGACAAAGCCCTGTGATATTTTCACTTAAAACAGGATTTCTTTTATGTGGCATAGCTGAACTTCCTTTTTGTCCTACACTAAAATACTCTTCAGCCTCATAAACTTCAGTTCTTTGAAAATGTCTTATGGCTACAGCGATTTGCTCACAACTTGAAGCTAAAATCGCAATAGCAGAAATAACCTGAGCATAACGATCTCTTTGGATCACTTGATTTGAAACAGGAGCGGCCTTAAGACCTAAATTTTTACAAACTTCTTCTTCAAATTCTAAAGGAGCATGAGCAAAATTTCCCATTGCACCGCTGATTTTTCCATAGCTTATCACTTCTTTTGCATGTTCTAAAAGCTCTTTTGCATGCGAAATTTCATCATACCAAATAGCTAGCACCAAACCAAAAGTAATAGGTTCTCCATGAATTCCATGACTTCTTCCTACCATTAAGGTGTTTTTATGCTCCAAAGCACGCTTTTTGATCGCTTCTAAAAGCAAAGAAACATCTTCTAAAATAAGCTCCAAACTCTCTTTTATCTGTAAAGCAACAGCTGTATCTATACAATCAGAACTTGTCATTGCATAATGCACAAAACGACTCTCTTCTCCCAAACTTTCACTTACACTTGTAAGAAAAGCTATAACATCATGTTTTGTGGTTTTTTCTATTTCATCTATTCTTGCAATATCAAATTTTGCATTTTTAAGAATTTTTTCGCAGTCTGTGTCATTAATGAGACCGAGTTTATTCCAAGCTTTTACAGCGGCTAATTCTACTTTCAGCCACGCATCGTATTTTGCTTGCATGTCCCATTTTTTAGCCATGATTTCTCTGCTATATCTTTCAACCATCTTTGAAACCTTTTTAGCTATAATTTTATATTTTAAAAAACAGAAATTATATCAAATTATCCTAAGAAAGTTATTAAATGGCCTACATAAAAATAAAACTCTCAAACAATGGAAAAAAGGCATTTCAAGTCCTTATGGAAAATTTAAAAATTAGCATAAATGAAGCACAAAAACTCATAGACAAAAAAAGGCTTTTTTGTGATGGAATTTTAGTAGAAGAAAAGAATAAAATTTTAAATGGTTTAGTAGAGCTTATAGTCTATGAAAACAATCCCAAAGGAGTAGAAATTGTCTTTGAAAATGAAGACTTTGCCATACTTGAAAAAGAAAGTGGGATCTTAAGCCATCCAAATGGTAGACATTGTAAATACAGTCTTAGTGATGAAATTTGGCATCTTTGGGGAAAAGAAGCTTGCGTAGCACACAGGCTCGATAAAGAAACGAGCGGACTTATACTTATAGCCAAAAATAAAAAAGCTCAAATTGATCTTAAAAGCTTGTTTGAAAAAAAACTAGTTCAAAAAGAATACCTTGCTCTAGCTCATGGAAAAATAGAAGAAAATTTTATAGTTGATAAAGCTATAAATTTAACTAAAAACTACGATGATATAAAAACAAGAATGCAAATTTGCAAAGAAGGAAAACAAGCTATCACTGAATTTGAAATTTTAGAATACTTTCCTAAAATCAACGCTACTCTTTTACTTTGTAAACCCTTAACAGGCAGACAACATCAAATAAGAGTACATTTGCATTATAAAAATCATACCATTTTAGGCGATCCACTATATGGGCTTAGCAAAAAACAAATCGAAAGTATTTTAGATGAAAAATTAAATCCTAAAGAACGCTTAAAACTTACAGGTGCCTTGCGTTTGTGTTTGCATTCTTATCGTTTGAAATTTCAATATAAAAATCAAAATTTTGATATCAACTCAAAAATAAACATAAAAGAAATTTTCAACAATTCCATAAAATAAAATGATGTTTCACTACGCTACAATCAATCACTTTTTTACCAAATTTTAAAACAAAAAAATAATTCTTGCTAAAACTTTAAGTATAATTAAATAAAAAAAGCGAGATTTTCCAATGAAATTTGTTAATTTTATACAGGGTCAAAAACACAATCTAGGAGTACTAAATTCTAGTGGAAAAATTGTAAGTTTTACTGATCTTGGCATTGAAACTAACGATATGAATGAATTTATTATCTATTTTGATAAATTTAAACACAAGCTTACAGACTTGGATTCTAAAATAGCCTATGAAATTCCAAAAGAAAATTATCTAGCCCCTATTATAGAACCTCGTCAAGATATTATATGTCTTGGGATTAATTTTTTAGATCATGCCAAAGAATCTGCCAAATTTAAGGGTGAAAAATTTGAAGAAAGAGAATATCCTGTATATTTTGGAAAACGCTGCAATCAAGCCACACCACCTTTTGGTGATATACCTTTACATGCAGATGTAACTTCTCAGCTTGATTACGAATGTGAGCTTGCATTTATTTTAAGTAAAGATGCTTATAAAATCAAAGCTAAAGATGCAAAAGATTATATCTTTGGTTATACTATTATCAATGAAATTTCAGCTCGCGAACTTCAAAAACGCCACAAACAATTCTACCGAGCAAAAAGTCTTGAAGGCAGCACTATAATGGGACCTTATATCACAAGCGTAGAAGAAATTTCTTACCCTCCTAAGCTCCAACTTCAAAGCTATGTCAATGATGAACTACGCCAAAATTCTAACACCCAATTGTTTATTTTTGATATTGCTTATGTCTTAGAAGAACTTAGCACGGGCATGCTTTTAAAAGCTGGAAGTATTATATCTATGGGAACTCCTAGTGGAGTAGGCATGGGGTTAAATCCACCTACTTTTTTAAAATCAGGAGATAAAGTACGTTGTGTCATAGAAAATTTAGGAGAACTTTGCAATAAAATAAAATAAAAAAACTTTAAATAAAAAATATCAATTATTAAACAATTTGCTAAAATTAAAGTATAATGACATTCTTAGAAATTTAAACTTAAGGTAGAAATTTGTTATGAAAAAAATAATAATAATTTTGTGTTTATCTTATGCAAATATAGTCTTTGCAGTAGATATGATAACCCCTATTCCAAATTCCATCTCTTATGATAAAGAAAAAGCTAAACTTGGAAAAAGTCTTTATATGGATAAAAGTTTATCCAAAGATGGAAAAGTTTCGTGCAATACTTGCCATAGACTTGATCAACACGGCGTTGATGGACTTGAATTTTCAATAGGAACTGATAATCAACTTGATAAACCCTTTAACACTCCTACAACTTTTAACTCTGTATTTAATTTTGTGCAATTTTGGAATGGTAGAGCCAAAGATTTAGCAGAACAAGCAAAAGTGCCTTTTTTTAATCCAAAAGAAATGGGACTAAGTCCTGAACTTCTTTTGCAAAAAGTTAATTCTAATGAAGATTATGTAAAAACTTTTAAAAAACTTTATGGAGAAGTTACGGTAGAAAACATAGCTCTTGCAGTTGCTGAATTTGAAAAAACCTTAATCACTCCAAATTCTCCTTTTGATCGCTATCTTAACGGAGATCAAAATGCTATTTCAGCTCAAGCTAAAAAAGGTTATAAAGATTTTAAAGCTAATGGCTGCATTTCTTGCCATCAAGGTCAAAATATAGGTGGAAATATGTTTCAAAAAATCGGTATTTTTGAAGAATACCCAAATCAAGAAGATTTAGGACGCTATGAAATCACAAAAAGAGAAGTTGATAAAATGGTATTTAAGGTTCCTAGTTTAAGAAATATAGCCAAAACTGCGCCTTATTTTCATGATGGTTCTATACCTACTTTAGATGCTTGTGTTCAGTTTATGGCTTACTATCAACTAGGAAAATTTTTAGATCAAGAAACAGTTGATAATATAGTTGCATTCTTAGAAAGCTTAACAGGAGAATATCATGACAAATAAAAAAAGTTCATTTTTGATAAAATTTATTATTTTATCTACGCTAGTTTTAGCTTTCATTCTTCTTTTATTAGGTATTATTTTTAATAACTACTCCTCATCTAAAGATAATAAAAACTTGATAAACACAGTTCAGCAGCTACAAATTTCAGATGAAAAAATCAATTTCGTTTTTCAAAATAGTTTTAATTTTATTAACTATGATCCAAGTGTTCAGGCAATAAAAAAAATGCAAGAAAACTTTAAAAAGCTTAAAAATTTTGGGATTGACATAAGTAAAGCAGAAGAAATTTTTAATGCCAAACTAATCCAGCTTAATTATTTCAAATCTGCAAATTCCATAGCGGTAAATTCAAAACTTTACTTGTTTGAATTGGCTAAAAATTATTTTGAAGAATTAGAACAAAACCATGAAACAAATAAAAACAACTATAAAACAATGAACTCTATGTTAAGCGTTCTTTCAACTGAAAGTATTTTGCAAAAAACAACACTCAATCAACTCAACAGTCTTATGAAAGAAATCAAAAACGATACAAAAAGTGAAAATTTACAACTTTTTTTAAAACACTATAAAATGATTGTAAAACAAATTTCTGTTATGCAAGATAATTCTTCTATTTATGAGAATAATTCTCTTATGAAAGAGTTAAAACAACTTAACACTTTCACCCAAAATGCTATAGAGCAGTCCAATTTATTTAAATTTTATATCGCTTTAACAGTGTTTGGAATTACTATCATATTATTTGTATTTTTTATTTTATTAACACTAAAAAAAGTCATCATGCCAATTCATACTTTAGAAAAATTAAGCGCTAATTTAGCTAGTAAAGAAGCCAATCTACACTCTCGTTTAAATATAGATCCAAAAAGCGAGCTTGGACAAAGCGCTCAATATATTAATTCATTTATTTCCACCGTTCAAAACTCAATCATAGAAGCCATAGAAAACGCCAAATCAAGTCATCAAAATTCACAAAAGCTCAAAAATAATTCCATGATGCTTGAAAACAGTTCTAATTCACAACATGAACAAATTCAAGGCGTTAAAGAAATCACCTATGTCTTAGATGATCATATCAATCTTGCGGGAAATTTAGCACAAGAAAGCATAGAAAATATGCAAGATATGCACATACTGATGGATAAGGTAGAACTTACTCTATCTGAACTTGTAAATTTAATAAATGAAAATAATAAAAAAGAACAAAATATAGTAGCCAATATGGACAATCTAACCCAAAGTGCAGATAATATCATAGAAATTACAAGTTCTATTAGAGATATAGCCGATCAAACCAATCTACTTGCTTTGAATGCAGCTATTGAAGCTGCAAGAGCGGGCGAACATGGACGGGGTTTTGCAGTTGTTGCTGATGAAGTAGGTCAACTTGCCGATAAAACAAGCAAATCTCTTTTAAATATCAATGCTACTGTTAATGCTATAGTCCAACAAATCAATGACAACAAAGCCTTGATGGATCTTATCCATGATTCTATGAAAGAAACCTCTTTAAAAACCAATGATTTACAACAAGAACTTGTAAATTCTATGCATAAACTAGAAAGTTCTATAGAATCAACCCAAACCATGAGAGATAAAAGTATGGAAGTAAAAGATAGAATGCTTATCCTAGGAACAAGCATAGACAAGGTTAATGAGCTTGCAAATTCTGTTAAAGATTTATCATGCGAAATCAATAACATCTCTCAAAATGTTCTAAATGGTGCGTCTAAACTCTCTGAAAAATTAAGTAGCTTTCAGTAACTTTTTTCGTGTTAATTTAAATTAACACGAAATTTTAATAAAAAATTTATTTTTAATTTATGTTTTTAAAGTAAAATTAACAGTTTTTATTTCATAAGGAGATACTATGGAGTTTCTTGAACTTTTATTAGTTTTAATCGCCTTGATACTGATTATCAAAAAACCAGAAAAAGAAAATTTGGCTTTTGGTTTGGTAATGGTAGCTTGGCTTTTAATGGTTTTTTTCTATGTTGGCCACAAAACAGGCGCACTATTAACAATAATGAATCTGTAAGGAAGGGCTAAATGAACGAAATCAATAAAACAAAAAATTTCTACACACTAATGTGTTTAGCAGGCTTTTTGATCATACTCTTGCCTGTAGGTATCGCAAATTTTGTATTTGGTTATATGTTGGGCGATAGTCCTTGCACGCTTTGCTGGGGACAAAGAGAAGCAATGATCTTTATTGGTGTGATGGCACTTTTCATTGTTCGTTATGGCATGAAAGGTAAATACCTTGCTGCTCTTTTAATCATGACAGCAATAGGGCTTTATCAATCTTTTGCTCACTATGGTAATCACGCTCATAGAGATTTAGATCAAGGTTTTGGTTTAGCAGTTTTTGGTATCCATACTTATTTTTGGGCCGAAGTGGTATTTTGGGCTGTTGTATTGCTTTTAGGTGTGATTTTTGCTTTTGCTCCTAAATTTAATGCTTTTGAATTAGAATTAAACGGGGAAAAATTTAGAAAATATACGAAATTTTCTCTCGCAGCTGTAGTTATCAGTGCGATTGTAGTAGCTTCAAATGTTTTCCAAGCTTTTGTAAGCACAGGAATTCCTCCTTATGTAGGACAAGGCGATCCTGTAAGATTTAGCTTAAATCCAAAATACATCATTTGGAGTAAAGAAGGTTGGAATGGTTTGTGGCAAAATATTTCTTTCTTAGGAAAACGCGATGTTAAAGCTCCTGATTATGCTTTTGCACCTGCAAGTGAAAAACTTGGCATAAAATTTGATAATGATATCAACAATGCTCCATTTGCAAAAATCAATGATGAACTTAAAATCACAAATGAACAAACCATAAATTTTAATAAAGCAATCAATACTCTTGATTATATCAACAATGAATTTGTAATAAGCTCTAAATGGGATGTGGCTTTCTTAGATAATAATTTTAGCGTTAAAGAAGGTTTTGAACTTGATCCTTATTTTTCAGCTTCTATTGATCCAATTATTGGTATCATACCTTATATGAATGATAAATTCATTCTTATGGGCTCAAACAAATCTTTCTTAAGATTTGCAAAAAATCCTAATGCAAGTGAAGAAGATATCGCTAAACAATACGCTGATTTTGCAAAAGGCAATGATAAATTTAAAGGCCAAGGAGAAGGTTTAGGTCGTGGAAGACTTGATACTGTAAGAGCGAAATTTAACCATGTAGCAAGCATGACTACAGATGGAAATTATCTTTATCTTGCAACTGTTCCAAACAACAAAGACGCTAAAACTTTTGTAATCTCTAAAGTTTCTTTAAAAGATCGTGTTCTTTCAGGAGAATTTACTCCAAAAGCAAATCTTAAAGAAGGTAAAACTTTAGGCGATCTTTATGTAACTTCTATGACTTTTAAAGATGGAGAAATTTATGCACTTAGCAAAAACCACAATGTGATTGCCGTAATTAATCCAGTTAAAGAAGAAGTAGTAAAAACCATCGCTTTCCCAAGCTCTATCACTAATGCTAGAAGCATTTTCTTTAAAGATGGAAAAATCAACATTCTTTCTTATCAAGATGGAGCAAACAAACTTTATACTCTAAACTAAAAAATAAAAGCCCTAATTTCTAGGGCTTTTGCATTTTGAGCAAAGTAAAACCGAAATTATCTTTGTATTCTCCTACTTTTTCAAACCCAAATTTTTGATAAAATTTTAAAGCATTTGGATTGTCAAGATTAACTTCTACTTTCTTGATCTTAAAATCATCTAAAGCTTTTTGCAAAAGCTTGGAACCAATTTTTTTACGGAAATATTCTGGTTTAACAAAAAGCATTTGAATACACTCTTCATCTGCCCCTAAAAATCCTACAAATTCATCATTTTCATAAGCAAATAAAAAGTTTAAATCTTTAAAATCGGCATTTTGTAAATATTCTTTGATGGTCTGAAAATTTTTTCATCCAAAAAATCATGCGTTGCCTTAACACTTTGCTCCCAAATTTCTAAAAGTCCTTTGGTTTGTTCTTGATTTAAATTTTCATAATGTTTTATCATTTTCACAATGCTTTATATTTTTTATATTTAATCTTATCTTTAACCCCTGCTTTTTCAAAACCTCTTAAACGAAGCAAACAGCTATCACACTCCCCGCAAGCTTCATCTTCACTCTCATAACAAGACCAAGTAAGTTCTAAAGGCACATTTTCTTTTAAGGCTAGTTCTACAATTTTAGCTTTGTTCAGTCTAACAAGCGGAGTTTTTATACAAACTTTAAAATTCTTACTCGTGCCTTCATTGATAAATTCTTGTGCCTTTTGTATAAACTCATCAGTACAGTCAGGATAACCACTGCCATCTTCTTCTACCACCCCTATAAAAATACTCTCACAATTTTCCTTTTCAGCCAAAGATCCTGCTATGCTTAAGAAAATTCCATTGCGAAAAGGCACATAGGTGATAGGTGGGGTATCACTTATGCAAAGCTCATTTTTAGGAATGTCTATACTTTTATCGGTTAAGGCATTACCCCCTATATCTTTGATAAAACTCACATCTAAAATATAAGATTTTTCTACTTTTAAAGCCCTGCAAATTTGTTTAAAGCATTCTTTTTCTTTTTCTTGAGTGCGTTGTTCATAGTCAAAATGCAAAGCGATGATTTCATAACCTTCTTTTTTGGCTAGATAAGCACACAAAGTACTATCCATACCGCCACTTATGATACAAAGTGCTTTTTTACTCATTTTTATCCTTAAATCTGCTATAATTTCGCAATTTTAACGAAAATTTTTAAATTTAAATTGCAAAAAAGGCAAAAGCATGGTAAACATAAAACTCATAGAACACATTTTTAAAGCCGCTTCTATCAGTCGTTGGAATGATTATCCAAGAATGGCAAATTTAGTGGAACTTGACAAACAAGCTCATAAATTCATCATTGCATATTTTATCGCTAAAATGGAAAAAGATGTGGATATGAGAGTGATTATAGAAGGGGGAATTTTTGAGTTTTTAAGTCGTGTGGTAGTAACTGATATACGCCCTGATGTGTATCATGAAATCGTGCGTCAAAAAAAAGCTGAAGTTAATGCTTGGGTTTTAAGCAAAATCGAACCTATGATAGAAGATATAGAAGAAGGAGAGTTTTTAAAGCGTTTTGAAGCGTATTTAAACGGCAATGCTTATGCTAAAGAAAGACTTATCTTAAAAGCAGCTTCGTATTTTGCTACAAGATGGGAATTTAACATAGTTTATCAAACCTCAGCTTTTTTAAATGATATTGATGAGATTAAAAACAAAGTTGAAGAAGAATTAGAAGATTACTATGAACTTATAGGAGCTAGAAAAATCGCTTTAAATCAAAAAATTGCAAAAATTATTGATCTTAGCGGAAGACTTCGCTTTCAAAAGCGTTGGGCTCAAACTCCACGCATACCAGAAACTGCAGTTTTAGGACATATGCTTGTGGTGGCGATTTTGGGATATTTTTACTCACTAAAAATCAAGGCTTGCGATAAAAGACTTGAGAATAATTTTTATTGTGCTTTATTTCATGATTTACCAGAGTCTTTAACGCGTGATATTATAAGCCCTGTAAAATACGGCATTGATGGGCTTCATGATATCATAAATGATTATGAAATGAAACTTATTAATGAAAGAATTTTACCCTTTGTACCTGAGGGTTTAAGGGCTGAGTTTTCTTATATTTTAGGCATTAGAGAAGGTAGAAACGATGAGTCAAATTTTGTAAAAAATGAGTTTGAAAATCGCACCTATAAAAATGCTAAAATAGAACTTTGCAGCGGAAGTTTAAGTTCTTTTAATGAAAATGAATTTGGTGCTATAGATGGTAAGGCGCTTAAATACTGCGATAAAATTGCTGCTTATATAGAAGCAGGACTTAGTATAAGCTATGGTGTAAAGTCTAAAGAACTTGAAAGTGGTTTTTTAGGAATGCATGAGTTTTTTAAAGAAAATCCTACTATAGATGGGGTGAATTTTTTTGAAATTTGTGAAAGTTTAAGAGAGTATTTTAAAATTTAAATAAGATTTTTATACTCCTATTTTCAATATATTTTAAATAAAAATATTATAAATTAAAATTTTATTTTGTATAAAATATAAAGGAGTTATTATGAAAAAATACTTTCAAAAGCGCTATACTTTAGCCTTTTTTATAGGTATATTAGCGGGTATTTTCGGAGCTATTGTTAAATGGGGTTGGGAAGTACCTTTTCCTCCAAGAAATCCCAATGTTTTTTGGCCAGTAGATGCCTTAGAACGCGTTACTCCGCCTAAAATTTTTCTAGAACAACTAGGCTTGCCTACTGATTGGACTTATATGTTTTCAGGTATGCAAATGCCTTTGTCAATTTTTATAGTGCATGTCGGTTTTTCTATTGTTTTTGGAGTGGCTTATTGTATGATAGCAGAAAAATGGCGCCGTATTACTATGTGGCAAGGTGCAGTTTTTGGATTTTTTGTTTATCTTTTTGCCCATGTTATTGTAATGCCTTTAATTGCAGAAGTTCCACCACTTTCTGAAATTCCTTTTGATGAACACCTGTCTGAAATTTTTGGCCATATTGTTTGGCTGTGGGGTATGGAAATAGTTCGTAGAGATATAAGAAATCGTATAACTAAAGAAATAGAAGAATGAAAGGTTTCCTTTCATTCCATATCTAAAACTGCACCTTTACTAGCATTGCTGACAAGTTTTTGATACATTCTAAGCCATCTTGAAGGCACTTCTTTTTGAGGTAATACAAATTCTTTTTTGCGTTTAGCGATTTCTTCTTCGCTTAAATTTGCATGGATGGTATAAGCATCTACATCAATTTCTATTTCATCTCCATCTTTTAAAAGTCCTATAAGACCACCTTCAGCTGCTTCAGGGGAAATATGACCCACGCTTAAACCCCTTGTAGCCCCGCTAAAACGACCATCAGTGATTAAAGCCACATCAGCACCCAAACCCATACCCATTAAAAGTGAAGTAGGGCTTAACATTTCTTGCATACCAGGACCCCCTTTTGGACCTTCATAGCGTATTACACAAACATTTCCTTTTTGTACCTTGCCTTTGATAATGCCTTTAATAGCTTCATCTTGAGAGTTAAAACAAACAGCTTTGCCTTTAAATTTTCTTTCTCCGATTATTCCTGCGGTTTTTATAACACAACCTTGCTCAGCTAAATTTCCAAACAAAATAGCAAGCCCACCTACTTTTGAGTAAGCATTATCTACTTTACGAATGATATTTTCATCTTTGATTTTGGCATTTTTTAAGCGTTCTTTGAGACTTTCTCCTGTGATAGTCAGTGCATCAAGTTCTAAAATATGTCCTTGTCTGCTTGAAATTTCAGCCATAACTGCACTCACACCACCTGCTTTGTGGACATCATCCATATAAACACTATTTAGCGATGGGGCTATTTTTGCTATGTGTGCAACTTTACTTGAGATGAAATTTAAATCTTTAATATCTAGTGCCACCCCTGCTTCACGCGAAATGGCAAGCATGTGTAAAACAGTATTGCTACTTCCACCCATTGCCATATCTACTACCATGGCATTACGCACGGCTTTTTGAGTGATGATATTGCGAATTTTAAAACGCTCATCTAAGGCGATTTCACAAATACGACGCGCTGCTTTTCTTAAAAGCTCTTCTCTTTCTTTGCTTAAGGCTAAGATGGTTCCATTACCTTCTAGTGCTATACCCATAGCTTCGCACAAGGTATTCATGGAATTTGCTGTAAACATTCCCGAGCAAGATCCACCACTTGGACAGGCTGAACATTCTATATCTTTAAATTCTTCTTCGCTAATTTTTTTGGCTTCATAAGCTCCTACAGCTTCAAAAACAGAGCTAAGACTGATCTTTTCTCCTTTTTTGGTTACTCCTGAAGCCATAGGCCCACCACTTACAAAAATGGTTGGAACATTAACCCTTAAAGCTCCCATTAACATACCAGGAGTGATTTTATCGCAGTTTGGGATACAGATTAAAGCATCAAGTTGATGAGCATTCATCACCGTTTCAATAGAATTTGCGATGATTTCACGACTTGGTAAAGAATAAAGCATACCTTCATGCCCCATAGCTATACCATCATCTACACCTATGGTATTAAACTCAAAAGGCACACAACCATTTTTGCGTATCTCATCTTTAATGATTTTAGCATAATCATTTAAAAAATAATGCCCTGGGATTATGTCTATATAGCTATTTGCTACACCTATAAAAGGTTTGTCAAAATCTTCATCTTTCAAACCACAAGCACGAAGTAAAGAACGATTAGGCGCTTTTAAATGTCCTTTTTTTATCGCATCGCTTCTCATTGTAACTCCTGATAATAATTTTTTAAAATTATATTTAGCAAAGCTTAATTTTTGTGAAATTTATTTTGATATACATTTTCATAAATGATAAAAATTATTAATTGACAAAAATATTTTTTTATAATACAATGCTTTTTGATAATCAAAAAAGGAGTCAAAATGAGACAATATGAAACCTATAAATGCCAAAAATGTGGCAATGAAGTAGAAGTTCAAAATGTAGGTGGCGGTAAGCTTAGCTGTTGTGGTGAAGAAATGAAATGTATCACTACAGATTTAACTGCAGTAAATTTGATGAAAGCTTTTGCAGGTGAATCTATGGCAAGAAACAAATACGATTTGTTTGCTGATGTGGCTGAAGAAGAAGGTTGGCACGCGGTTGCTAGACATTTTAGAGAAGCAGCTGAAAATGAAAAATGGCATGCAAGAGCAGAATTTAAAGCTTATCATGAAATCGTTGATGGCAAACCTTTAGAAGTAACTACTAAAAACCTAGTAAGTGCTGCAGAAGGTGAAAACTATGAACACACAACTATGTATCCAAATTTTGCAAAAATCGCTGAAGATGAAGGTAAAAAGGCTATAGCAAGATTATTTACAGCTATTGGTAAAGTAGAAATCGAACACGAAAGAGAATATCTAGCACTTAAAAAAATGCTTGAAGAAGAAGAATTTTTTAATAGCGAAGTAGAAGAATTATGGGTTTGTGAAGTGTGTGGACATATACATCGTGGCAAAAAAGCTCCAGCAGCCTGTCCTTTATGTAAAGCACCAAAAGAGTATTTTAAACGCGAATTTTTGGGTTAAGTTAAGAAATTCTTATCCTTTTTAAGATAATATTATAATTATTTTTTAATAAAAGGATAAGAAAATGAAAAAATTACTATTTTTATTTTTTGCTTTAACGGCTTTTCTCTTTGGTGCTGTAAATATCAACACTGCAACACTAAAAGAATTAAAAAGTTTAAATGGTATTGGAGAAGCTAAGGCTAAAGCGATTTTAGAATACCGCAAAGAAGCAAATTTTACAAGTATTGATGATCTTAAAAAAGTTAAAGGCATAGGTGATAAGCTTTTTGAAAAAATCAAAAATGATATCACAGTAGAATAAAAGGGCATTTTTGCCCTTCTTTTTAGAAAAATTTTGAAAACTTTATTTGACACAAAAGAACTTTTAAACGAATTTGATATAAATTTAATCGGTATTGATGAAGCAGGACGCGGTGCTTTAGCAGGTCCTATGATGATGGCGGCTTGTAAACTGAACAAAAAACTTGATGGGTTGTGCGATTCTAAAAAACTAAGCGAAAAAAAACGCGAAGAACTTTATGAAATCATCATCAAAAATTCAAATTATCTCATACTTTCTTTTTCTTCAGAACAAATCGACGCACTAGGCTTAAGCACTTGTTTAAAAACAGGCTTAAAGCTTATAAAAAAGCATTTTAAAGCAGAAAATAACTTCTTATATGATGGAAACACCAACCTAGGCATAAACGGAATAAAAACACAAATCAAAGCCGATGCTAGCATTTTGCAAGTAAGTGCAGCTAGCATACTTGCAAAAGTTAGTAAAGATAGGGCGATGAATTTCTTAGCTAAAGACTTTCCTTGTTATGAATTTGAAAAAAACAAAGCCTACGGCACAAAAGCTCATAAAGAACTTATAGCTAAATTTGGAATTTGCAAACTCCACCGAAAAAGTTTTAAACTTTTATGATTATTTTGCTAAATTTTGATGCAAACTCAAAGCACATTCTATACCATCTTTTATAGCCCAAACAACTAAAGATTGTCCTTTTCTAGCATCTCCACAAGCAAAGATTTTTTTATGAGTGGTTTGGAAATTTTCTGTGCTTATGTTGTTTTTCTCATCTAATTTCACTCCAAAATTTTTAGAAATAGCTTCTTCGCACCCGCTAAAACCCATAGCTAAAAGTACTAAATCCGCTTTATAAGTTTTTTTAGAATTTGAAATTTCGACATTTATAGCTTTGCCTTCTTTAAACTCGCGTTTTAAATCATTTGCTTCAACACCTTCTACATGAGTTTTTCCTAAAAATTTCTTTGTCATTTTTTGATATTCCCTAGGATCTTTGCCATATACACCAATGGCTTCTTCTAAACCATAATCAGTAGTAAAAATGTCAGCTTTTAAAGGCCAAGGATTGTTTTGGCCTCTTTGCAAAGGTCTTTTTGGACTTCTTTCAAAACGCACTATAGATTTAGCTCCTTGTCTTGTCGCTACAGCGATACAATCCACACTTGTATCCCCGCTTCCTATAACCAAGACATTTTTACCTTTGGCCGTATCTGCACCCTTGCCTGTTTTTAACAAAGTTTTGGTATTTTGCGTTAAAAAATCAAGAGCAAATTCAACCCCTTTTAGTTTTCTACCTTCTATATCAAGATCTATAGGCTTACTTGCTCCTGTACAAAGTACCAAAGCATCAAATTCTTTTAGAAGTTTTGAAACCTTATCTTTGCTGTCTATATTTTCATTCACTTTAAATTCAATCCCACTTTTTTTAAGCAAATCCACCCGTCTTTGAACTATACTTTTATCAAGCTTCATATCAGGGATGCCATACATCAAAAGTCCGCCTATTTTATCGCTTCTTTCAAAAACACTCACTTTATAACCTAGTGAATTTAAAGTATTAGCACAAGCAAGCCCAGCAGGCCCACTTCCTATGATAGCGATTTTTTTGCCATTGTATTGCTTAGGTTTATTTACTCTTACTAAATTTTCCTTAAAAGCATTTTCTATGATGGATAATTCATTATTTTTTATGCTCACACTAACACCATTTATCGCACACACACAAGAATCCTCACAAGGAGCAGGGCAAACACGACCGGTAAATTCAGGAAAAGGATTGGTAAGATCAAGTCTTTCATAAGCTTCTTCCCATAAAGAACGATAAATAAGATCGTTCCATTCAGGAATGAGATTATTTAAAGGACAGCCCACATCTTTTCCTTCGCTCATCACACCCGTATGACAAAAGGCCACACCACAATCCATACATCGTCCGCCTTGAATTTCTTGTTCTTTTTTATCCAAAGGTATAGTAAATTCTTTGAAATTTAAAACCCTTTCCTTAGGAGCAATTTTTTTAAAATCCATTCTTTTAAAGTCTAAAAAACCTCTTGCATTTCCCATTTTTTACTCCTTATTTTTGTGTGATTTTCAAAAATGCTGCTAAATTTGGATCTTTTTCATTTTTACAAAGATCAAGCATTTTTAACATCTTTTCATAATCTCTTGGCATGACTTTAAAAAAGTCTTTTTTATCGAATTTTTCTAAGATATCTTTAGCCTTTTTAGAATCTGTATAAGCGATATGTTTTTCTATCACAGCTTTTAATTCTTTTTCATCCTTAGCATTAAGATCTTTAATATCCACAAGCTCGGTATTTACATGAGCTTCATTGTGTCTTCCAAAGATATAAACAACGCCCCCACTCATACCAGCAGCGAAATTCGCACCCACATCTCCAAGAACTACAACTTGCCCACCTGTCATATATTCACAACCATGCACGCCTGTTCCTAAAACCACAGCCAAAGCTCCTGAATTTCTTACACAAAATCTTTCCCCTGCTATACCATCTAAATACACTTCGCCTTTTGTAGCTCCGTATAAACAAGCATTTCCTGCGATGATATTTTCTTCAGGTGAAAAAGTAGCTTCATTTGAAATTTTTGCTATGATTTTACCACCACTTAAACCCTTGCCTAAATAATCATTGCTATCGCCTATAATCTCAAGTTTAATACCCTTTAACAAAAACGCTCCAAAGCTATTGCCTGCATTGCCTATAGCTTTGATATGGATACTATCCTCATCTAAAGCATCTTTTCCATAAGTTTTTAAAATTTCACTTGAAAGCATAGTCGCAAAAGTACGGCTTTGATTTCCTACTTCTAAAGAAAGTTTGATAGGCTCTTTTTTCTCCACAGCATTTTTACAAAGCGGAAGTAAAATTCTATAATCAATCGTTTTTTCAAGCTTGTTATCTTTATAGTCTTTAAAATGCACAGCGGTTCTATTATAAGTAGGCAAGGATTTTAAAATTTTATCCAAATTTAGCTTTCCTGCTTTACCTTGCACACTTTTTTGGCGGAGTTTATCCACACGACCTATCATATCATCTAGGCGTTCAAAACCAAGCCTTGCCATGTATTCTCTAAGCTCCTCAGCTATAAAATACATAAAATTAATCACATCATCTACTTTGCCTTTGAAGCGATCTCTAAGTTCTGTATCTTGAGTGGCTATACCAAAAGGACAGGTATTTAGATGACAAACTCTCATCATCGTACAACCTAAAACAATCAAAGGCGCGGTTGCAAAACCAAATTCTTCAGCTCCTAAAAGTGCCGCTATGGCTAAATCACGCCCATTCATAAGCTTTCCATCAGTTTCTAATCTTACCCTATCTCTAAGCTTATTTAAAATCAAAGTTTGATGTGTTTCAGCCAAACCTAACTCCCAAGGAATTCCTGCATGCGGTATAGAGGTTCTAGGACTTGCACCCGTACCTCCATCATAACCTGAAACAAGGATTAAATTCGCTCCTGCCTTAGCCACACCTGCAGCAACCGTTCCTATGCCATTTTCGCTTACAAGTTTTACTGAAATTTTAGCGTCTTTGTTAGCATTTTTTAGGTCATAAATAAGTTGAGCCAAATCTTCTATAGAATAAATATCATGATGAGGAGGTGGGGAAATAAGCGTCACACCTGCAGTAGAATGTCTAGCCTTAGCTATCCAAGGATAGACTTTAAAGCCCATTAATTGTCCGCCTTCTCCTGGTTTTGCGCCTTGAGCGACTTTGATTTGAATTTCTTTTGCATGACTTAAGTAGTTTAAATCCACGCCAAAACGCCCACTTGCTACTTGCTTAATGGCTGAGTTTTTATCCACACCCTCTTTGATTTCATAGCGTTCTTCATCCTCGCCACCTTCACCTGAATTTGATTTAGCACCTATTTTATTCATAGCTTGTGCTAAACACTCGTGTGCTTCTTTGGAAATAGAACCATAACTCATCGCCCCTGTTCTAAAGCGTTTAACTATACTTTCTACACTTTCAACCTTATCTATACTGATAGCTTCACTAAAATCAAATTCCATCAAAGAACGCAAATTAACTTGTTTTTCATCTACTAAAGCCGAGTATTTTTTAAAGCTTTTATAGTCTTTGTTGCGACAGGCTTGCTGAAGATTAAAAATCACAAGCGGATCGATTAAATGTTCTTCTTTAGCACTTCTAAAACCATGAATTCCTTTAGAATCTAAAGCCTTATGTGTATCATTAAAAGCATGTTTGTGTAAAGCAATGAGTTCTTTTTCAAAATCTTCTAAATCCATACCTTCAATGCGTGAAGTTGTAGAAGTGAAGTATTTATCAATCACCTTAGAGCTTAAACCCAGACATTCAAAAAGTGCAGAGCCATTATAACTTTGCAAGGTAGAAACCCCCATTTTAGAAGCAATTTTGACTATACCACTTGAACTTGCCTTGATGAAATTTTCTACCGCCTTTTCATAACTTAAATTTAAATCTTTATTGGCAATGAGTTTTTGTATGCTCTCATAAACCAAATAAGGATTAATAACAGTCGCACCATAACCTAAAAGACATGCAAAATGATGAATTTCTCTAGGTTCACCACTTTCGATGATAAGACTTGTGTGTGTTCTTAAATTTTTTCTTACTAGATGATTATGCACTCCAGAAACAGCAAGCAAAGCGGGGATATAAGCGTTTTTTTCATCCACTCCTTTATCGCTTAAAATGATAATAGAAACACCTTTTTTAACCTCATCTTCTATCTTAACGCAAAGCTCATCTAAAGCCTTTTCTAAAGTTTTTTTAGAATAATCATAAAGTATAGAAAATTCTTTAACTTGAAATTTATTTAAAGCCTTAACTTCAAAAAGTTCTTCATTGCTTATCACAGGCAGGGCTATTTTTACGCGTTTTGCATTGTTTTCATCGGGTTTTAATAAATTGCCTTCGCTTCCTAGATAAATCCTTGTAGAAGTAACGATCTCTTCTCTTATGGCATCAAGAGGAGGATTAGTTACTTGTGCAAAAAGTTGTTTAAAATAATTATACAAAGGTTGATAAGTTTTAGAAAGTATAGCCAAAGGAGTATCTACACCCATAGCTGCTATAGCTTCTTTGCCATTTTGAGCCATAGCAGCCACACTCATTTTAAGCTCATCATAACTCCAACCAAAAGCTTTTTGGAGTTTTAAAACCTCATCTTCTTTTAAAAACTGATGTTTATAAACTCCGCTTTTTTGTTTTTCAAGTTCAACTAAATTTTTAAGCCATTTTTTATAAGGCTTAGCATTAGCATAATGCTCTTTGATTTCATTATCAGCTATAACCCTACCTCTTGCTGTATCAACGAGTAAAAGTTTTCCAGGTTCTAAGCGTTTTTTAGCTTTGATATTTTTTTCATCAAGTTTTAAAGCCCCTGTTTCACTTGAAAGTATGAGCATATCATCTTTTGTAAGATAATACCTTGAAGGACGAAAACCATTTCTATCCAAACTCGCCCCCATAATCACTCCATCAGTAAAAACTATAGCAGCAGGTCCATCCCAAGGCTCCATCAATAAAGAATGATATTCATAAAAAGCACGCTTTTTGCTTTCCATATTTTCATTTTTATGCCAAGGTTCTGGCACCATCATCATAAAAGCTTCTTCTAAAGTGCGACCATTTAGAGCTAAAAATTCTAAAGTATTATCAAACATTGCAGAATCACTGCTAGGTTTAGCTATAATGGGAAAAATTTCATCTAAATTTTCAAAATACTCACTTTGCATCAAGCCTTCTCTAGCTCTTATGCTATCAACATTTCCGCGTATGGTATTAATCTCTCCATTATGCACCATATAGCGGTTTGGATGTGCTCTTTCCCAACTTGGAAAGGTATTAGTCGAAAAGCGAGAATGCACCAAAGCGATGGCTGATTTCATATTGACATCTTTAAAATCAAGATAAAAATCGCTCAATTGAGTTGAAAGAAGCATTCCTTTATAAACTATGGTGCGTGAAGAAAAACTTGAAAAATAAAATTTTGGCACATTAATAGCTCTTTTTTCTATAAGGCGACGCGTACTATAAAGCACTCTTTCAAACTCAAGTCCTGCACTTATTTTACTTGGTTTTTTCACAAAGGCTTGTAAAAAATAAGGCATAGCTTTTAAAGCACTTGCACCTATATCGCTAGGATTAAAAGGCACTTCTCTAAAACCTAAAAATTCAAGTTTTTTATCCTTTAAACCTTGTAAAAATATCTCTTTTGCTTCTTCTTTTGCATCAGTATTGGGTGATAAAAACATCTGTGCTACGGCATAATCACCCTTTTTAGGAAGTTCAAAACCCAATTCTTGAGTTTTAAAAAAATCATGTGGAATTTGGATCAAAATCCCCGCCCCATCACCTGAATTTTCTTCAGCTCCTGCACCACCTCGGTGCTCAAGATTCATCAAAATTTCTAAAGCATCACAAATAACCTTATAAGAAGCAATACCGCGTATATTAGCAACTGCAGCGATACCACAGGCATCGTGTTCGTTCTTTGGGTGATATAAACCTATGCTTTGATTATTTTCTAGGATATTTTCTAAATCCATTTTGCTCTCCTTATAAGACTGATTTAAATTTTGTTAGCTTTATAAGGATTATAGCATATATTTTTTTAAAATCGATATAATTTTTATCTTAAAAATAAATAAATTAAAAAATATTTTAATAGATTTGCAAAAATTATAAAAACATGGCGATAATACTACCTAAAATCAATAATGGGCCATTATAAAAAATAAAAGTTGGTATGCAAGTATCTTTAATGTGATCGTGTTGTTTATCAGCATTTAATCCTACAGTAGTTCCCATGGTTGTTTCACTGGCTGGACTTCCTGCATCTCCTAAAGCTCCTGCTACTCCTAAGATAAATATAATAAGTGCTGTACTAAAACCAAGTTCCAAACAAATAGGACAAAAAAGCGTAGCTATGATAGGTATAGTTCCAAAAGAAGTACCTATACCCATAGTGATGATAAGTCCTATTAAAAGCATGAAAAATACTGCTAAAAATTTACTTTTCCCCATCCAAGGAACGACTGAATTTACAAGATCTACTACTGATCCACTTTCTTTTAAAACTTCTCCATATCCTGCAGCAACAAGGATAACAAAAGCTATAAAACCCATCATTTTAAGCCCATCATCAAAAACTTCATTGACTTTTGAAAATTCAACTCCACCCAAAATAACCATTAAAACAAAACCCAAAAGCCCTGATAAAGGCAAATTCATAGTCAAAATTTGCAAAATTAAAGTTAAAACAAGCCCAGCTAAAACGCCCCATTCCTTACGCGTCATTTCAAGATTTTCTAAATCCACTTTAGCAATTTCTACTTCTTGATACTCTCTTGGCTTACGATAAAACACAAAAAGCGCTAGAAAAAGTCCTGCTATCATACAAATAGCAGCAAAATACATAGTATTTGTAACATCATTTAAAGATACACTTACATTATTTGCATTTAAATTATCTTTTAAAAGATCTTGAAAAGTAAGCCCAAAACCTACTGGCAAAACCATATAAGGCGTAGTAAGGCCAAAAGTTAAAGCACAAGCAACCGCTCTACGATCAATTTTAAGTTTATTAAAAAGACTTAAAAGAGGTGGAATCAACAAAGGTATAAAAGCTACATGAATAGGAATTAAATTTTGAGAAAAACAAGAAATCAAAGCTATAGACAAAAGCAATAAATATTTTTTATGAGATATAAAATGACTTACTATCTTGATCAAATATGCAGTTAAATTTGTCTTTGAAATCGCTGCGGCAATGGCCCCTAAGAGTATATAGCTAAGAGCTGTTTTTAAATTTTCTTTCATTCCGCTTATAAGTATACTCATAGTATCTACGAGTTCAAGATGAGAAAATACACCTGCAACAAGAGCTGAGATCAAAAGACTCAAAAGCACATTAAAACGAAACAAACAAAGTAAAGTCATCAAAACAACACTGATAATGATAGGATTAGTAAGTAAAGTCAAAATCATTCCTTAAATAATTTTAAAAATTTAATTGTAGAAAAAACTTAGTTAAAATGTAATAAAACTCGAACATATAATGATTTTATTTTAATATGCAAAATTATAAAAATAATTAATTTTTTTAATCAAAAAGATTAATATAATCAATTATTTAAATTCCTAAAATTTATAATAAAATAAAAAAATCATAAAAATATAAGGATATTTCAATGAAACAAAACAATCAAAAAGAAGATCGCAGAGATTTCTTAAAAAATATAGGATTTGGTTTGCTTGGCATCAGTGTATTGTCAAATTTTTCTTTTGAGAATTTTTTAGGAAGTAAGGCTTTGGCAAAAGAATTGCCTGATTTTAAAATAGAAGGTAAAAAAGATCTTATCTACCATGGCGAAAAACCATTAACAGCAGAAACTGAAATTTATGCTCTTGATTCTGATTTTACCAAACCTGAAAATTTCTTTGTTAGAAATAATGGCTTACCACCAAGCCTAGAAACGATAAAAGAAAGACTTCACAAAGGTTGGACTTTAGAAATTGATGGAGAAAGCATTATCAATAAAAAATCTTACACCATAGAAGATTTAAAAAAGAAATTTAAAACCTACACTTATGCCTTAACAGTTGAATGCGGTGGAAATGGTAGATCCGAAGTTATACCTAGCACAAAAGGAACTCAATGGGGTTATGGTGCAGTAGCTTGCGGTAGATGGACAGGAGTGCGTTTAAAAGATATTTTAAAAGATTGTGGCATCAAAAATAATGCAGTTTATATCGGATATTATGGCATAGATACAAAATTAAATGGTGAAGAAACTTCACCTATTAGTAGAGGAGTTCCTATTTCTAAAGCTTTACAAGATGAAACTCTAATAGCTTGGGCTTATGAAGGCAAAGATATTCCTTTAGTCAATGGCTATCCACTTAGACTTGTTTGTGGTGGTTACCCTGCAAGTACAAGCGGTAAATGGCTTTATAAAATTTCAGTAAGAAATAAAATTCATGATGGTGAAAAAATGGAAGGTTCTTATAAAGTTCCTGTAAATCCGGTAAAACCAGGAGATTTTAACTATAAAGGCGAGATGAAAATCATAGAATCAATGCCTATAAGATCTGTAATTACTAATATCAAAAATGGTTCTGAAATAAAAGCAAATAAAAAATTTGAAGTTAGAGGTAAAGCTTGGGCTGGAGAACTTGAAGTTAGTGAAGTTTATGTAAGCAATGATTATGGCGTAACATGGACTAAAGCAAAGGTAGAAAAACCATTAAATAGATTAGCATGGCAAAAATGGAGTGCTCAAATATCAATACCAACAAAAGGATATTATGAAATTTGGGCAAGAGCTATCGATAGTCAAGGTAACAGTCAACCTATGGTTTTAGCACAGTGGAATCCAGGAGGATATATCAATAATGCATGCCATAGAGTTAATGTTTATGGAGTTTAAGTATGAAAAAAATTATATTGATCTTAGCATTGTTTTTGAGTGCAAGTTGGACTCAAAATCTTGAAATTAACCCTGATACAGGATTGATTATCGATCCTGATTCACCTTTAGTGGAAGCAAATTGTTTAGCTTGTCATGGATCCAATCTCATTACCAATATGCATGCAAGTAGAAAAGCTTGGTTAGCAGCTATAAGATGGATGCAAAATAGTGAAGGACTTTGGGAAATAGAACCTGAAGATGAAGAAAAAATTTTAAATTATCTTGAAAAATATTATGGAGAAAAATACGATACAAGAAGAAGAATTCCTCTAGCTATACTCTTACAAAACAAAACTCATTGAAGAAATCATTTCTTCAATGATAAATTTACACATCCAAATGTTTTACATCTTTAGCGTGTGCTTGGATATAATCGCGTCTTGGTTCAACCTCATCACCCATAAAGAGATTAAAGGTATCATTTGCACTTTGTGCATCTTCAATAGTAATTTTTAAAAGTCTTCTTACACTTGGATCCATTGTGGTTTCCCAAAGTTGCTCAGGATTCATTTCCCCTAAACCTTTATAGCGTTGTATAGTAGCGCCTTTTTTAGCATTGGTTTCAACATCTTCAAGAACTTCTAAAATATCTTTATCAAATTTCAAGCCTCTGTCTTTAATCTTATCAAAAATATAATTTGCTTCTTCATATAATGGATGAGTGAAAAGTTCTTCGTTGATCACAAGTTCTTCTAAGCCATTTTGAGTTTGAACGAAAGCTCGAATTTCATTTTCATTGATATAATGATTTAAGATATTGTGTCCTTGTGTTTCTAAAAATTGTTTGATTGCACTAAATAATTCTTCATTATTTCCTTTGACTAAATTTGAATTTTCTATCATATAGCGTATTACAGAAATTACATTAAAACGCTTTTCAAGATCTTTTAAAATCACACGATAAGCTGCGACGATTTTTAAATAATCTTTTAAATCATTCATTCCTATACCTTCATAGTTTAAACCTTCTATTCCCGTTTCTATCAGGTATTCACTCAAAGCTTTTTCATCTTTTAAATAAATTTGCTTTTTAGCTTTTTTATAAAGATATAAAGGTGGTTGTGCTAAATAAATATGTCCATTTGCCACAAGTTCATTCATAAAACGGAAGAAGAAAGTTAAAAGCAAAGTTTGTATATGTGATCCATCAACATCCGCATCTGTCATGATGATAATTTTATGATATCTAAGTTTTGAAAGATCAAAATCTTCACCTATACCACAGCCAAAAGCGGTAATCATATTTTGAATTTGCTCAGATTTTAAAATTTTATCCAGTCTTGCTTTTTCAACATTTAAAATTTTACCACGCAAAGGCAGTATAGCTTGGAAAGATCTTTCTCTACCTTGTTTTGCAGAACCTCCTGCAGAATCCCCTTCCACAAGATAAATTTCACTTTCATTTGGATCTTTACTTTGACAATCAGCTAATTTCCCTGGTAAAGTTCCTACGCTTAAACTTTCTTTTTTACGCGTTAATTCTCTAGCTTTTTTCGCTGCTTCTCTTCCGCGTGCTGCCATTAAAGCTTTGTTCATTATAGCTTTAGCTTCGATAGGATTTTCTTCAAAATATTTAGTCAAATACTCAAAACTTGCTTTTGAAACTATAGGACGCACATAAGTTGAACCAAGTTTTCCTTTGGTTTGTCCTTCAAATTGTGGTTCAGGCACCTTTACACTTACAACAGCGATCAAACCTTCACGCACATCTTCACCCGTGATTTTATTATCCTTTTCTCTAGCACTTGCATTTGCTTCTATATAGTTACTTATCACACGAGTTAAACCCATTCTAAAACCAGCTTCGTGTGTTCCACCATCTGGGGTTTTGATATTATTTACAAAAGAGAGTAAATTTTCACTATAAGTATCATTGTAAAGCAAAGCTACTTCAACATTCACATCTTCTTCATCTACGCTAAAGAAAATTGCTTTAGTTAAAGCTTCTTTTTTATTTAAGTCTGTAACAAACTGAGAAATTCCACCTTCAAAGTGAAAACTTTCATGTTTGCCTACGCGGTTATCTTTAAAATTTATAGTGATTTTTGGATTTAAGTATGCAAGTTCACGAAATCTTTTAGCCAAAATTTCATAATCAAATTCAGTTACTTCAAAAATTTGATCATCAGGCCAAAATTCTATAGTTGTTCCTGTTTTTTTACTTTTTCCTATCACACCAAATTCACTGATAACTTTACCTTCTGAAAATTCTTGACGATAAATTTCTCCATTTCTTTCAACTGTAGCTACAAGTTTTTTAGAAAGTGCATTTACAACCGAAACCCCAACACCGTGCAAACCGCCTGAAACTTTGTAAGTATCTTTATCGAATTTTCCCCCTGCATGAAGGACAGTTAAAACAACAGTTAAAGTTGGCATATTTTCAGTTGGGTGCATATCAACAGGAATACCACGACCATTATCACTAATTATACAGCTTCCTTCAGTAGTGATTTCTACATCTATAGTATCACAATGTCCTGCCATAGCTTCATCGATAGAATTATCCACAACTTCATAAATCATATGATGAAGTCCGCCTATGTTTGTATCTCCTATATACATACCTGGGCGTTTTCTAACAGCTTCTAAGCCTTTTAGGACTTTAATATTACTCGCACCGTAATTTTCTTGCATATTTTTCCTTTATCTTTTACTTGTTTTATTACAAAATCATAGGCATGATAATCATTGATAGTCCTTGGGATTTGACTATAAATGCTGAATTAGGTTCATTTACACTTAAAGTGAATTTTTCTTCTTCTATAGAAGTTAAAAAATCAAGTAAATATTTGATTTTTATAGTAAGATTAAATTCTTCACTTACTCCTGTTTGAATTTCAAGCTCTGTTTTTGCTTCCATATTGTCTAAACTTATACCTTCAAAGATGATTTTATCTTTGTTAAAATGAAGTTTCATTTTTTCAGTTACAACGCTGATTTTTTTAAGACTATCTATAAAATCTTCAGTTGAAAAACTGAGTTCTTGTTTGAAAGTTTTTGGTATAACTTTTTCATAATCTGGAAATTTATCGTTAATAAGTTTTGTAAAGAATTCGAAATTTTCATTTTTAGCGATAAGCATATTTTGATCATAAAAAATTTCTATTTTTTCATAGAAAAGTTTTTGCATTTCCATGATAGCCTTTTTAGGGATACTAAAACTAAATTCTTGATTATTTGCTTTTTCTAAAGTATAGATTGCAAGGCGTTTTGTATCAGTTCCTACGAAGTTAATTTTATCTGTTTTTATATCTAAAAATGCACCATTTAAGGAGTATTTTGGATTGTTTGTATCAATACTTGGTAATATCTTTTTAAGAGAACGACTTAAGTCACTTGAATCAATGTCAAATTGGTTTTTTCCTTCTGTATTTGGAAAATTTGGAAAATCTTCATGATTAAACATAGGAAGTTTGTATTTTGTGCTTTTTTGTCTTATAAATAAGAAATTATCAATGGTTTCTAAAACAACTTCTTCATTATTTAAGCTTTTAATAACATCTGCAATACTTTTTGCGTTTGCAGTAGCAAAACCACTTGATTCTACGCGGATTTTTTTTATTTTATAGTTGATACCTATTTCATAATCACTAGCTCTAATAAGAAGTTTATCTTCATCAGCATGAAAAAAAAGATGAGAAGTAATGGTGCTTGAGTCTTTTTTTTCTACATAAGCATTACATAAAATCACTGCAGATTCTAAAGTATTTTTATTGATACTTAACTTCATTTTTTCTCCTTGGTTTATTTTAATTTTAAATTCGTTGTAATAATAAGCTTGTTGAAATTGTGAAATTCTTCAAAGCAAAATAATCAAATTTGTATTTTATCATACTTTGCTTAATTTCTTTTTTTCACACCCTAGAATTTATTTTTCACATCCTTTCACTTAACTTTGACTTTTAACAAGAATTTTGTTTTTAAGTTCTTCGATTTTTGCTTTTAAAGAAGCATCATTTTCTATCATTTCTGTGATTTTTTTAACATTATGTGAAATAGCTGTATGATCTTTCATTTCAAAATAATTCGCAAGTTGTGGCATAGTCAAAGCTGTAAGTATCCTAGCTAGGTAAATCACAATGCGTCTTGCTGTGACTATATTTTGAGTTTTTTTATTGGATTTCACATCGCTTGGTTTGATGTTAAATTCTTTACATACCAAAGATAAAATGTCATCTATAGTGATATTTTCTTTCTTTTCTTTGATATGATCTTTCATCACACTTTTGGCAAGTTCGAGTGTGATTTCTTGTCCTAGTATGGTTGCATAAGCATTTAAACTTATGATGATACCTTCTATTTCTCTTATATTATCCCCTAAAGAAGTGGCGATATAGTTTATGATATCATTAGAAAGATTGATATCGTTAAATTCACATTTTTTTCTTATGATGGCTATTTTTGTATCTAGTTGAGGTGGAGTTATATCAGCTATGATCCCATGTGCAAAACGACTTTTTAAGCGTTCGGTTATACCTTTTAGCATGTTAGGTGGATTGTCTGAAGTCATGATGATTTGTCCATCGTTGTTTTTGATTTCATTGAATATAAAGAAAAATTCTTCTTGAATTTTATCGGTTTTTCCTAAAAACTGCACATCATCTATAAGTAAAACATCGCAGTTTCTATACTTTTCATGAAATTTATCTAAAGAGCCATTTTTTAAATTTGAAGTAAAATCATTGATAAAATTTTCACTGGTAGCGTAAATAACTTTTTTTCCCATTTCTAAGCTTGCATTTCCAACTGCTTGAAGTAAATGTGTTTTTCCAAGTCCTGTAGGCCCATAAACAAAGATAGGATTATAAAGTTTTCCAAGCTTGTCTTTATGTGTTATAGCTTTACATGCTCCATAAGCGTATTTGTTAGAATCCCCCACAACAAAACTTTCAAAAGTAAAAGAAGGATTTAAAATCGTGCTTTGTGCCTTTATATGAGCTATGTCGATTTTTGTGCTTTTGTTGCTTTGCTTAGCACTTTGTGCTTGTATGTTTATGATAGCTTTATTTCCGCTTTGCACTTCATAAAAATGCGCAATTTTTTTGCCGTATTTTGTTTGTATGAATTTAGCCATGAGTTCATTTGGAGCGTTAAAAACCAAAAGATCTGCTTTGCTTTGTTTTTCGTTGAATTTTAAATTTGATAAGTAGTTTTCGTATTCGTTTTCGCTTAATTCTTTTTTTAAATTTTCAAGTATTTGGCTTGGATTCATAATCTCTCTTTAAATTTTTGCATAATGTATAAATTTTATCTTAAATTTCATAAAAAAAGGTTAAAATCCGCTTTTGTATTTTATTTTCAAAAGGTATGAATTTGAAAATTTTAGGTATAGATCCAGGTTCGAGAAATTGTGGTTATGCTATCATAGAAGCCAACAAAGGAAAAAACATTCTCATAGAAGCAGGACTTATAAAGATAAAGCCAAGTACTTTACAGTATCAAATCACAGAACTTTGCGAGGGTTTGGATTTGATTTTTAAAAATCATTCTTTTGATGAGGTAGCTATAGAAGATATCTTTTTTGCTTACAATCCAAAAACCGTTTTAAAACTCGCGCAATTTCGTGGAGCTCTATCTTTAAAAATCCTTCAAATTCATGGAGACTTTGCAGAATACACTCCCTTACAAGTGAAAAAAGCCGTTACAGGTAAGGCAAAAGCCACAAAAGAACAAGTTGCCTTTATGGTAAAAAGACTTTTAGGACTTAGTAAAGATATCAAGCCTTTAGATATCACAGATGCGATTGCAGTGGCTTTAACTCATGCGGCAAATTTAAGAGTTAGGGTATGATTTGGTAATTTTCATTACACAAAAGCCTAAAGCTCCATAAACTCCGAAAATACCTTTAAATTTTTTCTATATTTTTTCTAGAATTTCCTAAAAAATTTCAAAAGTTGGAACAGAACTTGCTTATAAACTTCACATAAACGCAAAAGTTTTTTAAAGCCAAAGCGTTAAATTTTTAAAGCAATATTTTATAAAGGATTTAAGATGATGAGATCACTTTGGTCTGGCGTAAGCGGACTACAAGCACATCAAGTTGCGATGGATGTTGAAGGTAATAACATTTCAAATGTTAATACCACTGGTTTTAAATACTCTCGTGCAGATTTTGGGACTATGTTTAGCCAAACAGTAAAAATCGCTACTGCTCCAACTGATGGAAGAGGCGGATCTAATCCACTTCAAATCGGTCTTGGTGTTTCAGTAAGTTCTACAACAAGAATTCACTCTCAAGGTTCAGTTCAAACTACAGATAAAAACACTGACGTTGCTATCAATGGTGATGGTTTTTTTATGGTAAGTGATGATGGTGGACTTACAAACTATCTTACAAGAAGTGGGGACTTTAAGCTTGATGCTTATGGAAATTTTGTTAATAATGCAGGCTTTGTGGTTCAAGGATGGAATATCAACTGGGATACACAAAGTATAGATAGTTCAAGAAGTCCACAAAATATTTTCATCGATCCAGGTATGCATATCCCTGCAGCACAATCAACCGAAGTGGCAATAAAAGCAAATTTAAATAGTGGGCTTAGTATAGGCACAGCTAGCACCCCTTTATATGCACTTGATTCTGTTCATGGATATAATGTAAAAACAAGTGAAACTAAAGATGAAAATGATACAGGAACGACTCAGTTTTATACTACTTCTAAAAATTCAGTTGAAGTAACTGAAAAAGGTGTGGATGCGGCTTCTTTGTTTAATTCTAATGGTCAAGGGCTTAATCTAAGAGATGGTCAAGGAATTTGGGTTTCATATGCAGATGCACAATATTCTACCAATAAATTAGGTGTAAGTGCTTTTGATGCAAATAATCATAAAACTCAAACAGCGGCTTTTTGGGGAAATGACAATCAAAAAACAAAATTAAGCATAGTTCTAAATGGTGTTAAAATAGAAAATGAAAATATAACAAGCATAGATGACGCTATAACTTATATTAACACTTTCACAGCTTCTAATGACACAAGAACAGGAACTGGAGTAAAAGCGGTTAAAAATAAAGATGGAAGTGGAATTGATTTTGTCAATACAAATTCTGATGGTACCACAGATAGTATGAAAAATATCAATCTTGTAGTAAATTCTGATAATACTGCAGGTGAGGTTTGGAAAGCTACTTGGACAGATGGGCAAAATGGAAATGCAGGAAGTTTTACAAAATATGAACAAGTGACACAAGCGAATGCTTCTTTATGGACAGCGACAACTGGAACAGCTGGAACAGAGAATAGTTTACAAGGTGGTAGAAATGCTCAAGTTATCACTGCTCATAAATATATTTATAGTTCTTCAGCTCAAACTCTTCCTCCTATGTATAATCCTGATGGTGGAAGTGCATATGTACCTGGAACTAATGGTCAACCCAATCCAACTTTTACAGATCCTGCATCTCAAAATTATTATAATGCAGTAATGAATGGATCTTTATTAAATACTGATGCAAGGACTTTTCACACTACTGAGGATTTAAGAGAGCTTTTACAAAGAGATGCAAGATATGGGGTGGATTATGATGGAAGTGGAACTTTTGCTGCAGCAGATGTAAATGAAAATGTTAAAGTGGTGGTAAATTCATCAGGGGCTTTTTCTATCACCAATGTTAATGAAAGTTCAAATAGTCCACAACTTGTTACAGGGGGTCAAGGATCATTAAGTTTTGGATCTCATAATATGAATTTTAATATCACTGCTTATACAGATGAAAAAGGCACTGTAAGTACCAATGATGCTTTTACAAAGATCTTTAAAGGTCTTGATGGATCTTTTCCTGCAGGAAATCAAGTTAAACAAAGCGAACTTTTAAAACTTAGTGCTTTTTCAGCTGGACTTGAAATTTATGATTCTTTAGGTTCAAAACATACTTTAGAAGTGCAATTTGTCAAACAAAGCACCACTCAAGATGGGGGTAATGAATGGCAAATGATTATCCGTGTGCCAGAACCTGCAGAGATCAACACTACAGGAGAAGGTCCGAACAATATTATCGTAGGTAGTGCAAGATTTAACAACGATGGATCTTTGTCAAACTATACTCCAAGAACTATAAATTTCTCACCAAATAATGGTGCTGCACCAAACCAACAAATCAAACTTTCTTTTGGAACAAGCGGAAGCAATGATGGTCTTGTAAGTTCAAATTCAGCTTCAACTTTAACTTCTCAAGCAACCGATGGTTATACTTCAGGTAACTTAAAACCTGATGCGATTCGTGTGGATGATAAAGGAAATATCTTAGGCGAATTTACCAATGGAAAAACCTTTGCAGTAGCAAAAATAGCTATGGCTTCAGTGGCTAATAACTCAGGTCTTGAAGAAATAGGTGGAAACCTTTTCAAAGTCACTGCTAATAGTGGTAATATCGTAGTAGGGGAAGCAGGAACAGGCGGACGTGGGGAGATGAAAACCTCAGCTCTTGAAATGTCAAATGTGGATTTAAGTCGTTCTTTAACTGAACTTATCATCATTCAAAGGGGTTATCAAGCAAACTCAAAAACCATTTCAACGAGTGATCAAATGCTTCAAACCTTGATCCAGCTTAAACAATAATTTAAGCTTAGCATTCTATAAAATATTGTTTTTTGCTCCCTTTAAGGGAGCAAGCCTTGCTTTGCAAGCCTATCTTGGTAGTCTTGTAATACTAGGCTTAGGCTTGAACTGCCTTCAATTTATTGCTAACTCACTCTTGCTAGGGGTGAGTTGCAATAAAATTACATTTTCTTATCTGTATCATAATCGTTTTAAAAACTTATTTTGTTATAATTTTTGCTTGAATTTAAATTTAAAGGAAAATCTATGCGTTATGGTGAAAAAGAAATCAAAGAATTTGATGTAGAAAATATGGAAATTTGGCCAAATGATGCGAAAAATGACTATATCATAAAAATTACTTTACCTGAATTTATGTGTACTTGTCCGCGTTCGGGTTATCCTGACTTTGCGACGATTTATCTTGAGTATATGCCTGATAAATTTGTGGTTGAGCTTAAGGCGATAAAACTTTATATCAATACTTTTATGTATAGAAATGTTTCACATGAAGCAAGCATCAATGAAATTTATAATACTTTAAAAGATAAATTAAAACCAAAATGGATTAAAGTTGTGGGGGATTTTAACCCGCGTGGAAATGTGCATACGGTAATAGAATGTCGTAGTGATATAGTTGTTCCAAAATAATATTTGAGTAAAATATTCACATATTTTTATGTAAAGATTAAATATTTTATAAAAAGATCTTATTTAACCTTTGAAGAATATATAATATAAAAAGATCTAAATTTTTTAGATCGAATTTTATTATATAAGGAGTTAGGTTATGAATAAAAAATTATTAAGCATTGTCGCAAGTGCTACTTTGTTTTCAAATTTGGCTTTAGCAGATGAGAATTCCGGTTTTTTTATAGGTGCTGATGCAGCTTTTTTACATACTAAAGTAAAAAGCGATCTTAAGCATAATGGGAGTAAAAGTTTAGTGATCAATGGAGATATGATAGAAAATATTCCGGTTTTAGACTTGAAAATAGGATATCGTTTAAATCAACTTCATAGAATTTATTTTCTTTATGCTAATTCTGATGGCTTTGATGATTTTATTACAACTCCTCGGTTTAATATAGAAGCTGATTTTTCTATAAATAAATTTTTATTAGGTTATGATTTTACTCCAGAACTTTTTGAAAAAACTAGAGGAGTTTTAGGTGTGTATTCTGGTTATGCAAGAACAGATATTGATTTAAAAACTTCGCTTTTATCTTTATCTAAAAAATTTGATGGTTTTGTTTATGGAGTTAAAGCAGGTGTTATATATGAGCTAACTGAACACAATGAAATAGAACTAGGTGTTAAAGCTGAACAAATAAGATATAATTCTAGAAATTTTTATGAAAATAGCATCGGATCAAATTTTTATGATCCTAAACAAACAAACTATAGTATTTATTTAGGATATGCTTATAAATTTTAAAAAAATGCAACTTAAAGTTGCATTTTTTTAACCTCCACCGATAAAGTATTTTTCAACATCATCAAGTAATTTTTCACAAATTTGAGAATCTGTGCCTTTGTCTACTATAAGATTTATATAAGTTTTAGTATCTCTAAAGCTTCCTGCTGATTTTGAATTTTCACGAGTGAGTTTTTGAGTATCTCTAGTGTATTCTATATTGATGTTAAATTTTAGTGCAGCACTTGCTTCACCTAAATTCGTTTTTATTACTACATTCATTTTAGAAGCTTTAGCGAGTGTAGCTTGGGTTTTATTTATGATTTCTTTAAAGCGTTGGCAAGATCGTATGAGCGTAGCAATAAATTTGTTATCAAGTCCCTCATAAGCTACTTTGAGTTTGTTTTTGATATCTTTTGTACTTTCCTTTTCAGGGGCGACAAAAACCATGTAAAAACCATTTTTTATAGCTACATTGTCTGTTTTTACATCGCGTCCACTTGACATAACTTTAACATAAATGGCATTATCAAGATAAACACGATCTACCATAGGGCCATAAATTTCGTATTCTTTTTTTCGGACTATGACTTCACGGGCTAGCATATTTAATTTTACATTGGCTTCGTGAATAACAGGTTCCATTTCTTTTTTAATCTCTAAGAGTTCTTTTAACATCAACATCCTTTTTGTTACTTAAAATTACAATTATATCAATAATTTTCTTAATTTAAGAATTTTACAAATACATTTACTAAAAATATGATACATTAAGGATTAATTTTAACAAAGGAGGAAAAGATGAAACAAATTTTTAAAATTTCAAATTCAGTCCAACAAAAAAGTAAAGATACTTTTAATCTGCTACTGCAACTCTCATTCTAAAACTCAATTTTATTTTTAATCATTTTTTATATTTTTAAGTTTTTATCATTGTTGTTAAGTTTTTGAATTTTTTAATTCATTTAGTCTGTTTGGTTTTAAAGGATTAAATCATGAAAGATAATAAAATCATAATCTTTGATACCACTTTGCGTGATGGAGAACAAGCTTTAGGCAGTTCTTTGGGTATCAATCAAAAATTACAAATTGCTTTAGCGCTTGAAAATTTAGGCGTAGATGTGATAGAAGCAGGTTTTCCGGTATCTTCACAAGGGGATTTTAAAGCGGTGCAAAATATCGCTTCTAAGGTTAAAAACTCAACCGTTTGTGCACTTTCTAGGGCATTGGATAAAGATATAGATATGGCTTATGAAGCTTTAAAAGTGGCAAAGCATTTTAGAATTCATACTTTTATAGCCACTTCGACTTTGCATATACAAGATAAATTAAAAAAAGATTTTGATGAAATTTTGTCTATGGCAAAAAGAGCGATTATAAGAGCAAGATCTTATACTGATGATGTAGAATTTTCATGTGAAGATGCAGGAAGAACTCCTATAGACAATCTTTGTTTTATGGTAGAAAATGCGATAAAAGCAGGCGCTAAAACCATAAATATCCCAGATACTGTGGGCTATACCTTGCCAAGTGAATTTGCTAATATCATCAAAATTTTATTTAACAAAGTGCCAAATATAGACAAAGCTATCATTTCTGTGCATTGTCACAATGACTTAGGTATGGCAACGGGCAATAGCTTAAGTGCTATTTTACAAGGTGCAAGACAGATAGAGTGCACTATAAATGGACTTGGCGAAAGGGCGGGCAATTGCGCTTTAGAAGAAGTGGTTATGGCGATAAGAACTAGGAAAGATTATTTAAAAGGTTTTTATACTGATATTAAATGTGAAAATATCTCTAAAACTTCAAAATTAGTTTCAGCTATCACTAATGAAAGCATACCTTCGCATAAAGCTATAGTGGGTAGCAATGCGTTTTCTCATAGTTCAGGCATTCATCAAGATGGAGTGCTTAAAAATAGGCAAACTTACGAGATCATAAGCCCTAGTGCCATAGGAATTCATGAAAATCGTATGCTAATGACAGCAAGAAGCGGAAGGGCTATGATAAAAACTTGCCTTGAAAATTTAGGCTATGATGAAAATACTTATAATTTAGATGATGTTTATGAGCGTTTTTTACGCCTTGCGGATAAAAAGGGTCAAGTGTATGATTATGATTTGGAAGCGTTGATGTTTTTAAGCTATGAAAATGAAGAAGAAAATGAATTTATACTTGAAAAATTAAGCGTGATTAGTGGCAATATCCCAACCGCTTGTGTTTGTATGCGTATCAAAGAAGAGCTAAAAACTGAGGCTTGCACAGGAAATGGTCCTGTTGAAGCAGTTTTTAACTGCATTGCTAGGATAACGAATTTAAAGCCCGTACTAAAAGCTTATAGTATCAATGCAAAAAGTTCAGGGGTAGATGCTCAAGGACAAGTGGATGTGGATTTGGAATTTAAAGGGAGACAATTCCATGGAAAAGGACTTTCAACAGATGTTATAGAAGCTTCAGCACAAGCTTTTGTGAGTGCTTACAATGCGATTTATCGCTCTTTAAAAGTAGAAGAAAGGAAAATGGCATGAAAACTTATAAAGTAGCTGTTTTAGCAGGAGATGGCATAGGGCCTTTGGTAATGAAAGAGGCTTTAAAAATTTTAACTTTTATCGCACAAAAATACAATTTTAATTTTGAATTTAATGAAGCTAAAATAGGTGGTGCAAGTATAGATGCTTATGGAGTGGCTTTAAGTGATGAAACTTTAAAGCTTTGTGAGAAAAGTGATGCGATTTTATTTGGTTCTGTGGGTGGGCCTAAGTGGGATAATTTACCCATAGATCAAAGACCTGAAAGAGCCTCGCTTTTGCCTTTAAGAAAGCATTTTAATTTGTTTGCAAATTTGCGTCCTTGTAAAATTTATGAAAGTTTAACTCATGTTTCACCTTTAAAAAATGAGATTATCCAAAAAGGAGTGGATATTTTATGTGTTAGAGAACTTACAGGTGGGATTTATTTTGGTAAGCAAGATTTAGGCAAAGAAAGTGCGTATGATACTGAAATTTACACTAAAAAAGAGATAGAAAGGATAGCACATATAGCCTTTGAAAGTGCAAAAATAAGAAAGAAAAAAGTACATTTAATCGATAAGGCGAATGTTTTGGCAAGTTCTATTTTGTGGCGAGAAGTGGTGGCAAATGTTGCAAAAGATTATCAAGATATAAACTTAGAGTACATATATGTGGATAATGCTGCGATGCAGATTGTAAAAAATCCTAGCATTTTTGATGTTATGCTTTGTTCAAATCTTTTTGGTGATATTTTGAGTGATGAGTTAGCTGCTATTAATGGATCTTTGGGTTTGTTAAGTTCAGCAAGTTTAAATGATAAAGGTTTTGGACTTTATGAGCCAGCAGGTGGAAGTGCACCTGATATAGCTCATTTAAATATAGCCAATCCCATAGCTCAAATTTTAAGTGCAGCTTTAATGTTAAAGTATAGTTTCAAAGAAGAACAAGCCGCACAGGATATAGAAAATGCTATATCTTTAGCATTGGAACAAGGAAAAATGACTAAGGATTTAAATACTAAGTCGTATTTAAATACCGATGAAATGGGGGATTATATTTTAGAAATTTTAAAGGAGAATAACAATGGCTAAAACTTTATATGAAAAAGTCTTTGATGCTCATGTGGTTTATGAAGGCAAAAACGAACTTCCTATACTTTATATCGATAGACATTTAATCCATGAAGTAACAAGCCCTCAAGCATTTTCAGGACTTAAAATGGCTAAGCGTAGAATGGCAAGAGCGGATTTAACTTTGGCTACTATAGATCATGATGTTTCAACTAAAAGTGTAGATTTAAATGCTTGCTCTGATATGGCAAAAGAGCAAATTACAACTTTGATGCAAAATACTAAGGAATTTGGAGTAAGACTTTTAGGACTTGGAGATAAAAATCAAGGCATAGTTCATATAGTAAGCCCTGAGCTTGGCTTTACTTTACCTGGGGTTACTTTAGTTTGCGGGGATTCTCATACAGCAACTCATGGAGCTTTTGGAGCTTTAGCTTTTGGTATAGGCACAAGTGAAGTAGAACATGTCATGGCAACGCAAACTTTAAAACAAGCCAAACTTAAAACTATGAAAATCGAATGTAAAGGGCAGTTTCAAAAAGGCGTTTATGCTAAGGATTTGATTTTATATTTGATCGCACAATACGGCACGGCAAAAGGCACAGGCTATGCTATAGAATTTTGCGGAGAACTTATAAGAAATTTAAGTATGGAAGCTAGAATGACTCTTTGTAATATGGCTATAGAATTTGGAGCGAAAGTAGGTATGATAGCTCCTGATGAGATCACTTTTGAGTATATTAAGGGAAAGGAATTTACACCTAAAGGAGAAGAATTTCAAAAGTATTGTGAGTATTGGAAGAGTTTAAGAAGTGATGAAGGAGCAAAATATGATGAGAGTATTACTCTAGATGTAAGCAAGATAAAACCACAAATTAGCTATGGAACAAATCCTTCGCAAGTGATTGGTATAGATGAAAAAATTCCAAAAATAAGCGATTTTAAAAATCAAAGTGAGCAAAAATCTTTGCTTGATGCTTTATCTTATGTAAATTTAGAGCAAGATCAAGTTATAGAAGGGGTAAAAATCGACATTGTATTTATAGGATCTTGCACAAATGGGCGCTTAGAAGATCTTAAAATAGCCGCTGATATCTTAAAAGGGCATAAAATTCATAAAAATGTTAAAGCTTTAATCGTGCCTGGTTCAATGCAAGTAAGAAAAGAAGCTGAAAATTTAGGACTTGATAAGATTTTTATCGAGGCAGGGTGTGAGTGGAGATATGCAGGGTGTTCTATGTGTCTAGGCATGAATGATGACAAGGCAAATTCAGGTCAAAGAGTTGCTTCAACTTCAAATCGTAACTTTGTAGGCAGACAAGGTAAAGGTTCTATCACTCATTTGATGAGTCCTGCAAGTGCGGCAGCTTGTGCCATAGAAGGTGTTATTTGTGATAATAGAAAGTATTTAGGAGTCTAATATGCAAAAATTTATTATACATAAAGGTATAGCTTGTCCTTTAGAATATGCCAATATAGACACAGATCAAATTATACCTAAGCAATTTTTACTTGCAGTGTCTAAGCAAGGTTTTGGTAAGCATTTGTTCCATGATTTGCGCTATTTGGATGATAAAGAAAGTGTTTTAAATATGGATTTTAATCTTAACAAAGAAGAATATCAAAATAGTTCTATTTTGGTAAGTTTTGAAAATTTTGGTAGTGGATCTTCAAGAGAGCATGCGCCTTGGGCTTTGGTTGATTATGGTATTAGAGCTATTATCGCACCTTCTTTTGCAGATATTTTTAAAAACAATGCCTTAGGAAATGGTTTGCTTACCATAGAACTTGCTAAAGATGAGGTTGTGGGAATAGTTGATGAGTTAAAAAAATCTCAAGATAAAAATATAGAAATTTCTTTGTTGGAAAAAAGAGTAATTTTTAAAGATAAGATTTTTTCTTTTGATTTAGATGATTTTCGCAGAATTTGTCTTTTGGAAGGACTTGATAATATAGCTTTGACTTTAAAACATGAAGCACAAATCAAAGCCTATGAAAAAAACTCAAAAAGCTTTTTGGTTTAGAATTTTTTCATAAGCTAAAAAAGGATCTTGGTAATTAGGTATGTCAAAGTTTCCACAAAAATTAAAATCAAGCTTTTTAAAAAGCGAATTCATAGGAAAATTTTTACTATGAGTATCTGCTCTTAAACTTGCCTTGTGATTTTCCAAGGCAAAATTTTTGCAAAAATTTAAAAGTTTTTGTGCCACGCCTTTGCCTTTTGCATTTTGTTTGACGGCTAAACGGTGTAGATAAAAGGCTTTATCATCATAATTTTTGTTAAAAATAACTTGTTTGTAAAATTCAGGTTCAAATTTTTCATTGATGCAGATAAAGCCTAAAATTTCATCATTTTCTTTAAACACATAAAGTTCTTGTGCTTGTATATCTTCTTGAAAAACTATTTCATTGGGATAATTCTCATCCCATTGGTGAAAATTCATAGCTTTCATAGCATTTAAAGCATCTTTTGTGATTTCAAGTATAGAATTTAAATCTTTATGGACGGCTTTTTGTATGATAGTGTTTTGCATGATAATCCTTTGTATAAGGAAGGGTGATGGTGGCTCCGATTGGACTTGAACCAACGGCCACTACCATGTCAAGGTAGTGCTCTACCAGCTGAGCTACGGAACCATATGGTGGAGCATAGCGGGTTCGAACCGCTGACCCCAACGCTGCCAGCGTTGTGCTCTCCCAGCTGAGCTAATGCCCCTTTATAAGTCTGAGATTTTATCGCAATATTACTTGTTTTTGGCTGAAAACTAAAATCAAATTTTTAATTTATGATGTAATATATGTATAAAAAGATTTATTTTTTATGAAAAATTAGAGAATTAATGAGAGTAATTTTACTATTTGATTAATTCTAAAATATCTCTTTTTTTGTTAAGTTCAAGTTGTCTAGAATAATAAAAATATTTGGTCAAAACCAAAATTCCTATATGGAATTCTTTTTTCTTATCTAAAAATTTCTTAATATATTGATGAGCATTATTAATAATTTCCAATGCATCTTTTGGGCGACTTTTAAAATATTCAATTACTGCTGACAAATTCTCATTATCAATCAAAGCAAAGTGATAATTTGGTTTTAAAGTTCCTTCCATAAACCAAGTTTCGCAAGTTATTTTTGGAGCTAAAACTAAAGAATTAGAATTCATAGCCCATTTTAAGTTGCTTGCTACATCGTTACCCTCTAAAGAAATTATAAATTTATATTTCATTTGTTCTTTTTTGTTTAAAAAGTTTTTTTTCCATTGGCTAGGTTGTTTTGAAGTATCTCCTATATCGCAAAAAGTTCTACTAAAATAAGAATCAAAAAATTCTTTTCTATGTTTTTGATATACTGCTCCTCTAAATATTGCTATATCCTTTTTATTTTCATAGTTTATGTTATCTTTTAAAAAGCAAAAGTGCCTATTTTTATCAAGTTTTAATAAAATATTATTTATATTATTTTCCAAAGATCTCGATTTGCAAATAGTTGCTTCTTTAAAAGTATATCTTACATCGCCAAATTCTTTATTCCATAAAAATTCATCTTTAAAGTATTTACTGATTTCATAAGCATCAAAAGCATAAGAGGTGCTTTTAAAAGGAAATTTTCCTATTTTTTCCTTTGCTGTAGGTGTAAAAAATTCATTTATTTGATTATAATATTTAACTCGAGCTTGTATTTCTTCTAAGTCTTTAATATTGTATTTTAAAATATCATTAAAAATTTTATCTAAATTTATTTGAAAAAAATATCTTGGTATAAAAGATATTCCTATTCCTTTTAAATTCATCAAAAGTCTTGATTGTAGCATTATAAAAAACCTGATAAATAAAATTTTTAAAATTTTATCAAAAATTTAAGAATTTATAAACAATAAAATAACTTTTGACAAAACAATAATATTTTAAATATTAAAAATAAGAATGGCAGACAGGAAGGGATTCGAACCCTCGAAAGCTTGCACTTTACACGCGTTCCAGGCGTGCTCCTTCAACCGCTCGGACACCTGTCTATGAAATAAAGAATTCATTATATCTATAAAAGCTTTAAAAATAAAGAAATTTTTTAAATATTGAAAATAAAATTATTTTTTAAAAAATCAGAAAATTTTTAGTAAAAAGTAGTATAATTATATTTTTATTTTTAGTCAGGGTAGCTCAGCTGGTTAGAGCGCTGGTCTCATAAGCCGGAGGTCGGGAGTTCAAGTCTCCCCCTTGACACCATTAAGTGTAATAATTATTTTTTTTCTTTTGTTACTACAAAAACAATTCCACCAAAACCTATAATCACAACAGCTGTTATAAAAACGATTTCGAAAATATCTAGTATTGTCATTGTTCTTTTGCCCTTTCTTTAAGCTGTCCACAAGCAGCTGAGATATCAAGTCCTTTACTTTCTCTTATAGTGCAAGTTACACCTTTATTGCTGAGTAAATCTTGGAATTTAATCGCATTTTCTAAACTAGGACGTTTATATAAACTTCCTTCATGTGGATTAAAGAGTATTAAATTTACTTTAGCTTTAATGCCATTTAAAAGTTTAACTAATTCTTTGGCGTGTTCAAGCTTATCATTGATACCATCGATCAAAAGATATTCAAACATTATTCTTTTTCTTTGATCTATAGGAAATTCACGCACCGCATCCATAATCGCAGCGATATTATAAGCTTTATTGATAGGCATGAGTTCGGTTCGAAGCTCGTCATTAACCGCATGTAATGATATAGCAAGTAAAACACCTAAATTCATTTGACCTAATTCTTTGATTTGTTTTGCCAAACCGCTAGTACTGATGGTTTGACGGCGAGGACTTATGGCAAGCCCATCATTTTGTGCTAAAATTTTTACCGCTTTAGAAACATTTTTAAGATTATCCAAAGGCTCGCCCATACCCATATATACTATATTTACACGGTGTTCATAAGGGATATTATTTTGTTTTTTGATCCATAAAATTTGTCCGACTATCTCCCCTGCACTTAAATTTCTTTTCAAACCACCCTTGGCAGTAAGACAAAAACTACATCCACTTTTACAACCCACTTGAGAAGAAACACAGATAGTGTATCTTGCATGAGAAATTCTTTTGCCTTCTGCATCTATTTTTTCTTCTTTCATAGGCAAAAGCACACTTTCTACCCTTAAACCATCAACGAGTTCAAAAAGATATTTTATACTTCCATCTTTACTTTGCTCATTTTTAACACATTTTACAGGGGAAAAATGAAAATTTTGCGCAAGTTCTAAACGCAAATCTTTTGGCAAACTTGACATATCGGAAAAATTATTGGCATATTTTTGATAAATCCATTGATAAATTTGTTTCACGCGAAACATCGGTTTGATTTTTTCTCCTAATTCTTCAGGTAAAAAATCTAAAATATTAACAAGCTCTTTCAAAATTATTTTCCTTTTTGAATTTTTAAATATAATGATATTTTTTTAAGTATTCTTCTAATTTTTCTTTTGCCTTTTGATGATTTTTTATAAAATCTTCGTGAGCGTTTTCATTGCAAAAATTTGTTGCACACAAAATACACTCTGCATCAATATTTAAATTTTTAGCTACACTTAAAACAGAAAAGGCTTCCATATTTTCTGCAAAAAAACCTAATTTCGAAAATTCTTTTGCTGCTTTTGAATTTTGACAAATATAATTTGAAGAATTGATCTTGATTGTTTCACGAGAAACATTTTCTTTTTCTAAACAAATTTCATATTTTGCAGGAGTATAAAAAGCATGTGAAATTTTAGAAAATTCTACATTAAAAGCGTGTGAACTTTTGTAAATTTCTAAAATTTTACCCTTATCGTAAAGCCCACAAGTTCCTATAAATATAAGTTTTGATGGTTTTTCTTTGAAGCAAAGTTGACTCAAATGAAAAGCTGATTCAACCAAACCTATACCTATAGCTTTTGCAAAAGAAAAATTTTCATTTCCACCCGCACAAACAATCATTTTGATCCTTATGAAATTTTACAAAAAATAATTCTACCTAAAAAGACTTAATTAAGAATTTTTAGATAAAATTATTTCTTATGGTTAAAGCAAAAAAACAATACGGACAAAATTTTTTAATCGATAAAAGCGTATTAGCAAAAATCATCCAAGCCATACCCAAAGAGATGAACAATATCATTGAGATTGGGCCTGGCTTAGGTGATTTAACGCAAGAACTTTTAAAAATTTCTCAAGTAAAAGCTTATGAAATCGATAATGATCTCATACCTATTTTAAAAAAGAAATTTCAAAAAGAACTTGAATGTGGAAAATTTAACTTGATCCATCAAGACGCAAGCGAAGCTTTTAATCCTAGTCTTGATGAAAAACCATATTTTTTGGTTGCAAATTTGCCTTATTATGTTGCAAGTCACATTATATTAAAAGCCTTAGAAGATAAAAATTGTCTAGGGCTTATTGTAATGGTGCAAAAAGAAATGGCTGAAAAATTCTGCGCTAAAGAAGGAAATAGTGAGTTTTCTTCCTTAGGTGTTTTAAGTGCAATGATTTGCGAAAGAAAAATGCTTTTTGATGTTGATCCACAATGTTTTAATCCTCCACCAAAAGTTATGTCAGCGGTGATGAGTTTGATTAAAACTAAGGATTTTGATGAACTTTGCGAAATAGAAAATTTCAAAAATTTTCTAAAAGACTGTTTTAAAGCTCCTAGAAAACAACTCTTAGGAAATTTAAAAACATATAAAGCAAAAGTTTTAGAAGTTTTAAGCACTCTTGGCTTAAAAGAAAACATCAGACCACATGAAATTTGCGTTGATTCATACCTTAAAATTTATGACAAATTAAAGGATGAATATGGACGAAAACAAAGAGATAAATAAAAACGAACAAAATCCGAACTCAAATTCAAAAAACAATAAACGCTATAAATATAAAAATCGCAGAAAAAAATTAGCCGATTCTTTGCAAAATGAAAATGATACTCCAAAAATTGATCAAAATTCCAACAAGGAAATTTCTGAAAACTCAGAGAATAAAACTGAGAAAAAAAAGAAAAAAAATCGCAATCTTCCTTCAAAACTCACAGGTAATGAAGATTGGCAAATCGCTCTTGCAGAATGTATAGAAGCTAACCGTGTTTCACATGAAAACCGCTTACACCCTTTAAAATATAATAATTCTAGCGAACATAAAATCTGCATCACTCCTTTAGGGGGTTTAGGAGAAATTGGTGGAAATATCAGTGTTTTTGAAACCAATAAAGATGCAATTATAGTAGATATAGGTATGAGTTTTCCTGATGGAACTATGCATGGGGTAGATATTATCATCCCTGATTTTGACTATGTAAGAAAAATTAAAGATAAAATTCGTGGTATAGTAATTACCCATGCGCACGAAGATCATATCGGTGCGGTGCCTTATTTTTTTAAAGAATTTCAATTTCCTATCTACGCTACACCTTTGGCTTTAGGGATGATTTCAAACAAATTTGAAGAACATGGCTTAAAAGCAGAACGCAAATGGTTTCGCCCTGTAGAAAAACGCAAAGTTTATGAAATAGGTGAATTTGATATAGAGTGGATCCACATCACACATTCTATCATTGATGCTTCAGCACTTGCGATCAAAACAAAAGCAGGAACTATCATCCACACAGGTGATTTTAAAATCGATCAAACCCCAATCGATGGCTATCCAACAGACTTAGGACGTTTGGCACATTATGGAGAAGAAGGAGTTTTATGTCTTTTAAGTGATAGTACAAATTCTTATAAAGAAGGTTATACAAAAAGTGAAAGCTCTGTAGGACCAACTTTTGATCAAATTTTTGCGCGTACTAAGGGTAGGGTGATTATGAGTACTTTTAGTTCTAATATCCACCGTGTTTATCAAGCTATCACTTATGGTTTAAAATACGGCAGAAAAGTTTGTGTTATCGGACGTTCTATGGAAAGAAATCTTTATACCACTATGGAATTAGGCTATATTAAACTTGATAGAAAAATTTTCATCGATGCTGATGAAGTAAGCAAATATAAAGACAATGAAGTGCTTATCGTAACTACAGGAAGTCAAGGCGAAACCATGAGTGCGCTTTATAGAATGGCAACTGATGAGCATAAATTTATAAAGATTAAGCCTACAGATCAAGTAATCATTTCAGCTAAAGCTATACCAGGAAATGAAGCAAGCGTTTCTGCAGTACTTGACTATCTTTTAAAAGCAGGGGCTAAAGTAGCGTATCAAGAATTTAGCGAAATTCATGTAAGCGGACACGCTAGCATAGAAGAGCAAAAGCTTATGCTAACCCTTACTAAGCCTAAATTTTTCTTGCCAGTTCATGGAGAATACAATCACATCACTAAACACAAAGAAACAGCGATGAAGTGCGGTATCCCAGAAAGAAATATCTATCTTATGAGCGATGGCGATCAAGTAGAACTTTGCCAAAAATATGTCAAACGCATAAAAACCGTAAAAACAGGTAAAGTTTTTGTGGATAATCAAATCAACAAACAAATCGCCGATGATGTAGTTATAGATCGTCAAAAACTTGCAGATAGTGGTATAGTGGTTATTATCGCACAAATTGACAAAGCCACAAAAACACTGATCAACAAACCAAGAGTATTTAGCTATGGGCTAGTAGCTGACAAACACGATCATGCTTTTAGCAAAGATATGGCTGAAGTTTTAGGACAATTTTTCATCAATGTTAAAGATGAAGTGCTCAATGATCCAAGATTTTTAGAAAATCAAATCCGCCAAGTTTTAAGAAAACACATCTTTAGAAAGATTAAAAAATACCCAACCATAGTTCCAACTATTTTTGTAATGTAAAAAAGGGCAAAAACGCCCTTTTTAAGGAAGATCAAATGAGAATTAATAAATTTATATCCCATAACACCCGCTATTCACGCCGTGAAGCTGATGAGCTTATCAAACAAGGCTTAGTAAAAATAAACAACAAAATTGCCCTTTTAAGCGATGAAGTTAAATTTGATGATAAAGTCTTTGTTAAAGGTAAAAGAGTACAAAAAAGAACGCAATTTAGCGTGATAATCTACCATAAACAAAAAGGTGAAATTGTCAGTAAAAAAGACGATCGTGGAAGAAAAACTATATACGATACCTTGCCAAGACAATTTAGTACTTGGCTTAGCGTAGGTAGGCTGGATTATGCAAGTGAAGGCTTACTTTTGCTTACAGACTCTCCTGTGATTGCCGATGCTTTAATGCATAGCGATTTAGAAAGAGAATACTACCTTAAAGTTAAAGGCACGGTGAGCAAACAAGTCATCGAAGCCATGCAAAATGGACTTGAGATTAAAAATGAAAAAAAAGGCGCACATGCAAAAACTAAAATTACCTCTATGAGTTTTGCTCCTTTTATAGACTTTGAAATTTTTGGATCAAGCGGAGGCTATACCAAGCTTAGAGTGGTTATAAATGAAGGTAAAAATAGAGAGCTTAGACGCTTTTTTGGACATTTTGATCTTGAAGTCATGGATCTTAAGCGTGTTGCTTTTGGGGCCTTAGATCTTGGTATGTTAAAGGCAGGAAAACATCGTTATTTAGAAAATGGCGAATATGAAAAATTAAGAGATTTTTTAAAATTTAATGAAATAAGATATTGACCATTATATATAAAAATTTAAAAAATAATGATAATTTTTAAATTCTAAAAATTCTATTTTTATCCTTTTTAAAAGGAAAATAATAGAAAAATTTCATCAAATTCCTTGACTTTGAAAACAAGATTTTATATACTCTCATTTCAATTTTTATAAATTGGTTAGTTTTTAACTAACGAGTTCTTTTTAAAGGAAATATTATGGAAAGAATTAGGCTTAAGCTAAAAGCTTATGACCATCGAGTACTAGACAGAACAGTTGCAGCAATCGTAGAAGCTGTTAAAAGAACAGGTGCGGATATCAGAGGTCCGATACCAATGCCTACTAAAATCAAACGCTATACAGTTTTAAAATCTCCACACATTAACAAAGATTCTCGTGAGCAGTTTGAAATAAGAATTCACGCGCGTATGCTAGATATAGTAGCAGCGACTCCAGATACAGTTGATTCTTTAACTAAGCTTGATTTAGCGCCAGAAGTAAGCGTTGAAGTAAGAGCTATGGGTAAGTAAGGATAAGATATGGAATATATTGTAGAAAAAATCGGAATGAGCAGAACAATTACTAATCCAAGTATCGCTGTAACTTTACTAAGAGTTGTAAATGCAAAAGTATGTGAAGTTGAAGGCGGAAAGGCTTTAGTAGCATATCCAAAAGGCAAAGCAAGTAATAAATGTGTCGCAGGACAACAAAAAAAGTATAATCTTTCTGCAGAATACAATAGATTTGCGACTTTAGAAGTAGCAAATACTGAAGCAGGAGATTTAGATGAAACTCCATTAAATGAAGCAAAAATTTTAAAAGTAAGCTTTAACACTAAAGGTAGAGGTTATAGCGGTGTTATGAAAAGACATAACTTCGCAGGGGGTCCAGCAAGTCATGGTTCGAGATTTCATAGACGCCACGGATCTATTGGTAATAGAGAATGGCCAGGTCGTGTTCAACCAGGTATGAAAATGGCAGGACATTATGGAAATACTAAAGTAACCGTTAAAAACGAAGTTGTATCTTATGATGCTGAAAACAAAATTTTAGTAGTTAAGGGTGCAGTACCAGGTTATAATGGTGCTATGGGTAAAATAAGGATTGCAAAATGAGTAAAGTAGTTGTTTTAAATGATAAATTAGAAAAAGCAGGTGAACTTGATTTACCTTCAAAATATGCGGAAGTAAATCCACACAATCTTTACTTATATGTAAAATCTTACCTTGCAAGTTTAAGAGCAAATACAGCTCATACTAAAGGTAGAAGTGATGTAAGTGGTGGTGGTAAAAAACCTTGGAGACAAAAAGGTCGTGGCGGTGCTAGAGCGGGTTCAATAAGAACTAACGTTTGGGTAGGCGGTGCGGTTGCTTTTGGTCCAACAAATGAAAGAAACTACTTCCAAAAAGTAAATAAAAAACAAAAAAGATTGGCGCTTGAAAGAGCTTTAGCAGATAAAGCAGCTAAGGGTGCATTGTTTGCTACTGATTCTTTAGCTATTGAAAGTGGCAAAACAAAAGATGCAAACGCTGTGATTAAAAAACTTGGCGTCAAAGATGCTTTAATCGTTAAAGATTTACTAGATGAAAAAACACTTTTAGCTTACAGAAATTTAGCAAATTGCTATGTAGTTGATGTAAGCGAAGTAAATGCTTATTTAGTATCTGTATTTAATGCTGTTATCATAGAAAAATCAGCGTTAGAATCTATTACAAAAGAGGGATAATTATGGCAGATATTACTGATATAAAGACTATACTTTACACAGAAAAAAGTTTGAATTTGCAAGAGCAAGGTGTCGTAGTTATTCAAACTTCACCAAAGATGACCAAAACAGGCTTAAAAGCGGTTTTAAAAGAGTATTTTGGTGTAACTCCAAAAAGCATCAATTCTTTAAGAATGGATGGAAAAGTTAAGCGTTTTAGAGGTCGTTTAGGTCAAAGAAACGATTACAAAAAATTCTATGTTAAGCTACCTGAAGGTGTTAGCTTAGAAAATACGGAGGCTTAAGATGGCAATTAAAACCTATAAACCATATACTCCAAGTAGAAGATATATCACAGGTTTAAGTTCTGAAGATATTACAGCTAAACCAAGTGTACGCTCACTACTTGTTAAACTTCCAGCACACGCAGGTCGTAACAGCTATGGAAGAATTACAAGTCGTCATAAAGAAGCGGGTGCTAAAAAACTTTACAGAGTTATTGATTTTAAACGCCGTAAATTTGGTATAGAAGGTAAAGTAGAAGCGATCGAGTATGATCCATATAGAAATTGTAGAATTGCTTTGATTGCTTATAAAGATGGGGAAAAAAGATATATTCTTCAACCACGTGGATTAAGCGTTGGCGATATCGTTGCAGCTGCTGAAAGCGGACTTGATATTAAACCAGGTAATGCAATGAAACTTAAAAATATTCCTGTGGGTACTATTGTTCATAATGTTGAGTTAAAACCAGGTAAAGGCGGTCAAATGATCCGTTCTGCAGGTGCTTATGCACAACTTATGGGTAAAGAAGAAAAATATGTTATTTTAAGACTTGCAAGTGGCGAAATGAGACAAGTTTTAGCTGAATGTATGGCAAGTATCGGTGAAGTTGGAAATGAAGAATGGGCTAATGTAACTATCGGTAAAGCAGGTAGAAATCGCCATAGAGGTATCCGCCCGCAAACTCGTGGTTCTGCAATGAACCCAGTAGATCACCCGCACGGTGGGGGTGAAGGTAAGAAGAATTCAGGCCGTCATCCAGTAACTCCATGGGGTAAACCAACCAAAGGTGCGAAAACTCGTCGTAAAAAAGCTAGCGATAAGCTAATAATTTCAAGAAGAAAAGGAAAGTAAGATGGCTAGATCACTAAAAAAAGGTCCTTTTGTTGATGATCATGTAATGAAAAAAGTCATCGCTGCCAAAAAGGCTAATGATAATAAACCAATTAAAACTTGGTCAAGAAGAAGCACAATTACTCCTGATATGATAGGACTTACATTTAATGTTCATAATGGTAAAAGTTTCATTCCAGTTTATATTACTGAAAATCACATCGGTTATAAACTTGGTGAATTTGCTCCAACACGCACATTCAAAGGGCATAAAGGCTCTGTGCAAAAGAAAATTGGTAAGTAAGGGATAAGATATGAGTAAAGCATTAATTAAATTCATAAGATTATCTCCAACTAAAGCAAGATTGATTGCTAGAGAAGTTCAGGGGATGAATGCAGAATTAGCTATGGCTAGTTTAAAATTTATGCCAAATAAAGGTGCAAAATACATCGCAAATGCAATTTCAAGTGCAGTAGCAAATGGTGGCTTTGAAGCAAACGAAGTGGTTGTAAAAAGTTGTCGTGTTGACGCAGCTGCGGTATTAAAAAGATTTAGACCAAGAGCTAGAGGAAGTGCAAGTCGTATTAGAAAACCAACTTCACATATTTTAGTAGAAGTGGCAAAAGCAGAAGTGAAAGCTGAAGAGAAAAAAACAGTAGCTAAAAAAGCTCCAGCAGCTAAAAAGACTACTACAACAAAAGCTCCAGCTAAAAAAACAACAAGCACTAAAAAAGCAACAGCGAAAAAGGAAAGCTAATGGGACAAAAAGTTAATCCAATTGGTCTAAGACTAGGAATCAATAGAAACTGGGAATCAAGATGGTTTCCGACTAAAGCAAATTTAGTAGAAAATATCGGTGAAGATTACAAAATCAGAGCTTTCTTAAAAAGAAAACTTTATTACGCAGGAATCAGTCAAATTTTAGTAGAAAGAACTGCTAAAAAACTTCGTGTTACTGTAGTTGCTGCAAGACCAGGTATCATCATCGGCAAAAAAGGTAGTGATGTTGATAATTTAAGAAAAGAATTGCAAGATTTAATTGGTAAAGATGTAAATATCAATATCAAAGAAGAGAGAAAAGCAGGAGCTTCAGCTCAACTTGCTGCTGAAAGTGTTGCAACTCAACTTGAAAAAAGAATTGCTTTTAGAAGAGCAATGAAAAAAGTAATTCAAGGTGCGCAAAAAGCAGGTGCTAAAGGGATTAAAGTTTCAGTTTCTGGTCGTTTAGGCGGTGCTGAAATGGCAAGAACAGAATGGTATCTTGAAGGACGCGTTCCACTTCATACTTTAAGAGCAAAAATCGATTATGGTTTTGCAGAAGCTAGAACTACTTATGGAAACATAGGGGTTAAAGTATGGATCTTTAAAGGTGAAGTATTACACAAAGGTATGCAACCTGAAAAAACTGAAGAAAGTGCTCCAGCTAAAAAGCCAAGACGCACAAGAAGGGGTAAATAATCATGTTAATGCCAAAAAGAACTAAATATCGCAAAATGATGAAAGGGCGTAACAGAGGTTATGCTAATCGTGGAACAGAATTTACTTTTGGTGAATTTGCATTAAAAGCAACTGAAGCAGGACGCATTAACTCACGCCAAATTGAAGCAGCGCGTATCGCTTTAACTCGTTTTGTTAAAAGACAAGGAAAAACTTGGATTAGAGTTTTCCCAGATAAGCCTTTGACAAAAAAACCTTTAGAAACTCGTATGGGTAAAGGTAAAGGTGCTGTTGAAGAATGGGTAATGAATATCAAGCCAGGTCGTATCATTTATGAAATGGCAGGAGTAAGCGAAGAAATGGCAAGAGAAGCATTGACTTTAGCTATGCATAAACTTCCATTTAAAACTAAGTTTGTTACAAGAGAGAGCCAAAATGAAATATACTGAGATTAAAGATAAAACAGCAGCTGAGCTTGCAACAATGCTAAAAGAAAAAAAGGTGCTTTTATTCACTTTAAAACAAAAGCTAAAAACAATGCAACTTACTAATCCAAAAGAGATTAGCCAAGTAAAAAAAGACATTGCTAGAATAAATACAGCAATTAACGCTTTAAGATAAGGATAGAAAATGGCATTTAAAAGAGAAATTCAAGGCGTTGTTGTTAAAATCGCTGGTGAAAAAACCGCAAGTGTTTTGGTTGAAAGAAAAGTGGTTCATCCAAGATATAGAAAAATTGTTAAACGCTTTAAAAAATATCTAATTCATGATGAGAGAAATGAAGTTAAAGTGGGTGATACTGTTGTTGCAGTAGAATGCAGACCACTTTCAAAAAGAAAATCATTTCGCTTAAAATCTGTATTAGCTACAGGAGTTGAGTAATGATTCAAAGTTTTACAAGACTTGCAGTTGCTGATAATAGCGGTGCAAAAGAATTAATGTGTATCAAGGTTTTAGGGGGTAGCAAAAGAAGATACGCTACCGTAGGTGATGTAATCGTTGCATCTGTTAAAAAAGCTTTACCAAATGGAAAAGTTAAAAAAGGTCAAGTGGTAAAAGCGGTTATCGTTAGAACTAAAAAAGAAATTCATAGAGATAATGGTTCTTTGATTCGTTTTGATGAAAACGCTGCAGTTATTCTTGATAACAAAAGAGAGCCTATCGGAACTCGTATCTTTGGGCCAGTGGGCAGAGAAGTTAGATATGGTGGCTTTATGAAAATCGTTTCACTAGCACCGGAGGTATTATAATGGCGGTTAAATTAAAAATCAAAAAAGGTGATAGCGTTAAGGTTATCACAGGTGATGATAAAGGTAAAACAGGTAAAGTTTTAGCGGTATATCCAAAAACACTTAAAGTGGTAGTTGAAGGATGTAAAATCGCTAAAAAAGCTATTAAGCCGAGTGAGAAAAACCCAAATGGTGGTTTTATCAATAAAGAAATGCCAATGGATATTTCCAATGTGGCAAAAGTTCAGGAGTAAGCGATGATGAGATTAAAAGAAAAATACAATCAAAGCATTAAACCTGCATTGGTTAAAGAATTTGATATCAAAAATCCTATGCTTATCCCTGTGATCGAAAAAGTAGTTATTAGCGTAGGTGCTGGTGAGTTGGCTAAAGATCAAAAAGTATTGCAAAATGTTGCAGATACTATTTCTTTAATTGCAGGACAAAAGGCTGTGATTACTAAAGCTAAAAAATCAGTTGCAGGATTTAAAGTTCGCGAAGGTTTTCCTGTGGGTGTAATGGTAACTTTAAGAAAAGAAAATATGTATGCTTTTCTTGATAAATTAATTTCTATTGCTTTGCCAAGGGTGAAAGACTTTAGAGGTTTAAGTAGAGATGGTTTTGATGGACGCGGAAACTACAACTTCGGTCTTGATGAGCAGTTGATGTTCCCAGAAGTGGAGTATGATAAAATTTTAAGAACTCATGGTATGAACATTTCTATAGTTACAACAGCACAAAATGATAAACAGGCACAAAAGTTATTAGAACTTATCGGTGTGCCATTTACAAAAGGAAAGTAAGATGGCTAAAAAATCAATGATTGCAAAAGCGGCACGCAAGCCTAAATTTAAAGTTAGAGCTTATACAAGATGCCAAATTTGTGGGCGTCCGCATTCGGTTTATAGAGATTTTGGAATTTGCAGAGTTTGCTTAAGAAAAATGGGTAACGAAGGTTTGATTCCAGGTCTTAAGAAAGCAAGTTGGTAAGGATAAAATATGATAAATGATATTATTTCAGATTCACTCACTCGTATCAGAAATGCAGGAATGAGAAAGCTTGAAACAACCAAGCTTTTACATTCTAAAGTTGTAGAAGCTTTAGTTGGAATTTTTCAAGCTAAGGGCTATATTGAGAGTTTTAATGTTATTGAAGAAGATAAGAAGAAATTTATCAATGTAGTTTTAAAATACGATGAAAAAGGTAAGAGTGTTATCAATGAGCTTAAAAGAATTTCTAAGCCCGGTCGTCGTGTTTATAAAGGTAAAGATGAAATCAAGCGTTTTAAAAATGGTTATGGTACTATCGTAGTTAGCACAAGTCATGGTGTTTTAGCTAATGATGAAGCTTATAAAGTAGGTGTTGGCGGCGAAATTTTATGTACCATTTGGTAAAAAATCTGCTTTTTATGGCATTGGGTATCCATTCTTTTAAAAAAGTAGAAATATCCTAGACAAATAAAAAGGAAAAATATGTCTCGTATAGGTAAACAACCGATTGCTATTCCAGCAGGAGTAGAAGTAAAATTAGAAGGAAATTTGCTTAAATTTAAAAAAGGAAATTTGGCAAAAGAACTTGATACTAAAGCAAATGTAAATGTTGAGATTAAAGATAATAATATTCTTTTTTCTCCAAAAGGTGAAGACAGACAAAGTAGAGCTTATTGGGGAACTTACAGAGCTTTAGCTTACAATATCGTTGTAGGTTTAACTCAAGGTTTTTCAAAAACTCTTGAAATCAATGGAGTTGGTTATAAAGCAGCTTTAAAAGGTAAAGTTTTAGAACTAAGCCTTGGTTTTTCTCATCCTATTAATTATGATATTCCAGAAGGAATTGAAATTGTAGTGGATAAAAATACTATTGCAGTTAAAGGAAGTGATAAACAAGTTGTAGGTCAAGTTGCTGCTCAAATTCGTGAATTTAGACTGCCAGAGCCATATAAAGGAAAAGGCGTTAAGTATTCTGATGAACGCATTATCCGCAAAGCTGGTAAGACATCTAAGAAGTAAGGGTAGAATATGAGAGCAAATGTATTAAAAAGAAAACTAACTTTAAGAATCAAAAGAAAAAAAAGAATTAGAGCGAAAATTTCAGGTTGTGAAAATTTTCCAAGAATTTCTGTATTTAAATCAAACAGAACTCTATATATCCAAGCGATTGATGATGTAAAAGCTGTAACTTTAGCAGCAGTTGATGGACGCAAACTTGGCGTTAAAGCAAATAAAGAAGGTGCTAAAAAAATCGCTGCTGAATTTGCTAAAACTTTAAAAGCTAAAAAGATAGAACAAGCTGTTTTTGATAGAAATGGTTATGTATATCATGGTGTTATCGCAGCATTGGCTGAATCTTTAAGAGAAAATGGCATTAGGCTATAAGGGGTAAATCGATGGAAAAATATAATAGAGAAGAATTTGAAGAAGTAATCGTCGATATCGGCAGAGTTACTAAGGTTGTTAAAGGTGGTAGAAGATTTAGATTTACTGCTTTAGTTATCATTGGAAACCGCAAAGGTTTAGTAGGTGTTGGTTATGGTAAGGCTAAGGAAGTTCCAGATGCTATCCGTAAAGCTGTTGATGATGCGTTTAAAAATATCGTTGAAGTTAAAACTAAAGGCTCAACTATCGCTCACGATGTAGAGGTAAAATATAACGCAAGTAGAATTTTACTTAAACCAGCTAGTGAAGGTACAGGAGTTATCGCAGGTGGTTCTACACGCCCTATCGTGGAACTTGCAGGTATTAAAGACATCTTAACCAAGTCTTTGGGTTCAAATAATTCAGCTAATGTGGTTCGTGCTACAATCAAAGCTTTAACAATGTTAAAAGGATAAGAAGATGAATTTAACAAAAGCAGCGGGTTCAACGCATAAAACTAAAAGAATTGGCCGTGGTCAAGGTTCTGGCATGGGTAAGACTGCTACTAAAGGGGGTAAAGGTCAAACTGCTAGAAAAGGTTATAATGAAAAAAGAGGTTTTGAAGGGGGTCAACAACCACTTCAAAGAAGACTACCAAAAGTAGGTTTTACTTCTAAAATTCAAAAACCTTATGTGATCAATGTTGAAAAAATCACAGCTATAAAAGAGCTTAGTGAAATTACATTTGAGAGCATTAAAAGTGTTCACAAAATTTCAAAGTCTGTGAATAAAATCAAATTAATTGGTGCAAGTGCAAAAGACTTAGTATCAAAAATCAAAGACGAGAATATTAGCGTCACCGGATCAAAATAATGAATAGAGCATTGACGAATAAGATTTTAATCACCTTAGCATTTTTGTTTGCTTATAGGGTTCTGGCTTATGTGCCAGTTCCTGGCGTCAATGCTGATGTGATTGCGGAATTTTTTAATAACAATCAAAACAATGCTTTGGGTTTATTTAATGTTTTTAGTGGTGGAGCGGCTGAACGCTTTTCTATCATTTCTTTAGGTATTATGCCTTATATTACTGCTTCTATTATTATGGAGCTTCTTGCAGCAACTTTTCCAAATATCGGTAAGATGAAAAAAGAGCGTGATAGTATGCAAAAATATATGCAAATTATCCGTTATGCGACTATTGTGATTACTTTGGTTCAAAGTATAGGCGTTGCTATAGGCTTGCAAAGCTTACATGGTCGTGGTGGTGCAGGGGCTATAATGGTGGAAGATTTAAATATGTTTATCGCACTTTGTGCTATTTCTATGCTTGCAGGAACTATGCTTTTAATGTGGCTTGGTGAACAAATCACACAAAGAGGTATAGGAAATGGTATTTCTTTAATCATTTTTGCAGGTATTGTTTCAGGTATTCCAAGAGCGATTTCAGGAACTGTAGGGCAAATCAATTCAGGCGAGATGAATTTCTTAACCGCTTTTGCAATTTTTGCTTTGATTTTAATCACCATAGGCGTGATTATTTATGTAGAACTTGGAGAAAGAAGAATTCCTATTTCTTATTCTCGTAAAGTTGTAATGCAAAATCAAAACAAACGTATTATGAATTATATTCCTATTAAACTCAATCTTAGTGGGGTTATTCCACCGATTTTTGCTAGTGCGATTTTGATGTTTCCAACAACGATTTTACAAACTAGTACAAATCCTTATCTACAAGCTATTAATGACTTTTTAAATCCAAATGGTTATTTGTTTCATGTTTTAACTTTCTTGTTTGTGATTTTCTTTGCTTATTTTTATGCTTCTATCGTATTTAATGCTAAAGATATAGCAGAAAATTTGAAAAAACAAGGTGGTTTTATCCCTGGAATTCGTCCAGGTGAAGGAACTTCAAGTTATCTTAACGAAGTAGCTTCTCGTTTAACTTTATCAGGTTCTATTTATTTAGGGCTTGTTGCAACCTTACCTTGGGTTTTGGTGAAATTTATGGGTGTGCCTTTTCATTTTGGCGGTACTTCTGTACTTATTGTAGTTCAAGTAGCACTTGATACGATGAGAAAAATTGAAGCTCAAATTTATATGAGTAAATACCAAACTTTAAGTGCGGTAGGTTTGTAATATATTTCAACAAGGGTAATTTTCCTTGTTGAAATAATTTTTTTATTTTATTCTTTTTCTTGTATGTTTTATTTTTATCAAATGTGTAAATAATCTACAAAAATTTAAATTAGCTTTTAAAATTTTTCTAATTTTTTTAAAAAATACTAAAAATATGTAATACTAAAATTAGATTTGTTTAGGAGCAGCCATGAAGAATACTTTAAAAAAGAATTTTTTCACTTTGATTTTGCTTTCTTTTTGTGGCTCTATTATTTATGGTTTGCCTTATTTTAGAAAGTATTATTATGATGATTATATGGCTTTGTATCATTTAGATAATTTTCAAATGGGTTTATTAGGTAGTGCTTATGGTTTGTTAGGACTTTTTTCTTATGCTTTGGGTGGATATTTAGCAGATCGTTTTGCTCCTAAGAAGCTTTTGATCTTTTCTTTGGTGGCTACAGGATGTGGGGGTTTGCTTCATCTTTATTTTACTTCGCTTAAGGCTCTTATGATTATTTATGGGCTTTGGGGTATTACTTCGCTTCTTACTTTTTGGCCTTCTTTGATGAAAATCATACGCACTTTAGCCAGCGAGCAAGAGCAAGCAAGAGCTTATGGGGTCTTTGAAGGGGGTCGTGGTGTGGTTAGCGCTATACATTTAGCTATTGCTACGGCTATTTTTGGCTATTTTCAAACCAAGGCTTTAGCTTCTAAGGGTATAGAGATGATTATCATTTTTTATTCTTTAGCTCCTATAATTAGTGCAGTGATTTTGTTTTTTCTTTTAAAAGAGAGTAAGCATGAGAAAAGTGAAAATTTAAAATGGAGTGATTTTTTATCTCTTATTAAAAATCCTGCTTTATGGCTTGTGGTGGCCATCACTTTTTGTACTTATTTTTTCAATATGAGTTTTTATTATTTTACCCCTTATGCGAGTAATGTTATAGGCACTTCTGCTGTATTTGCAGCTATTTTAGCGGTTTTAGCCTCTTATATACGCCCCATTGCTTCTATAGTAGGTGGTTTTGTAGCTGATGGTTTTGGAAAGGCTAAGGTTATGTTAGTGGGTTTTGTAACTATGGGACTTGGAGTGGTGCTTTTAATGTTTAGTGCTTATTGGGGTGGTTTTATACAAATGGTGGCTTTAACCTTAGCTTGTGTGATTGTTTATGTGGCTATGTATTCTAATTTTAGTATTTATTATTCTTTATTAAGCGAGGGTAAAATTCCTGTACATTTAGCTGGTATGGCCATAGGTATAGTTTCTACTTTTGGATATTTGCCTGAAGTTTTTGCACCTGTTTTAGCCGGAGATTTGCTTGATAAATATCAAGGAGTAAAGGGTTTTCATATCTATTTTAGTATCATGATTGCTATGGCTATTATGGGTGCTATTTTTTGTTTGCTTTGGATAAAAAAATACAATAAAAAAGGAAAAAAATATGAAGAAAATAATTAAAGATTTTAAATTTAAAGTGAAAGTGATAGAAAATATTTGGATCACTTTAAAAGATGGCACAAGGCTTTCTTCTAGAATTTGGCTTCCACAAACCGATGAAAAACTTCCTGCTATTTTAGAATACATTCCTTATAGAAAAAATGATGGTACAAGAACAAGAGATGAACCTATGCATGGCTATTTTGCAGGCAATGGTTATGTTGTTGTAAGAGTGGATATGAGAGGCAGCGGGGAATCTGATGGACTCTTAAGAGATGAGTATTTAAAGCAAGAACAAGATGATGCCTTAGAGCTTATAGAATGGATAGTCAAACAAGAATGGTGCAATGGCAAAGTAGGCATGATGGGTAAGTCTTGGGGTGGTTTTAATTCTTTACAAGTGGCTGCTAGAAGACCTAAGAATTTAAAAGCCATTATAGTAGTGGGTTTTACCGATGATAGATATAACGAAGACATACATTATAAAGGCGGGTGCTTACTCAATGATAATTTTTGGTGGGGCAATATCATGCTTGCTTATCAAGCCCGTTTTGTAGATCCAAAAATCGATCCAAATGGAAGAGAGAAATGGCTTCATAGACTTGAAAATATGCCTTTATGGCCTGCTTTATGGATGGAACATAATTTAAAGGATAAGTATTGGAAACATGGCTCGGTGAGTGAAAATTATGAGGATATACAAGTACCTGTTTTTGCTTTAGATGGATGGGCTGATTCTTATACCAATCCTGTTTTTACTCTCATGCAAGGTTTAAAGGTTCCAAGAAAAGCCATTATAGGCCCTTGGGCTCATGTTTATCCGCACGATGGTTTTCCGGCTCCTGCTATGGGATTTTTACAAGAAGCTTTAAAATGGTGGGATAAATGGCTAAAAGATGAAGATAATGATGTTCTTGATTGTCCTATGATACAAGCTTATATAGAAGATCCTTTAAAACCTAGTTCTAAAGTGAGTGAGGTTAAAGGGCGTTTTGTGGGATTAGAAAGTTATCCTAGTAAGGATATAAATTATCATACCTATTTTTTAAATCCTTATAGACTCACTCAAGAAAAAAGCAAGCAAAGCATTAAGATTAATACCCCACAAAATCATGGACTTTTAGCTGGAGAGTGGATGGGAGCAGCCGTTTTGGGAGAAAGTCCTGCAGATCAAAGATTAGATGATGGTTTAGCTGTGGTTTTTGAAAGTGAAATTTTGCAAGATGAGCTTGATGTTTTAGGTTATCCTTTGTTAAAAGTGAAATTAAATAGCGATAAGCCTAAAGCTATGCTTTTTGCACAACTTAGTGAAGTAAGGGAGGATGGCTTTGTACAAAGGGTGAGCTATGGGGTTTTAAATTTAGCCTTAAATAAAGAAAGAAGTGAATTTACACCCTTAATAAAAAATGAATGGATCCAAAGAGAACTAAGGCTTGATTGTTGTGGGCATCGTTTTGCTAAGGGATCTAAGATAAGACTTTCTTTGGCTACAACCTTTTGGCCTATGTTTTGGCCTATGCCTGAAAATGTGACCTTGACTTTGGATTTAAATGAATGCGATTTTGCTTTACCTGTTTTTAGTGGCAAGGATAGCAATAAAGTGAATTTAGAAGCTCAAAGCGCTCCTTTAACTCCTCTTGCTTTGCTTAAAGAAGGTAGGGTAGATAGGAGTATAACTTATGATATTTTAAGCGATACTTACACTTGTATAACCGATGGAGTGGGTGGAGTTTTTGGCGAAGGTGTTTATAGATTTGATGAGATTGATGTTTTAGTAGAACACAATCTTAAAAGAGAGCTAGTCCTTCAAAATGAAGATCCTCTAAGTGCTAAATACACTATCACTCAAAAGATGAAAATTGGTAGGGAAAATTGTATGATGGATGCTGATATTATTCTTACTCAAACCAGTGATAAGGAGTATTTTTATATCAAGGGTAAAATGCAGGTTAAGGAAAATGAAAAACTTGTCTTTGATAAAAATTATAATTATAAAACTCTAAGAAAGAGTTTGTAAATCCTAGATAATTAAACCTAAATTTATCAGGTTTAATTAAAAATTATGAAGAATATAATTAATTTATCCTAGGTTTTTGCTTTAAAAATAAAAACACAATGCACACTATAAAAATTACTATTGACCATATTAAAAAAGCATCTACAAGACCCATTTGTCTAACGATGGGTTGAGAGATAATAGGACTTAAAAATTGTCCTAAAAATATACAACTTGCTAAAATTCCATAAGCCCTAGCGCGAGCATTTTCAGGACAGATTGAAAAAAGATAAGCCGTATTATTTACAAGCATAATACCTCCACCCATTCCAAGCAAAGCTAAGGTGATTAAAACTGTGAAAAAGCTATCTACTAAAAAAAGCAGCAAAAAAGAACAAGATACGATAAAAAGAGTTAAAACATAGATAGTTTTAATACTTAAGAATTTTATAATATATCTATAGCTTAGAGAGAAAAAACCATAACATAGTGCAGATACAGACATCGAAATACCTATATATTTAGGATCCAATCCTAAATGTTCTTCTATATAGTAAGGAAGTTGAGTTGGCGAAATATAATAAACTACCATGATAAAAAAACCTATAAAATAGATAGGGAAAAATTGCCAATAATTTGTTTTTGCTTCTATTTTTGTATGATTATAGAATTTAAATTTTCTAGGTTCAAAAAGATAAATGATAGCCATTAAGGTAATTAAAATTCCAAGTCCATATACTAAAAAAGGATAACGCCAAGAATAACTCGAAACAAATCCTGCAATAGAAATAAAAACAGCACCCCCTACCGCACAAAAAAATCCTTGAAGACTTAAAGCATTTTCTCTGCGATTAAAGCCACCACGACTATAATAATCTCCAAGTAAAGCCGAAGCACCTGTCATTATAAAAGCAGTTGCCATACCAAAAATAGCTCTTGAAGTCAGTATAGCATAAATATCATTTAAGAAAAAGCCACTTACTCCAGAAATAGTCCAAACCACCATAGCTGGAAGAATGAATTTTAATTTGCCAAATTTATCCATTAAAATACCAGCAAATGGAGATAAAATGACAACAAAAATAGCAGGGATGGTTAAAACTAAGCGAACAAGTATATCAAGATGGGCTAATGTGAAACTTGAAGCAAGAGTAGCGCCACTTTGGGTTAAAAGTTCTTCAAAATGTCTGTTGATAGCAGGCAGAGCAGATGAAATGACCACACTTCCTAGCATAGTCATAGCGGCCATAGAAAACACAGCCGCTTTAAATCCGGACTTTTCAGTAATTTGAATTATTTTTTTATCCATTTTCGTGTCATTTGGATGAAATTTATAAGTTTTGCCATTCATAATTTTTGCCTTTTTTGTTTTATTATACTCTAAAAATTATGGTTTGTATTTAAAATTACTTAAAATTATATTTTATTTATTTTGTTATGATAGTTTTGTTTTTAAAATATTTTAGCTTGATTAAAATATATTTTATAAGTAGAATTTTAAATATTTTTAGCTAAATTCAGCTTTTTATTTAACAAGGGTGCAAAATGAAGAAAAATTTAATCATAGTAGAATCTCCTGCAAAAGCTAAAACCATAGGAAATTTTTTGGGAAAAGATTATGAAGTTATCGCTTCTAAAGGACATATTAGAGATTTGCCTAAATCAAGCTTTGGGATTAAAATAGAAGATGATGAATTTATCCCTGAGTATAGAATCACAAGTGATCATAGCGCCTTAGTTAAAGAACTTAAAAGCAAGGCTAAAGATGCCAAAGAAGTCTATCTTGCAACGGATGAGGATAGAGAAGGAGAGGCTATAGCCTACCATATTGCAAAAGCTATAGGAAAAGATGAAAACACCTTACCACGTATTGTTTTTCATGAAATCACTAAAAACGCTATAGAAAATGCTTTAAAAAATCCAAGAAAATTAGATATGCACTCTGTAAATGCTCAGCAAACTAGACGCCTTTTAGATCGCATTGTAGGATATAAACTCAGCCCCTTATTGGGACAAAAAATTCAAAGAGGGCTTAGCGCAGGGCGTGTTCAAAGTGCGGCTTTAAAGATCATAGTCGATCGTGAAAAAGAAATTCGTGCCTTTGTACCCCTAGAATACTTTAGTATAGATATGATTTTTCAAAAAGATTTAGATGCAGAACTGGTTGAGTTTGACAAAGCTAAGATAGAAAAACTTACCATTGCCAACAAAGATCGTGCTAAGCTTATACTAGAGGCTTGTAAAAATGAAGCTTATGTTATAAGCGACATTGAAAGCAAAGAAAGAAAAATCGCTCCACCGCCTCCTTTTATGACTTCAACCTTGCAACAAAGTGCTAGCAATCGCCTTGGTTTTAACCCTAAAAAAACCATGATGATAGCTCAAAAACTCTATGAGGGAGTAAATACCCATGAAGGCGTGATGGGGGTTATTACCTACATGAGAACCGATAGTTTAAATTTAGCCAAAGAAGCTATAGAAAATGCAAGAAAATTCATACAAGCAAATTTTGGCAAAGACTATCTTCCAAGCAAAGCAAATGTATACACTACAAAAGCCAAAGGTGCTCAAGAAGCTCATGAAGCTATACGCCCTACAAATTTAAGTTTTGCTCCAGAAATTGCGGCCAAATTTTTGGACAAAGATGAGCTAAAACTTTACACACTCATTTATAATCGCTTTTTAGCCTGTCAGATGAACCCTGCTATTTCTCAAACTCAAAATGTATTTGCAAAAAATGATAGAGCAGTTTTTAAAATAAGCGGTAGAAAAATCCTTTTTAATGGATATTATAAAGTTTATGGTGATATGGATAAGGATAAAATTTTACCAAATTTTAAAATAGGTGAAAATTTAAAAATACAAAATTTAGAAATGAACTCGCATTTTACCGAACCACCTTCAAGGTATTCAGAAGCAGGACTTGTAAAAAAACTTGAAAGTTTAGGCATAGGTCGTCCTTCTACCTATGCGCCAACCATTTCTATACTTACAAGCCGTGATTATGTAAAAATAGATAAAAAACAACTCATTCCTAGCGATGTTGCTTTTAATGTAACCGAAGTGCTTGAAAAAAATTTTAGCGATATAGTAGATAGTAAATTTACTTCAAACCTTGAAAATACCTTAGATGAAATCGCAGAAGATAAGGCAGACTGGCAAGAAACTTTAAAAGAATTTTACTATCCTTTTATGAGAAAAATCGAAGAAGGAAAAACAAAAATTGCTAGTCAAAAAACTGTCACAAAACTAGGTGAAAGTTGTCCTGATTGCGGCGGGGAACTTGCTATTAGAAAAGGGCGTTTTGGAGAATTTGTAGCGTGTTTAAATTTCCCAAAATGCAAGTATTCAAGAAATTTAAAAAGTGAAAGTAAAAATGAAAGCGAAGATACTGCCGCAAAAGCTAAAGCTAATGGTACAGGTATTACTTGTCCAAGTTGTCAAAAAGGTGAAATCGTAGAACGCTTTTCAAAACGCGGTAAATTTTATGGCTGTAGTGCTTATCCAAAATGCAATTTTATAAGCAAATACAAACCAAGTGAAGAAAAATGCGAAGAGTGTGGCGAAACTTTAGTGATAAAAGAGCTTAAAAAAGGTACATTCTTAGAATGCTTAAAGTGCAAAATCAAAAAAGAAATGAAGGATTAGAATGCAAATCATGCTTTGTGCTATTTCAAATATAGCGAGTGGAAATTGTTCAGAAGACTGTAAATACTGTACCCAAAGTGCCCATGTAAAAACAGATATTCAAAAATATCGTCGCAAAGAACTTTCACAAATCGTTTTAGAAGCGAAAATGGCAAAGAAAAATGAAGCCTTGGGTTTTTGTTTGGTTACAGCAGGACTTGGGCTTGATGATGAAAAGCTTGAGTATGTTTGTGAGGCTGCTAAGGCTGTGCAAAAAGAAGTGCCTAATTTGCTTTTAATTGCCTGTAATGGTATGGCAAGCGTGGAACAACTCAAAGAACTTAAAAAAGCAGGAATTTTTTCTTATAATCACAATCTTGAAACTTCTAAGGAATTTTTTCCACAAATTTGCACCACTCATACTTGGGAAAGTAGATTTCAAACCAATTTAAACGCTAAAGAAGCAGGACTTATGCTTTGTTGTGGTGGAATTTATGGTATGGGTGAGAGTGAAGAAGATAGGCTAAGTTTTAGAAAATCTTTGCAAGAATTACAGCCTTTTTCAACGCCTATTAATTTTTTTATAGCCAATGAAAATTTAAAACTACAAGTTCCAAGACTTAGTGCTGATGAAGCTTTAAAAATCGTGCGTGACACCAAAGAGGCTTTACCGCAAAGCGTGGTAATGGTAGCAGGTGGGCGTGAAGTGGTATTGCAAGAAAGGCAGTATGAAATTTTTCAAGCAGGTGCTGGGGCTATTGTTATAGGGGATTATTTAACCACTAAAGGTGAAGAACCAAGTCAAGATATAGTAAAATTAAAAGAAATGGGATTTACTTTTGCATCAGAGTGTCATTGATCCGCAAGGTTTAATTGATCTAAAAATTCTTATTGTTATAGCTTTATGCTTACTTTTTTCTCCGCATATTGCAAAAATTTTACGCTTGCCTCTTTCAGCTACTGAAATTATTTTAGGGGCAATAATAGCATATTTTGGTTTCATAGGAAAAAGTGAAAATTTTGCACTTTTAGCCAATGTAGGTTTTTATTATCTAATGTTTATAGCGGGCATGGAGGTAAATTTAAGAGCCTTTTTTAATATGGATAAAGAAGTTGTCAAAAAAAGTTTTTTTTATATTTTTTTACTTTACGCTTTATCTTCTCTTATAGTATGGATTTTTGGACTTTCTTTAGTATTTGTTATCATTATACCTGTGATGAGTGTAGGGCTTTTATCTTTGCTTTTTAAGGATTTTGGAAAAGAGTGTTATTGGCTAAATATTGCTATGATAGTGGCTACTTTAGCTGAGGTGATTTCTATTGTGCTTTTGACTATAGCGGGAGCTTTTTTGCGCGAAGGAACAGATATTATTGATGTAGCGCAAAGTATTTTATATCTTAATATCTTTTTGGGGCTTTGTTTACTCGGATTTAAAATGCTTGGTGTGCTTTTTTGGTGGTATCCTCAGCTTAAAGTTGTGCTTATGCCATGGGAAGATAAAAATGAAAAAGATATAAGATTTTGTATGGCCATTTTTATACTGATCATTGTTGCTATGGTTATTACAAAACTTGAAATCGTTCTTGGTTCTTTTATAGCAGGTTCATTTATAGCTACTTTTTTTGATCATAAAAAAGATCTTGAGCACAAGCTTTCTACTTTTGGACACGGGTTTTTGATCCCTATTTTTTTTATCCATATAGGTTCAACCTTTGATCTTAAAATGATTTTAGATTATAAAATCGTTTTACAAGCATTTTTACTTATGTTTGTTATGGTGGGTTTAAGAATGTTATGTGCAAGTGTTTTTTTAAAAAGAATTGGTTTTAAAAATATGATTTTATTTGGTCTTAGTCATTCTATGCCTTTAACCTTGCTTATAGCAACAGCTACTTTGGGTTATTCGGGCAAGGTTATTGATGAGAAGCTTTATTCAGCACTTATTTTAACAGCGTTATTTGAGGCTATTATTGTTATGAGTATGATTAAATTTCTTTCTAATTCTAAAAAATGAAAGTTACTTTTTTACTCAAAAAAGCAAACAAAATCTTAAAAATTTAATAATAAAAAACTCATAATCGTCCTTTTTTGTTAGAATTAATAAAAGCAACAATAAAAGGAGCGAAAATGTCAAATTCCGTTACTATAACCGATAATAGAAATGGAAAAAGCTATGAATTTCCTATATATGATGGTACAACTGGGCCAAGCGTTGTAGATATGTCAAGTTTTTATAAACAAACAGGAATGTTTTCTTATGATGAGGGCTTGACTTCTACAGCTACTTGTAAATCAAAAATCACTTATATTGATGGAGAAAACGGGATCTTAATGCACCGTGGCTATCCTATAGAGTGGCTTGCTGAAAACAAACTTTATTTAGATGTGGTTCATCTTTTACTTTATAAAGAACTACCCGATGCTACGCGTCTTGAAGCGTTTCGTTATGAAATGAAAAAACGTTCTTTTATCCATGAAGGTATGCATCGTCTTTTTGATTCTTTCCCTGATAATGCTCATCCTATGGCAGTTTTACAAGGTGCTGTTTCATCGCTTAGTGCTTTTTATCCTGATCATTTAAACATGAATGTAAAAGAAGAATATATGGAAATGGCAGCTAGAATAGTCGCTAAAATCCCTACTATAGTCGCCACCGCTTATAGATATAAACATGGCTTTCCTATGGCTTATCCAAATTTAGATCGTGGTTTTACAGAAAATTTCTTATATATGCTAAGAACCTATCCTTACGATCATGTGGAGCTTAAACCTATAGAAGTAAAAGCACTTGATACAGTTTTTATGCTTCATGCAGATCATGAGCAAAATGCTTCAACTTCAACGGTTCGTGCTGTGGGTTCAACTCATGCTCATCCTTATGCCTGTATAGCAGCAGGTATTGGTGCACTTTGGGGTCATGCACATGGTGGAGCTAATGAAGGTGTTATTAGAATGCTTGAGCAAATAGGTAGTGTTGATAGGGTAGATGAATTCATTAAAAGAGCTAAAGATAAAAATGATCCTTTCCGCTTGATGGGCTTTGGGCATAGGGTTTATAAAAATTTTGACCCTAGAGCAAAAGTGCTTAAAAAACTTCGTGATCAACTTATTGATGAGTTGGATATTGATACCAATCTTATTAAAGTAGCAACTCGTATAGAAGAGATTGCTTTAAGTGATGATTATTTTGTTCAAAGAGGGTTATATCCGAATGTTGATTTTCATAGCGGACTTATTTTAAAAGCCTTAGGTATTCCAAATGAAATGTTTGCTACTTTATTTGTTATAGGGCGCACCCCAGGATGGATAGCTCAGTGGATAGAACAAAAAGAGCAAGAAAGTCTTAAAATAGTCCGTCCAAGACAACTTTATTTGGGTGAAACTAGTAAAGTTTAATTAAAATTTTTGTGGAAATTAAAAATTCCACAAAATCTTCTTGTATAATTTTAAAAAATCTTATAGAAAGTCTTATAATCATGCTTAATCTTGATAAATTTTTAGAAATTGCTATAAATGCTAGCAATCAAGCTTCTAAAGCTATTTTAGAAGAGAGAAAAAATTTCAAAACTTGGGAAAAAGAAGATAAAAGCCCGCTTACATCAGCAGATCTTGCTTCTAATAAAATTCTAAATGATATTTTAGGTTCTACGGATATTAAAATTTTATCAGAAGAAAAATTACTCAGCAAAGAAGAGTGTGAAGAATTAAAAACTTTTTGGCTTATCGATCCTCTTGATGGAACAAGTGGTTTTTTAAAAGGCAGTGATGAATTTTGCGTTATGATAAGTTTGGTTCATGACAATCGCCCTGTTTTATCGCTTATACAAAATCCATCAAAAGGTGATATATTCTATGCTCATGCAAAAACCAAGGTTTATAAAAACGATAAACCTTTGCAAATTGACCAGCAAGAATACGAGAAAAATAAATATAAAGCCTTATTGAGTGTTAATCATCTTAGCAAAGAAGATGAAGACTTTGCAAAAGAGTATCAACTAGAAGCTATTAATATAGGCTCTGGATTGAAATTTTGTGCTATTTTAGAGGCTAGGGCAGGAGTTTATAAAAGATTTGAAAAGCTTAATATTTGGGATATTGTAGCAGGAGATTTTTTGATTAATCAAAATGGAGGATTTATGGGCGATTTTTCTAAAAAATACATTTTATATAACCCTTTAAATTATAAATCCAGTCCTTTTATTTGTGTTTCATCTAGGAATTTTTTACAAGATTTTTTATAAAATAAAGAGTATAATTTTATATTTAAATAGTTTATAAGGATGAAGATGAGGTATTGTTTCATTTTGTTTTTAAGTTTAGTTTTAAGTTCTAATCTTTTAGCGAATAATTTTTCTCAGAAAAAGGTTATTAAAATTGAAAAAAGCGCAGATAGCTTTGAAGTAATAGATCTAAATCAAAATGTTGCAAATCCAAATTTAAATCAACAAAAAGCATTGTTTGATAGTTCTACTTTAATTGAAAAAAAATCGCAAATCACCAAAGATAAGGATATTGATTTTGCTATTGTATTAACTTCTAGGAAAAATTTTGGTTATTTTTTAGATGGTTTTAGGGTGAGTGATAAGGAATTTTCTACATTATTTGCTAAAAATTTGATTCAAAGTTTAAAGCTTAATTGGGTTAATTCTGTTGCAAATGGTATTTATCAAAGTCCTAAAACTTTGTCATATTTTAGCCCTAAAGATGCAAAACTTATAAATGTAAGTCCTTTTTTAACACAAGAAAAAGATAAGGCTAAAATGTATGCTAAATTTACAGATTATGTTGTGGTGGTAAATTTGCAAGATTTTTATGTAAATATTACAAATTATTTTATCACAACTAGTAAAGAGGGTGTGGCTAATGTTAATTTTAAAATTATTTCTACAAGGAATGGAAAAATTCTTGCAGCAAAAAATGCAGAATTAAATTTGACATTAAAAGATCAAGATGCAAAACAAAATTATCAAGATATTGTAAATCAAATGCCAAAAATGTTAGCTAGTGTTATAGATAATGAAATAAAAAAATTAAAATCAACTATCAATTAATTTAAAGATATATTGAAAAATTTTTAGATAATAATCACTTCATTTTCTAAGTTTATGCCAAATTCTTCAAAGACTTTTTTTCTAGCCAATTCGATAAGAAAAAACGCATCTTCAAAACTTGCATTTTTTTTATTGATTAAAAAATTTGCGTGTTTATCGCTTAACATAGCATCTCCTTTACTAAAGCCTTTAAGCCCTACAGCTTCGATTAAACGTCCTGCAAAGTCGTTTTTTGGATTTTTAAAGATAGAGCCAAAGCTTGCTCCACTAGGTTGGTTGCTTCTTGCATTTTTTAAAGCTTCATCTTTAAGGGTATCAAAGCCAAAATTTAGTTTAAATTCAGCCCAAAAAAAAGGCATATTTAAAGGACAAAAACGATAATCAAAATTTATATTTTCTCTTAGAATTTCGCCTTGAGAAGTAGCAATTTTGATTAAATTTTGACTGATGCACTCTCCTTTAAGCCCTGCATTCATTTTCAAAAGCCCACCAAGTGTGCCAGGAATTTTGCTTAAATACTCAAAACCCTTAAGATTATTTTCTTTAGCAAAGCGATACATTTTGCTTGATTTTGTTTTGCAGCCTATGCGAAGATGTATAAAATCTTTATTTTGATCTAAAATTTGTATAAAATCAAAACCATCTCCTAAAATTCCTATATTTTTAGGTTTTGGGCTAACTAAAAGGTTGTTTGCACCACCTATTAAAAAACCATCAAAATCACAAATTTGATCCAAAACTAAAACTTCAAATTCATTTCCTATACGCACAGAAGAGTATTTTTTAAAATCAATGATCATTTGATAAAAGTTGGAATTTGATTTAGTATATTCTCAGTAAAATCAATCATAGTCGTAGTCATCCAAGGCATTAAAAAGATTAAAATAACCACAACCAAGATGATTTTAGGAACAAAAGAAAGTGTCATTTCATTAATCTGTGTAGTTGCTTGAAAAATACTGATTACAAGCCCTGCAATAAGTCCTGCTAAAAGCATAGGCAAGGAAAGTAAAAGTGTGATTTTAAAGGTTTGTACTCCAAGAGCAACTAAGGTACTTTCGTCCATTTTTATCCTTTTTAAGAATTTCTAGCTTCTTCGTATTCGCTAGGGATAAGATAATCATTTACATGTATGATTTTATCATAAAATTTATAATCATATCCTAGTTTAAAAAGCGTATCTACAGCTAAAAGTTGAGTTTGATTCATGCTAATAGAGTTTTTATTGGCATATAAATTAAGATAAGTATTAAGTTTTTCTTCATTAACACGGATAAGTTTTCTTTCCATAAGCATGGGGGCTAAAATTTTACGATTTGCATCGGCAATTTTTACAGCATTGGTTAAATCTCTTTCGATCTTAATCGCATCGCTTAAAGGCAAAGAGCGACGCAAAGCCATTCCACCTAAAGGTAAAGGTAAATTTTCTTTAGCAAATTCAAGCCATATATCCCAAAGTTCTGCTTCTACACAAAGACTTTGATCAAATTCTAAAATGCTTTCATGGATCAAAACTCCTGCATCTACTTCACCACTTAAAACTGCATTTTCAATGTCTAAAAAATTCTTATAAATAATTCTTGCTTCAGGATATTTTATACGAAAAATTAAAGCATTGGTGGTATTTGCTCCACTTAAAGCAACTTTAAAATTTCTTTTTAAATGTGTATCTTTTTTTTTGATAAGCTTTGGTCCATAACCTTCGCCAAAACTTACTGCTGTGCGTAAAAGAGCGTATTCAGAAGCGATTAAAGGATAAAGTCCAAAAGAAATAGCCGTAGTATCAAATTCATTTTTCAAAGCAAATTCATTTAAAGTTTGTATATCTAAAGCTGTATTTTCATAAGCAAAATCATTCCCTATCCATCCAAATTTAATAGCCATATACATAAAAATATCATCAGCATCAGGAGAATGTGCGATAGTGATTTTTTTCATCTTTAATTTCCTTTAAATCTTTGCTTTAATTCTAGCAAAATAAATTGTTATTTAATTTTATTTTGTTAGAATTCTAACTAAAAATTTAGAATTTTTAAGGAAAGTTATGGATGATAATAAAAGAAAATCCCTAGACGCTGCCCTAAAAAGTTTAGATAAAACCTTTGGAAAAGGTACTATCTTAAGACTAGGGGATAAAGAAGTCGAGCAAATCGATAGCATAGGCACAGGTTCAGTTGGGCTTGATCTTGCTTTAGGTATAGGCGGTGTTCCAAAAGGAAGAATTATAGAAATTTATGGGCCTGAAAGTTCAGGTAAAACCACTCTAACTTTACATATTATCGCAGAATGCCAAAAAGCAGGTGGAGTTTGTGCTTTTATCGATGCAGAACATGCGCTTGATGTAAAATATGCTAAAAATTTAGGTGTAAATACAGATGATTTGTATGTTTCTCAACCTGATTTTGGAGAACAAGCCTTAGAAATTGTAGAAACTATAGCAAGAAGTGGTGCAGTAGATCTTATCGTAGTAGATAGCGTTGCAGCACTTACCCCAAAAGCAGAAATTGAAGGCGATATGGGCGATCAACATGTAGGGCTTCAAGCAAGACTTATGTCTCAAGCTCTAAGAAAACTTACAGGTATAGTTCATAAAATGAATACCACGGTGATTTTTATCAACCAAATTCGTATGAAAATTGGTGCTATGGGCTATGGTACTCCTGAAACTACAACAGGTGGAAATGCATTAAAATTTTATGCTTCTGTGCGTTTAGATGTTAGAAAAGTAGCAACCTTAAAACAAAACGAAGAACCTATAGGAAACCGCGTTAAAGTAAAAGTAGTTAAAAATAAAGTTGCTCCTCCATTCAGACAAGCTGAATTTGATGTGATGTTTGGAGAGGGTTTAAGTCGTGAAGGTGAATTGATCGATTATGGTGTAAAACTTGATATCGTAGATAAAAGTGGTGCGTGGTTTTCTTATAAAGATAAAAAACTTGGACAAGGTAGAGAAAACTCAAAAGCTTTCTTAAAAGAAAACCCTGAAATTGCAGATGAAATCACAAAAGCAATTCAAAATTCTATGGGAATAGAAGGTATGATCAGCGGTAGCGAAGATGACGAAGGAGAGGAATAATGTTAGTAATTGAAGATGTTAGAGCCTATGAAGTTCTTGATAGTAGAGGAAATCCAACCGTAAAAGCCGAAGTTACGCTAAGCGATGGAAGTGTAGGTGCAGCCATAGTTCCAAGTGGTGCAAGTACAGGTTCAAAAGAAGCTTTAGAATTGCGTGATAATGATGAAAGATTTGGCGGAAAAGGCGTTTTAAAAGCTGTTGCAAATGTCAATGAGGCCATTGCAGATGAAATTTTAGGACTAGATGCTTTTAATCAAACTCAACTTGATGATACTTTGCGTGAGCTTGATGGAACAAATAATTACTCAAATTTAGGTGCAAATGCGACTTTAGGCGTATCTATGGCAACAGCTCGTGCGGCTGCGGCTGCTTTGGGAATGCCTTTGTATCGTTACTTAGGTGGTGCAAATGCGAGCATTTTACCCGTGCCAATGTGTAATATCATAAATGGCGGTGCTCATGCAAACAACAATGTAGATTTTCAAGAATTTATGATCATGCCTTTTGGTTTTACTAGCTTTAAAGAAGCTTTGCGTTCAGTTTGTGAAATTTATGCGATATTAAAAAAAGAACTCGCAAATTCTGGACATTCTACGGCTTTAGGTGATGAAGGCGGTTTTGCTCCAAATTTAGCTAACAACACAGAACCTATCGATCTTTTAATGACTTGTATCAAAAAAGCAGGTTATGAAAATCGTGTAAAAATCGCTCTTGATGTGGCAAGTACAGAATTTTTCAAAGATGGCAAATATCACATGGAAGGCAAGGCTTTTTCAAGCGAGGATTTGATCGAATGCTATGTAGAACTTTGTGCAAAATATCCAATTTGCAGTATCGAAGATGGCTTAGCTGAAAATGACTTTGAAGGTTGGATAAAGCTTACTGAAAAATTGGGCAATAAAATTCAGCTTGTAGGCGATGATTTATTTGTAACTAATGAAGATATTTTAAGAGAAGGCATCATCAAAAAAATGGCAAATGCTGTGCTTATTAAACCAAATCAAATCGGAACTATTACCCAAACTATGAGAACTGTGCGTTTAGCGCAAAGAAATAACTATAAATGTGTGATGAGTCATAGAAGTGGCGAAAGTGAAGATGCTTTTATAGCAGATTTTGCTGTGGCTTTAAATACAGGACAAATCAAAACAGGAGCCCTAGCAAGAGGTGAAAGAACCGCAAAATACAATCGCTTGCTTGAAATTGAACTTGAAAGCGATGAATACTTAGGAGAAAAGCTCTGAGCGATTTACTTAAAGAATACGACGAAAGCACAAGAAAAAAAAGTTTTTATACCCATGTTATAAAAATGATTTTTTGGGCTTTTCTTGTTGTAATTGGAGCGATTTATTTTGGCAATATGTTTTTTGGGCAGTATTCTTTAGACACTTTATTAAGCTTAGAAAATACCAAAGAAGAGCTTAATAAAAAGATTATTTTGCTCAAAGAACAAAATGCTAAAGCACAAAAAGATTATTTTGAATTAAAAGGATTATACCCAAATGAAAACTAGAATTTTGGCAATATTTTTTATTTTTACCTCTCTTTTATATGCTGATGAAAATCCTTTCAAGGCAGATCAAAATATAACCTTGGTTGCTCCACCTGAATTTCAAAAAGAGGAAGTTAAATTTAATTCTAGTGCAAGAATTTTAAAAAGCATCACTTTTAATTATATCAATTTAGACGGAAGTGAAGATAAGATCGATTTAGATGTCAATAAAAGTATTGATTGGCACGATACTTATACTATATCAAGATTTAAAAGCCCTGATCCTTCAAAAGTACTTGATGTTTCAGTTACTATACCTGAAAAAAATAGCTCTAAACAAGAATCAAACTCAACAGCCAATGTTGAAATACCTTTACAGGTTGCAAAGATTTATGATTTTATTTCTTACGCGGTTTATAAAAACAAAATAAAACTTAACACTAGTGATGAAATGATCACAGATTTTTCAGTAGGAAATCCAAGTAAAATCGTTATAGATTTTAGATCTAATTTGATTAGCCCTACAAAAAACATACGCCTTAGCAATTCTATTTTTAAACGCATAGACTTTGGATCTCATAAAGGATATTATCGACTTGTAATATATCTTGATGGAACTTATAATTATAATATTCAAAAAGATGCAACTGGATATATGATTAATCTGCTTTGATGAGATTTATTTTTTTAATATGTTGTGCTTGTTTAGTTTTTGCTAATGAAATTTTACTTCTTAACAAATTCGATAAGCAAGATTTTAATTCTAAAGATTTTAATGCTTATTTGATGAGCGAAAAACTTGATGGGGTGCGTGGAATTTGGGATGGAAAATATCTAAAAACTCGCCAAAATTACCAAATAAAAACTCCTGACTTTTTTACAAAAAATTTCCCTCCTTTTGCTATTGATGGTGAGCTTTGGATAGCAAGAAATAAATTTGATGAAATTTCAGCTTTAATTCGTAGTGGCGATAGCAATTTGACCTTATGGAAGGAAGTAACTTATAATATTTTTGATGTGCCAAATGCTTGTGAAGAATTTCAAATTTCTACTTGCACTCTTAAAAATCGTCTGGCTGTTTTAGAAGAGTATTTACAAAAATATCCTAGTGCCTATATAAAAATTATTCCTCAAATTCCAGTTGAAAATCAAAATAATTTAAATCAATTTTACAAAAGCATTATAAAAAATCAAGGTGAAGGTATTGTTATACGCAAAAATTTAAGTCCTTATGAAAAAGGCAGAAGTAAAAATGCTATGAAATTAAAACCCTATGATGATGCAGAATGTGAGTTGGTAGGATTTCGCAAGGGCAAGGGTAAATTTGAAAATCAAGTAGGTGCCTTACTTTGTAAAATGCCTAATGGACAAATCATTAAAATAGGCAGTGGTTTAAAAGATGAAGATAGAAAAAATCCTCCAAAAATTGGTAGTATTGTGACTTATAAATTTAATGGATTGACCAAAAATTCCTTACCTCGCTTTCCGGTTTTTTTAAGAATAAGAGATGAAAATCCTTGACTTTAAAATTATTTTGTGATAAAATATTTCCTTTTATTTATTCGGGGTGTAGCGCAGTCTGGTTAGCGCACTTGGTTTGGGACCAAGGGGCCGAAGGTTCGAATCCTTTCACCCCGACCATTTTTTATAAATTTATACAAAATGGTGAGTGTAGCTCAGTCGGTTAGAGCATCAGATTGTGGTCCTGAGGGTCGTGGGTTCAATTCCCATCACTCACCCCACTAAGCGCTCGTAGCTCAACTGGATAGAGCGACAGACTTCGGATCTGTAGGTTATGGGTTCGATTCCTATCGGGCGCACCACCAAGATTTTATATGCGTTCATAGCTCAGCTGGATAGAGCAACGGCCTTCTAAGCCGTAGGTCAGAGGTTCGAATCCTCTTGGGCGTACCACTTTAGCGGATGTGGTGAAATTGGCAGACACGCCAGACTTAGGATCTGGTGCAGCAATGCGTGAAGGTTCAAGTCCTTTCATCCGCACCACTTACTTTTATCATTTTCAAACAAGAGTTGATTTCTCATAAATTTTTATTTCATTTTAAAATTTCTTATGATTGTTAGATGAAATGCAAAAATTAGGTTTAGCTTTAGCAGCTTTAGTTGCTTTAAGTGTTTCAGCATTTGCAGGTGTTATTGCTATACATGATTCTAATTTAGTTAAAGTATCAGGAGGAGATGATGCCTATGCAAAAATAGCTTTAGAAGATGCTAAAGAAGAAATGAAAAATCAATTTAACACTGATAACTTAGAGATTTATGCTATAGAAAGTATCAAAAAAGATGATCCAGAACAATATAATGTTATTCAAAGGGGCAGTTTTAAAGTAATGAAACAAAGGATAGCAAAAGGAAAGACTGTCTATTATAATAATTCTTTCTTAGTTGTAGATAGAAAAACAAATTGGGCTGCTGAATGGGATATTGAATGTGATCATCTTGATAGACCTATAAAATTAAGCAATGATGTTAATTGTCGTTCTGATATCTCTTCAAAGCACTATAATTTCAAATAATACTTGAAAGCTCTATTATTTTAGAGCTTTCACACCATAAAGGTTTTGATTATAAAAAACATAGTATAAAATATATCTAAATTTTAAGCTTTTTAAGTTAAAAATTTCTAGTTTTTTTAAATCGTTTTATCTTTTATATCTTTGCTGTAAAGACAAAATCAGCACTCATTAAAATCTTTTCTTGATTAAATTTTTGTAAATTCATTTTTAGTGTTAAAAATGTGATGATATTAACTTTATAAAAGTATTATTATATATTTTTTACTTAGGATAGCAATTATGAAAAAAACAATTTTAACCATTCTTTTTTTACTCACTCTTACGCAGGCTAAGGAAATACAAGTTTATGAAAGTCCTACTTGTGGCTGTTGTGATCTTTGGGCTGATTATATGAAAGCTAAGGGTTATGAGGTTAGTGTTCATAAAACCAATGATTTTCTTAAAATCAAAGAAAAAATGGGTATAAAAGATGAGTATCAAAGTTGCCATACAGGTGTGATCGAAGGCTATGCTATTGAAGGGCATGTTCCTGAAAGTGCTATAGCATGGTTGCTTGAAAACAAACCTAAAGATGTTATAGGAATTTCAGCTCCTGGCATGCCGCAAGGAAGCCCAGGAATGGAACAAGGTTATAGTGAAAAATATCCTGTAATTTTGATGAAAAAAGATGGAAGCTATGAGCTTTATGGATATTTTATAGGAGATAAAAAGCTTTAAAGTAAATTTTTAGCTTTTTACTTTTTTGATTTCTTTTTCAAGTATGCTATAAGGAGTTAAGCCTATGAATTTTTCATCCATTTTTCCTTCTTTGAAAAAACTAAGCACAGGTACTCCATATATTTCCCCAATGGCACTTGAAAGGTATTTAGCTGCTCTTTTTTCATAAAACATTGCTAAATTAGATAAACCTTTTTCATCAGCCCAAGTTTTTGCATCATTTGCATCATTTGCATCACCTAAAACCACAAAGATACTAAAATCATAATTTTTAGCCAAATTCTGTAAAATAGGAATTTGTTCTTTACAAACTCCGCAATCTTTTGTGAAGAATACTAAGGCAAAATTTTGTGCTTTATCATTTAGTTTTAGGCTTTTTTCAAAACCATTGTAGGCAAAATTATAGGTTTTATCGCTATTTAAAGCTTTAAAATTTTCTCCACTATCACAAGCTACAAAAAATAAAGCTATGATTAAAGCAAAGAAATAAGCTTGGATTCGAAAAATTCCCATGGTTTTTCTCCTAAAATTCTATCTTTTATCATCCCATCTTTAATGATGATGGTAGTAGGGGTTGCAAACACAGCGTAACGATCATTGGTGATTTTAAGATCGTCTTTTAAAACTTTTACATTTTTAAAGTCAAATTGTTCGGCTAAAACCTTAACCACATTGGCATTATCGATGGAATTTATAGCATAAACACTGATTTTATTGGGGTGATTTTGTATGAATTCATCTAAAGAAGGGAGTTCTTTTAAGCAAGAAGGGCAGCCATTTTGAAAAAAGACTAAGATTTTTAAACTTGTGTTATCATCAGCAAGTTTTACAGCTTTTCCTAAGGTATCTTTAGCTGAAATTTCAGCGCTTTTTTCTCCAACTTTTCCAGTATCTTTTGAATTTTCAAAAGAACAAGCATTGAGCAAAAACAAAATGCTTAAGATTAAAAGGCTTTTTTTCATTTTAACACCCCATGTTGTAAAATAAGGGTTCGATCTGCGAATTTAGCCAAATCAGGATTGTGTGTGATTAAAACTATGGTTTTGCCTTCATTTTTTAATTTTTGCAAGGTTTGAAGAACGATTTGTTCATTGGCTTCATCTAAATTTCCTGTGGGTTCATCTGCGAGTAAAAGCTCTGGGTTGTTGATTAAAGCTCTTGCTATGCAAACTCTTTGTTGTTCCCCGCCACTTAATTGGCTAGGTAAATGAGTGAGTCTATGCGAAAGTCCTGCTTTTTCAAGAACCATTTTGGCATCTTCTTCATCTACGCTTGAGTGATAATACTGAGAGAGCATAACATTTTCTAAAGCGTTAAGATAGGGGATAAGATGAAATTGTTGAAAGACAAGCCCTATTTTTTCACGACGCAAGGTGATTTTTTGCTCCTCATCCATTTGCTCTAGGTTTTCATTGTCTAAGATATACTCTCCAGAGCTTGGAGTATCCATGAGTGATAGTATGTTTAAAAGCGTTGATTTTCCACTTCCTGATGGACCCATGATGGCAAGCCATTCTCCTTCATAGACGCTTAAGTTGATATTGTTTAAGGCTTTAACTTTGCCAAATTCTTTATTTAAGTTGTTTATTTTAATAAGTTCTTTTTTCATCATTCACCTTTCAAATTTTCACACACATTGATTTTTAATGCTCTTTTTATAGGAAAAAATGCAGCCAAAAAGGCAAAAATCAAAGAAATGATTAAGGCTATAAAAACAGCTATAAATCTAAAATCAATACTAGAATTAAAAATCAAATAACCAAAGACATTGGCTAAAAATATCCCACAAAAAGCTCCGATTAAACTAGCAAAAAAACTTACTATAAAGCATTCACTAGCAAAAAGTTTAAAAATTTCACTTTTTTTCGCACCCAAGGCTAAACGCAGTGCGATTTCTTTTTTGCGAGAAAATATAATAGAGCTTAAGGTCGTATTAACGCTAGTAGTGACTATGATCAATACTACAAGTATGATTAAAAACATTAAAGCTTTGATTTTTCCAAGCACTAAACCTTCACTTAAGGATACTGAAGATATAGGTTTTGCATCGATGAATTCATTGCTGATTGCTTGTGTTTTGGCTTTAACTTCATCAAAATTTCCATAAACTACAGCATTAGCATAGTTAATACCGGCTCTATCGCTTAAATTTTGCACCACGCTTAAAGGAGCTAAAACAATGCTATCAAATTCATCATTGCTTGAAAGTATGCCTTTTATGGTAAGTTTTGTGCTTTTTCCGTTGCTTGGATTGTAAATTTGAAGTTCATTGCCTGTTTTTAGGCCTAGTTGCTTGGCTAAATTAACCCCTAAAAAGGCTGAATTTTCATCAAAATCATTTAGAGAAAAGCTTCCTTCTTTAACTTCTAAAAAAGGTTTAGTGATTTTTAAAGCCCTAAAATCAGTGCCTAAAACCACTCCGCTTGTACTGCCTAAATTTAAAAAATCATACAAAAAAGGAGTTAAAGCTCTAGCCTTTAATTTTTCTTTTACTTTTTCATACTCAGCATTGGAGATAAAATTTTCATCCTGCTTAGGACTTATCATTACATTTGCTCCATAAGCTTTTAATTCTTTAGAAAGTTTGGTGTCAATATCAAAATAAATATTTAAAAAAGCTGAGCAAGTAAGTGCTCCTATAAAAACACTTAAAACTATAATAAAAAGTCTTTGATAAGAAAAGCTAATGCTTTTAAAAAGTTCATTAAGGAAAAACTTATCTACCATAAAGCACTCCTGCGGCTGAAAGTTGTGTGATATTTTTGATAGGAAGCAAGCAACCTAGCAAGGCAATAAGTCCTGCAAAAATAAAGCTTAAAGGTAAAGCTACAAAGGCTATATCAATAAAATATCCAAAAATACTAAGACTGATGATTTGAGAAAGTGCTGTGCCAAAAATAAATCCAAATAAAGCAGCAAATAAAGCTACGATTAAATTTTCACTAGCAAAGATGAGATAAATTTGAAAAGTATTAGCACCAAGCACTTTTAAAAGTCCTATTTCTTTTTTTCTACGATGAATTTCAGAACTCATCAGACTTGAAATCGCAATACTTGCAACAATAAGACAAATAATACAAGTAATGCCCATTAAGGATTGGATCTTTTTAACCACCAAGCTTTGAGCATCGCTTATAGCATTTAGAGCTTTTGCATCAGCACCTGGTAAGCCATCGCTAATTTGACTAGCGATTGAGCCTACATAAGCTGAGCAATACCATTTGTCATATTCTAACTGATCTAATTTTTCTTCGCCCATGCGACGCACTTTTTCAGAAAGGGCTGATTCAGGTATGGTAAAAGCTCTTACTTCTGCACTTGAGTAAAGCCCTTGTTTGTTGAGTAAATCTTGAGCTAAATTTAAAGGAGTGATGATTTTATTTGACATTTTAGGATTGGCATGAAGTAAAATGCCTACGATTTTTGCTTCTTTGCTTTGATTGTTTTCTCCTATGAGTTTGATAGTATCTCCTAATTTTAGTTTATTGTTTTTAGCAAAGTCTTCGCCTAGCATGATTTCATTGCTATCATCTTTTGCCCATTCTCCTTGGACTGCTAAATAAGGATAAAGACTTTTTATACCTGTGATATAATCATCATCATCTTTAATTTTTATGGCTTTTTGAAAGTAAGTGCCATAAATAAGTGCTTTTTGCTGGGAGTTTTCAATTGCGATTTTACCTTCTAAAAAAGGAGCAAGTGCGGTGATGTTGTTACGCCAATAAATGTCTTTAATCATATATAAATTTTTTTCTTCTAGGTAGTTTTTGTTTTTTAAGGGTTCATAAAGTTCATTACCTATTTCTATACTAAGACTTGAGCCTTTGGGTAAAACAAGGATATTAGAGCCATAGCTTTTGAGTTGTTTAGTTACTTCATCGCCTATACTTAGGGTAATATTTAGCATAGTAGAGAGCAAAAGCGTGGCTAAAAAACAAGTAAGAAAGGCTAAAAATTTTTGAATTTTGTTTTTAAATATAGAGTTAAAAATCATTTTAGCCAACATCGTTTCTCCTTTGGATTAAAAATTGGGCTTCGTTTTCTTCTACATATTTTATAGGATCTTTTTTAAATTCTTCATAGTTGTTTTGATTTGAAAAATAATAAGTAATCCCTTTATAGCTATAAGAAAAAGGAGCTTGGGTGTTTATAACCTTTGTTTTTGATACAGGATCTTGCACTTCAATTTCCTTGATTTGACTAAAATAATTAGATCCTGCTATTACATCTTTAACATCTATGGTGATTTTTTTACCATCGTATTCGTATTTGAGTGGGATAGGATTGCAACCCCCGCTTTTGCCTACACTAGGTAAGAAAATACGCACATTGCAAGAAATGCAAATGAGTTGTCCATCTTTTTTGATATAGCCCATATCTCCACAAATCATACAAGCATCAAAAACAGCTACAGGAGAATCCCTATCTTCTCTTTTGTTGATAAGAAAAAACCTTATCACCTTGCCTTCAGCACTGATATAAGCAAAGCGGTGGAGTTTGTTGTCCCTTAAAAGAGCTATATCAAAGATAAATTTGCCATTCTTATCGGGTAAAATTTCTTTAGGCTCATCTATGGTTAAAGGCTTAGAGCTTACCATAAAAAAGTATAAAATAATGCAAAAACTTATAACACAGGAGATAAAAACACTGGAAAAATAACGATTAATAAGACTTGTTTTAGCTTCGTTTTTGCGATAATTTATATCTAAAATTTGTTTTTTGCTTATATTTTTTTTGCGAATTTTTAAGCTTAAGAATGCTAAAAAAGCGATGAAAATTAAATAAACATAAATTCCAAAAACACCAAAATAATTACTTTTTCCTACAAAACTCACCAAAAAAGTATGAGTTTCTATGATGGAATTTCGCATTAAAGTAAGCAAGATATTGGCTAGAGCTTTATCGCTTTCCATAAGGATAAGCAGTAAAAACAGCATAAAGCTTGTTTTTTGATTAAAATTTTTTTGCCATTTTAAAAAGAAGAAAATCAAAATACAAACAAGCAAGGCTAAAGCAATAAAACCTAAAGAACTTATACTTTCGCTATCGATTAAAGAGCTAGTAAAAATAGGGAAATCTTGACTTAAAAAATAATAATGCAAAGCGGTGCAAAAACTTAAATTTCCCAATAAAATAAAATTTAAAAGTTCAATTTTTTTCCAAAAATAAAATATAAAGCTTACTAGCAATAAACCTATAAAAACAAAATCAAAATTAAAGATTAAATTTTCGGTTTTTAAAAATTGTGCTGCGATAAAAAAAGCAAAATATCCAAATAAAAAGCCCAAAAAAACTACTAAAAAACTTTTAAAAATATATTTTTTATCAGGAGTGATAAAGGCCATTAAAATACTTAGCGGTAAAACACTGATAAGAAAATGCACAAAATATATACTCATAATTTACTCTTTAAACATTGTTATTTTAATTTTTCAATAAAAATAAAAATATTTAAACACTCGGAAAATCCGAGTGTAAAATCATTTTGGCGTGCCTGTGTATTTGAATTTATAATCTACTTTAAAAGGTTCAAACCACTTACCCACGCCTGTTTCTTCATCAACATGGCGTCCAAAACCTTGTTTTTCTGGATTTGAGATATAAAAAGTAAGTTCATAGTTTCCTACGCCAAAGCCACCTTTTTTATCTTTTTCCATAGCGATATTTGCACCATAGTGAGGACCATCATCAGCCACCATAGGCATCAAAGTTCCGCGTTTAATTGCACCTGTGTCGGTATTTTTAAGTTCATAGGCTATGGTTAAATAAGGCATCCAAAAACCTTCTGGAAAACCATTTGGATTGTTTTTAAGTGCGTGAATGTCAGCTTCTAGGTGAATATCTGCTAAAGACGCAGCTAAATCAATACCTCTTGGTTCCATTTCAATAGGTTGTAAATAAACAGCGGCTATTTCCATACCATTAAGTTCTTTTGGATCACCGATTGGCACTTCGCCTGCAAATAAATTTGTACTAATAACCGCAGCTGCAGCAACTACTGATAAAACTTTTTTTATCATGATTTTACTCCTTTTTTTGAAATTTGTTTTGTTATTAAAATGCCAATAATTAGCATGATCAAAACTATAAATTGAGGGATTAAGGTTTCATAGTAAGGATAAATTCCAAGCCATAAAATCGGTTCAAAATTCATAGGTATAAGACTAGGAATAATGACTTTTCCTTCTATGAGTTCAGCTATGCCTTTGCCTGTAAAAACAAAAACCATGTAAAAAATAATGTAAGAAGTGATATAGAAAAATTGTTTTACAGGTATGCGAATGGCTCCTGCTTTTAAAAGAAAATATAAAACAATAAGTATTAAAATTCCAAGTCCAAGCCCGCCAAAAACAGCACCAAAATCAGTGCTTGTTTTAGCATCAAAAAGCAAGGCTTGATAAAAAAGCACAGTTTCTGCACCTTCTCTATAAACAGCTAAAAATACGGTGATCCAAAGGGTTTTTGCACTATTGTTTGATATGGCATCTATAGCACCTTGTTTGATAAAGCTTGTCCATTTTTTATTTTGTGCGTTTGAAAGTAACCAAAAGCCCACATAAAAGAGTAGCAATACGGCTATAAGCATGGTAATACCCTCTATAAGCTCTCTACTTTGTCCCGCATTTTCTTTAAATAGCCAAGAAACTCCAAAAGCGGTAACAAAACTTAAAATCACTCCTGTAAAAAGAGCACTATAGGCGATATTTAGACGATTTTTATTACCACTTTGCACAAGATAAGAAACAATGGCTACAACGATAATCAAAGCTTCCAAGCCTTCACGCAAAATAATACCTAAAGCCCATATAAACAGCGAATAAGGAGTAGAATCTTGAATTTTATCCACACTGCTTGCTATGAGTTGTTCTAAGTCATTAAAAGTAGCTTCAAGCTCTTTTTTATCTGCACTTGCTTTAATCAGTGCCACACCTTTGGAAAATAAACTTTCTATTTTAAGTTTTAAGCCACTATCTACAGCACCGATTTTATTTTCCATACCGCTTGCTTCAAAAATATCTAGATAAATTCCTTGTAAATCATCTACTATAGAAGCACTAAAGCCATCATAATTTTTTAAAATTTCATCTAAAGCAAGTTTGATATCATTAGAAACTTTGGTATAATCTTTGCCTTTTGTTTCATCATTAAAGCCTGAAATTTGCAAACTTGAAAGTTCTGAATTTGGAATTTGTAAGAAAACATCAAAAATTTGTTCTTCTATGCTATCTAAGCCATCTCTTAAGCCTTTTTCATCTATTTTTGCATCGTTGATTTGGCGTATAAGGGTGCGTATGGCTTGTTGAATTTTTTGATCGTTTCCTGCTTTGGTAAATTTATTTACTAAAATTTCTACTTTGGTATTGCGATAATCACTAAATAAGGCATCATTTAAAAAATCTTTACTAGCTTGGTAGTTTTTTTCTTTAAAAGCATTAGCTGCCTGTGAAAATTTGGTAGAGATATTATCTAGTATAAATTGCAATCTTGCGTCCATTGCAGCGGCAGCTTGTAAATCAGCGCTTGCATTATCATCTGTAAGTTTGCTTGTGTCGTCGTTTGCAGGTATAGGAGCTTGGGTGGTTAAAGAACTTTGTGCTAAATCTTTTTTATCTACACCCATCATTTGTGCGATTAAAGCTTCTGCATCAGCTTCGCGTTTGGCATTGGCTTCTAGGCTTGATTTTTCAGCTTTAGTCTTATCATAGTTTGTATCGCTTGCTTCTGCTTTTAAACGATATCCATTTTGTAAAATAGGGGCTACTTCATCAAGATCATAATAAAGGCTATCCACTAAAGCATTAATTTGTGTTAAAGGAGCTTCATCTTTATACATACGACGCAAATTTACAAATTTACGCTCCATGGTGATGGCTTTTCTTCCTATGTTTCTTCCTATAGGGCCTTCCATATTTTCAAAATGTTGAAAATACGCATCTTCGCTAAGCTTTTTAGCACCTAGATTATCACCCTTTTTGTAAGTTTCTATGCTTTGTTTTAGCATGTCTTTGATAAGATTTGCTTCATTAATATAATCATCTACTCTAGCAAAAGCTGAGCTTGATAAAAAAATACTTATAATTAAAAATATAATTTTAAAAATTTTCATTATCATTATCCTTAGTTTTTGATAAAAATAATATTTATTATCAAAATAAATAATGGCTAGTATAATATTAAAAATCTTAAATAGAACTAAAAAATAAGCTTTTGTATCGATAATATTTTTTATTAATTGTATTTAAGATATATTTTAATAAATTTTTAAATATATCTTATTTTTGTGATTTAATATGGGTTGTTTTTAAGTATCGCAAGGTTTTCTTTTAAGCTATGCACTTTGGGATATTGTTTTTGCATTTTTAATTTTTCCTTTTTTGATGTTTTAAAAGCTTAATAAAAATCAAAAAATCATTTATTGTATTCTTCAAGGAGATGGTTATAGCATATTTTAGATTAAGCAGATATATCCAAAAGTTTATCTTTTTTGTTGGTATCCGTGTTTGTAGAATTGCTATTGTCTTTATTTGCTTCTTCTTTCTCAGCTTTAGCTTCTACTTTTTCTTTTTTTTCTTGAAATTTTAAAGTTGAAGTTATATTAATTCTTTTACTTTCAAAATTTGTATCTACTATTCCCCTACAAGGTGTATTAAGTAACATTAGCAAACTCCTATATAATTGCAATAGCTTTTTAAGTTGTAATTTTTGATTATATTATAAATCGTATAAATAAGATAAAACTTAAATTTATTGAAGTAAAATTTTATCTATTTCATTTGCTTCTAAAAGTATCAACCATTTATATTTTGCTTATTGTTTCATAGTGTAAAAATTTTTAAAATAGGATTTTATCTTAAAAAATTTATGATTTTTAATTTCAGATATTGGTTTCCTTGAAAAATTTTAAAAAGTTTAGTAAAAAATATTAAGTTTTAAAAATATCATCCGATTTAAATAAAGTCTTAAGACTCAATCTAAAAGGAGGATGATATGGTTTCAGATGTTTCTATGGGTAATGCTAATTTAATGACTGCTGTTAATACTTCAGTTTTGAAAAAATCTATGGACACAAACGAGGCATTGATGAATGAACTCATCGAAGGTATGGAAGGTGTCTCTCAAGCCTCCGCTCCACAAGTTTCTAGCTCTAGTGGTTTGGATATTTACGCTTAAATATCTTAAGAACAAGCTTAAGAACTTGTTGGTATCTTGAGCTTGTTTTTTTAAATAATTATTTCTTTAGTATTTTTTCGTTATAATTTTGCCATTTTATTTATCGTATTAAATTTTTATAATATTTATTTAGGAGCAAGGATGCAAATGATAAAGAAGATGGTTTTAAGTGAAACTTTCCCTGGTATTTTGCTTATATTTTTTACATTTTTAGCCTTATTGTGTAAAAATTCTTCTTTAAGTGTTATTTATACAGATTTTTTTCATGCTAATTTTACAGTAGGATTTGATCATTTTCAAATTTCAAAGTCGTTGGATTTATGGATAAATGATGGTTTGATAGCTATATTTTTTCTATGTATAGGGCTTGAGTTAAAATATGAAATTTTACGCGGACAGCTTAAAAATATAAGAGCTGTATCTTTACCTATATTTGGAGCTTTGGGGGGTATGATTACTCCTGCTTTAATTTTTGCTGCTATTAATTATTCCCATGGTTTTGCTATGAAAGGTTGGGCAATACCTACAGCAACCGATATAGCTTTTGCAGTGGGTATTTTGATGCTTTTAGGAAATAAAATTCCTACAAGTTTAAAGCTTTTTTTACTTTCTTTAGCTATTTTTGATGATTTGGGCGCTATTGTTATCATTGCTTTATTTTATACAGATCAGCTTTCAGCTTTGGCGATTATTATTTGTTTGTTTTGTATATTTGCTCTACTTTTGTTAAATTATTATCACATCACCCATCTTTCTTTGTATGTGTTAGTAGGTGTTGTATTGTGGATAGCTATGCTTAAAAGTGGAGTACATGCGACTTTGGCTGGTGTGATCATTTCTTTATTTATACCGCTTGATACAAAAAATAAAAAACCTTATTTGCATGAAGTTCTTAAGGATTTAAATCCTTGGGTGGTTTATTTTATCTTGCCTTTATTTGCTTTTGCTAATGCTGGGATTGATATCCGAGATATGCATCTTGGTTCGGTATTTTCGCCTGTAAGTCTTGGAATTATTCTAGGATTATTTTTAGGAAAGCAACTAGGTGTTTTTACTTTTTGTTTTATTGCTATCAAACTTAAGCTTGCAAAACTACCTGAAAATATTAAATATGGAAAATTTTATGGTATATGTATTTTAACAGGCATTGGTTTTACGATGAGTTTGTTTATTGATGGTTTGGCTTATAAAAATAGTGATATTTTTGAACATGCGGATAAACTTGCTATTTTAATAGCTAGTTTTTTAAGTGCCATTGTTGGTTTTATTTATCTTAAGATTGTTAAATGAATAATATAGTACATAAATTAAAAACTTTAGTTTTAAACGAGGCTTTTGGTGGTGTTTTACTTATAGTTTGTACTTTGCTTGCTTTGCTTGTGCAAAATGGATCTTTTAGCGAACATTATCGAGAATTTCTAAATTTAAAAGTCGGATTTAGCGTAGGTGAATTTGAGCTTAATAAGCCTTTTTTACTTTGGATAAATGATGGGCTTATATCTATATTTTTCTTTGCTATAGGGCTTGAGCTTAAGAAGGAATTTTTGCACGGGGATTTTAAAAATCCTAAAAATATTGTTTTACCTTTTATGGCTGCTTTAGGAGGTATACTTATACCTGCGATGTTGTTTGCTTTGGTAAATATAGGAGATGCTTATACTTTAAAAGGTTGGGCTATACCTACAGCTACAGATACAGCGTTTGCCTTAGCGATTTTAATGATGTGTGGCAAGCATATTCCATCAAGTTTAAAAATTTTCTTACTTTCTTTGGCTATTTTTGATGATGTGGGTGCTATTTTAATTATAGCTATTTTTTATACGACAAAATTATCAATAGTTGCTTTTGTCGTTGCAGGAATTGCTATTTTGGCAATGCTTGTTTTAAATATTTTAGGAATAACAAGAAAGTCTTTTTATTTTATTTGCTCAGTTATTCTTTGGATTAGTGTTTTAAAAAGTGGTGTGCATGCAACTTTAGCTGGAATCATAACAGCATTTTTTATACCGATGCAAACTAAAAATGGAGAAGCATTTTTAGAAGAAATCTATGAAAGTCTAAAATTTTGGCTCGCTTTTGTTATCTTGCCTTTATTTGCTTTTGCTAACGCTGGAGTAAATTTATCCAATATCGATATAGGAGCAATTTTTTCAGGTGTAAGTATAGGTATTTTCTTGGGGCTTTTTGTGGGTAAACAAGTGGGTGTATTTTTGTTTTCTTATTTGGCAATCCGTTTTAAATTTGCAGCCTTGCCCCAAGGTTCAAATTTGAAACAACTTTATGGGGTTTGTATACTTACAGGAATTGGTTTTACAATGAGTTTGTTTATCGATGGCTTGGCGTATGAAGTTAGCGATATTTTTAATTATGCAGATAATTTAGCTATTCTCATAGCTTCATTTTGTTCTGGGATTTGGGGTTTTATTTATCTTAAATTCTTTGCTGCTCGATCTTAAGGGGACTGATGAGGCATATTTTTTTCATCATCACGATTATATTCTTTATAAGCGGATGTAGTTTTTATCAGAATTTAAACTATACTCGTCCAATTTATAATACAAATAAAGAAACAAAACTTAAGACTATAGCACATGAATGGAAAAAAACTCCTTATGTTTTAGGTGGAATTACTAAAAAAGGTGCTGATTGTTCAGGATTTACACAGAGTGCATTAGCTCAGCTTAATATACGCATACCTCGCACCACAAAAACTCAATTAGGTTCTGGGAGAAAAGTTTCTAAATCAAAATTGCAAACAGGAGATTTGGTATTTTTTAAGACAGGTAGAGGGCCAAATGGTATGCATGTTGGTATTTATATGAGCAAGGGAAAATTTATACATTTATCTACTAAAGGTGGAGTAAAAGAAGTCGAGCTAAATAGTTCTTATTGGAAGGCTCGTTATATAGGAGCAAGAAGGTATTAAAGTGAAAATAGGTGTATTTGATAGCGGGGTAGGGGGGCTTAGCGTTTTAAAATCTCTTTATGAAGCTAGACTTTTTGATGAAATTATCTATTATGGAGATACCGCAAGAGTTCCTTATGGAGTAAAAGATAAAGATACTATTATAAAGTTCTGTCTTGAAGCATTGGAATTTTTTGAACAATTTCAAATTGATATGCTTATCATTGCATGTAATACTGCTAGTGCTTATGCTTTAGATGCTTTAAGGACAAAAGCACATTTTCCAGTATATGGTGTAATTGATGCAGGGGTTGAAGCAACGATAAAAGCTTTGCATGATAAAAATAAAGAAATTTTAGTCATTGCAACAAAAGCAACCATTAAATCAGAAGAATACCAAAAGCGTTTATTATCCCAAGGATATACAAATATAAATGCTTTAGCTACAGGGCTTTTTGTGCCTATGGTTGAAGAAGGTATTTTTGAAGGAGATTTTTTGCAAAGTGCTATGGAGTATTATTTTAAAAATATCACAACTCCAGATGCTTTGATACTCGCTTGCACTCATTTCCCTTTACTAGGTCGTTCTTTAAGTAAGTATTTTGGCGATAAAACAAAATTAATTCATTCAGGAGATGCCATAGTTGAATTTCTTAAAGAAAGAGAAAATATAGATTTGAAAAATCATAAAGCAAGATTACATTTTTATGCTTCAAGCGATATTGAATCTTTAAAAAATACTGCTAAAATTTGGCTAAATTTATAAGGAAATAAAATGATAGAATTGAAAAAACCAGATGAAATAGAAAAATTAAGAATAGCAAATCAAATTGTAGCAAAAACTTTAAATTTTTTAGAGAATGAAATTAAAATAGGAATGAGCTTAAAACAAATTGATAAAATGGCAGAAGATTATATTTTAAGCCTTGGCGCCAAGCCATCATTTAAGGGACTTTATGGTTTTCCAGGTGCCATTTGCACATCTTTAAATCAAGTTTGTATCCATGGAATTCCAGATGATAAAATTATCAAAGAGGGTGATATTTTAGGTCTTGATGTGGGAAGTTTGATTGATGGGTATTATGGGGATGCAGCAAGAACTATTGCTATAGGAGAAGTTTCACCCACTGATAAAGCTTTAATCTCTTGTGCTAAAGATGCGTTATATCATGCTATAGATATTATTCGTGATGGAATGCGTTTTAAGGAACTTTCAGCTGCTTTAGGCGAATTTATCCATGCAAGAGGTTTTGTCCCGCTTCGTGGATATTGCGGGCATGGTATAGGACGAAAGCCCCATGGAGAGCCTGAAATTTTAAACTATTTAGAAAAAGGTGCGAGTGCAAAAAGTGGCCCTAAAATTAAAAATGGAATGGTGTTTTGCATAGAGCCTATGATATGCCAAAAAGATGGAACACCAAAGCATTATAATGGAAAATGGGATGCTGGAAGTATTGATGGGCTGAATGCGGCTCATTATGAACATTGTGTTGCCGTGATTAATGGGCGTGCTGAAATTCTTTCTATGATATGATATTAAATTATAAAATAATATTTTTTTCTTAAAATTCTAAAAATTTAAAATTTTTTAAATAATATTGTAGTAATATTCTTTAATAATTTAAGTTACTAAATGATATTTTTATAGCAGATTAAGTGTTTTTAGAATAAAATGTCACATCGTATTAAACTAAAACATAAATATGGTTAGATAATTTAATAATTTTTATTAAATTATCTAAATATTTATTTTAGTTTAAAGAGATCTTTTAAGATCTCGTTTGGGTTAGGCTATTTCCCTCCCCCTTTTTATTCGTAGCCTAACTCTCTTTTAAGAGTTTGGAAAATCTCTTTAAGCTAAAATATATTATATTTGCTTAAAGAGAACAAACGATTACTATTCTTATTTAAATAAATTTTTAAAATCCATTGTAGAGTTATAAATTCCAGCATTATCCATAGTTTCGCCCATAGTAATTGCGGTTGCTAATTCTGATAGAATGATTTTTATTTCATCTCTTTTATCTTGTATATAGGCCAATACACCTTCATAATTACTTGTTTGAAGAATTAAAAGCGGATTAGCAATTTCAAATTCAAAAAGTTTTTTACCAACATAAACATTGAAAATATTTCCAAAAAGGGCTGTTCCCATGAAAGAGCAGTTTTGTATAAGTTGTGATGCTGTGGCATCAAGAGTTCTTTTTTGCATATCATCTGAATTTTCATCTATTCTTTCTAGAATGCTTTTTTCTATTTTTTTTAAAGACATATCAAGTACTTGAAGTGCTCCTATAAAATCATTTGCATCATTGATTTGAGAGCAAATTTGATTTGCTTTAAATTCATTCACGCTTTGAATTTCGCCTAAGTGTTTTTTAAATATATCTAAATCACTTTTCATTGTTTACCTTTCAAAAATATTGCTAAATATTTAAAAAGCAAAAAGTGTTCCTAAATTAGGATAAGTTAGAATTTACCCAAAAAACAATCTCATTGCCAATTTTATTCAAGGCTTTTTGAAAAGCATCATAAGTAGAGCGGATATCTTTTTTTTCTATTTTTTCTTTAGTATTGAAAATTTTATGAGCTATTATTTGATTGTTTTCAAGATTTATGAAATTTACGCTTATAGAAATTTGAGCGTAGTTTTCATTGTTATTAAGAATTTGCTCAAAAGAGTTAATCCTGCTTTCAAGAGCATAATCCGCGCTTAAAGAGCTTGTTGAAGAAAGTAAGGTTGTAAAAATATTGCTTTGTTCAAATTTTGACAAAATTAAAAAAGAATAAAGATTGCTTGGCAAATCTCCCCAGAAATAATGTGCGTATTTGTTGCTAAAACCATTATCTATATAAACAATAGCTCGCGAGTTTAAATACAAAGGTGCATTTGCATTGCGAATTTTAAGAATTTTACTGGTTTTTTTAAAAAAAATATTTGAGTCTATTCCTTCGTCTTTTAATATGATATTTTCATTTTTATTGATGGTTTCGTGTCTTAAAGAGCATCCGCATAACATAAAAATAAAAGTCAAAATATAGAATAATTGCTTTAGCATTATTTTTCTCCTGGTCCTAGTTTAGGTTTGGTTTCTTTAAAAATCAAATCAGCAGGGCTGTTTTGTAAATTTTCTATTAGAATATTGCTTTCAATTAAAACTCGTTTAAAAAGCTCTAAATTTTGCATCAAAGATGCTTTAATATCATCATAAGTGTTTAATTTTTCATCAGCTTTTTTTATGAATTTTTTTAAAATCATCGTACTTTCTTTTATGTCTTTAAGACTAGAGTTGAAATTTTGTGCACTAAGGCTTATATTATCAGCCATTTTTCCTATTTTTAAACTTGCGTTTGAAAGATTAAGGCTTAAATTTTTAGAATTAGCGTTTAAATTTGCACTTAATTCTGCTAGATTTTGCAAAAGGATTTCTAGATTTTTAAGATTTTTTTCGCTTAAAAGTTCTTTTGATTTATCATCGGCCGTTTTAACCAAAGAAAAAATATGTTCACTTTGTCTGTCTATGGTTGCTAAAAAACTTTCTTTAAAAGGAATGACTGGAAGTTTTCCGTGGATAGATACTAGATCTTTACTATTTTTACTTCCGCCTTGAAGTTGGACAAATTTAAGTCCTGTGATACCTTGAAGTTGCAAAGTAGCAAAAGTATCTTCTTTTATAGGCGTGTTATTTTTGACCTTGATGCGTATGTTAACGCCGAGTTCATCTTGATTGTAAATGCTGATTTCTTCTACGCTACCTACTTCCACACCCAAAAGCCTTACAGGTGCTTTTATGCCAAGTCCTGCAACGGATTCTTGTGTGTGAATTTCATAATACTTAAAACTTTCTTCTTTAGAGTATCCACCAAGCCAAAGTATGAAACCAAGGCTTGCAAAAAATACCCCAAAAACAAAAAGTCCTACAAAAAAATAATTTGCTCTATTTTCCACTTTTACTCCATAAATCTTTTAAAAAGTCGTTCATTTTGCAGGCGTAATTCTTCATAAGTACCGCAAAATCCAACTTTTTTATTTTCTAAAATGATAAAGCGATCGAGTAAATTTTTCATACTTTCTTTATCATGTGTAACCAAAATGATATTTAAATCAAAACTTTTTTTTAACTCTAAAACCAAATCGTCAAATTCACGACTACTATGAGGGTCAAGTCCTGAAGTAGGTTCATCTAAAAAAAGCAATTTACTATCAAGTGCTAAAGCTCTAGCAATTGCCACTCTTTTTTGCATACCGCCACTAAGTTCGCTTGGAAATTGTTTTAAAACACTTTCGTTTAAGCCTACCATTTTTAGCTTCATTAAAACCAGTTCTTGTATGCTATTTTCATCTAAATGAGTGTATTCTTTTAAAGGAATGGCGATATTTTCATAAACATTAAAAAAGCTAAAAAGTGCAGCAAACTGAAAAACCACACCCCATTTTTTACGCAAAGTAAGTCCATCTTCTTCGTTGATATTTTTAAGTTTATAGCCTAAAATTTCATATTCTCCACCATCAAAATGTTCAAGCATAAGCATTTGTTTTAAAAGGACGGATTTTCCACTTCCGCTACCTCCTAAAATACCAAAAATTTCGTTTTTTTTGATTTCAAAACTTACGCCATTATGGACAATTTTTTCTCCAAATTTTGTAATGATATTTTGTGCTTTAATAACCATTTAAATTCCTGCAGAAGTTAAAATAACGGAGAATAAAGCATCAAAAGCTATCACCCAAAAAATAGCATTTACAACGCTTTTTGTTGTATAAATTCCTATGCTTTGTGTAGTATTTTTTACCTCAAAACCACGAAAACAAGCAATAAGTCCTATTAAAAATCCAAAAATAGGTGCTTTTGCAAGTCCTATAAAGATATGTTTTATATCGACAGCTTCTCTAAAGCGTCTTAAAAATTCGACAAAAGAAATATCAAGATTTAATTTTGCAACCATCATTCCACCTATAATACTGATTGCATCGCTAACGGCAACGATTAAAGGCATGGCCACTACCAAAGCCATGACACGTGGAATAATAATAAATTCAAAAGAGCGAAAACCCATAGTATTCATAGCTGCAATTTCATCAGTAATTTTCATCACTCCAATTTGTGCGGTATAAGAACTTGCGCTTCTTCCTGCGATCACTATGGCAGCGATTAAAGGTGCAAGTTCTCTAGTGGCTGAAATTCCCATCAAATCCACTATGAAAATATTGGCTCCAAATTGTGCGAGTTGATAAGCAGCCTGATAGGCTAAAACCACTCCTACTAAAAGAGCAGTTAAAATAACTATAGGCAAGGCTTTAAAAGCAGAATTTTCTATATGATATAAAAAAGCAATAAAGCGAAAATTTTTAGGATTTTTAAGGCATAAAAAAAGACTTGTGAAAAAAGCTCCTGTAAAATTGATGAATTTTCTTAAAATTTTTAAAAGTTCTAAACTTAATTTTCCAAGATCGATAAAGTATTCACTGAAATTTTTATGTGATTTTTTTGTTTTGCTTAGTCTTTGGTAGTTTTTTTCACAAAGTTCAAAAAGGGTTTGAAAGCTTGAATTTAAGCCTTCTTTGGTGATTTTAATATTTTTATCTTTAAGATCATTTTCCAAAGCAAGGAAAAATCTCACTCCAGCGGTATCGATTGCTTTTAGATCTTTAAAATCAAAAATCACTTCCTTGCTTTGAATCAAAGCTAAAAAATCTTTTATTTTTAACTTATAAATGCTTGTTTTATCCCAAATTCCAAAGATAAAAAGAGTGTTATTTTGAAATTTGAAATTTGTATTCATTTTATTTGCTAAGGATAAAATTTACAAGCTTTGAAACGCTAAATCCAAAGTGTTCAAACACATCTTTGTCTTTACCACTTTCTCCAAAACTTTCTATGCCATACACTTTGTGGCAAAATTTATAAAGTTCATTAGAATGCGCTGCTTCAACGCCTATAACTTCACCTTTTAACAATCTTTCTTGATAAGCTTTATCTTGTTTTTCAAAAAGTTCAAAACAAGGCATGGAAACAACATTACAAGCAAAACCTTGTTTTTCAAGTTCGTTTGCACTTTCTAAACAAAGCCAAACTTCACTTCCACTTGCTAAAAGTGTAAAATTAGCATCTTTGCTTTCTTTGAGTAAATACGCTCCATTTTTTACATCTCCAAAAATAGGTTCATTTAGAGCTTTGAGTTTTTGGCGTGAAAGCACAAAAGCACTCGGTATATCAGCATTTAGGGCTATTTGCCAAGCTTTGACATTTTCTACCCCATCAGCAGGCCTAAAGGTTAAAAAATTTGGCATAGCTCTAAAAGTGCTAAGTTGTTCTATAGGCTGGTGTGTTGGGCCATCTTCGCCCACGCCTATGCTGTCGTGTGTGAAAATAAAAAAATGTTTGATTTTCATTAGGGCTGCTATTCTTGCGGCAGGTTTTAAGTACTCACTAAAGATGAAAAAAGTTGCCGAAAATGGTAAGAAAATTCCATATCTTGCAAAAGCATTGTTAATCGCTGCCATAGCGTGTTCTCTGATACCAAAATGGATATTTTTACCTTTTACAAAGTCTCCCATACCGTGAAGTTCTGTTTTATTTGAAGGGCCTAAATCCGCACTTCCACCTAAAAATCCTTCTAAATTTTTAGCTAAAACATTTAAAATTTCACCATTGCTATCTCTTGTCGCAAGATCTTTTCCTTTAAAATCAGGATAAGCTATCTTGCTAAAATCAGGGTTTAATAGCCTTTCTAAAAGTTCTTTTTTACCACTTTTTTCAAGCTTATCTTTCCATTTTGCTTCTTCTAAATCCCCAAGTTCTACAGCACTTTCAAAGCGGATTTTGCTTGCTTGTGGGATATGAAAACTGATATTTGGATCAAAACCTGCTTGTTCTTTGGCTTTTTTAATCACTTCTTCACCCAAAGGTGCGCCATGGCTTTTATGACTGCCTTCAAGCTCTCCTGCACCCTTTGCTATAGTTGTTTTTGCGATGATAAGACAAGGTTTTGTGGATTTTTTAGCTTGTTCTAAGGCTTTATTAATTTCTTCATAATCATGTCCATTTATACTTAAAACTTCAAATCCTTGTGCTTCAAAACGCATTTTTACATTTTCATTAAAGGCTAAACCTACATCGCCTTCTATGGAGATATTGTTGCTATCATAAATGAGTATGAAGTTATCAAGTTTGTGAAGTCCTGCTAAAGAACAAGCTTCATAAGAAATGCCTTCTTGTAAATCTCCATCTCCGCAAAGACAATAAATTTTATGATCGATTAAATTGCTACCTAGTAAATTTTGTGCTTTTTTTGCCGCCATAGCAAAGCCTACAGCATTGGCAACGCCTTGTCCTAAAGGACCTGTAGCGATTTCTACTCCAAGAGTTGAAATTTCAGGGTGTCCTGGGGTTTTAGAATGAAGTTGGCGGAAATTTTTAAGATCTTCTAAGCTTAAATCATAGCCACTTAAATGTAAAAAACTATAAAGCAAAGCACTTGCATGTCCGCCTGAAAATACAAGTCTATCACGGTTTAGCCAAGTGGGATTTTTAGGATTGTGTTTTAAATGATAACTTAAAACACTTAAAATATCTGCTAAGCCCAAAGGTGCACCTGGGTGTCCTGAGTTTGCTTTTTGCACCATATCGGCACTTAAAAATCTTAGAGTATTTGCCTGTTCTTGTAAAATTTGAATGTCCATTTTTTACCTTTATAAGTATTGAATTATTAAATTTTGTATCATTTGTGCGAGTTTTTCATTGAGTTTTTCTAAATCTTGTTCGCATTCACTAAGAAGATTTTCTTTTGTTTTTATAGCTTGTTCAAGTCCAAGCAAATTGACAAAAGAATTTTTATGAATATCGTTATTAGTAGGCTTTCCGCTTTGTTCTTGACTTGTGGTTACATCGATAATATCATCATTGATTTGAAAAATCAGTCCTAATTTCAAACCAAGTTTGTAAATTTGATTGCTTTCTTCGTTGTTAAGTTCGCAAATTTCACAACCCATTTTTAAAGCTGCAGCGATTAATCTTGCGGTTTTGTGTGTATGTAAAAACTCAAGTTCATTTAAACTCAGTCTTTTGTCTTCAAAGAAACAATCAATAGCTTGTCCTATGACCATTCCATTAAGTCCTGCATTAAAGGCAAGGGTTTTGATGAGTTTGATTTTGATTTCATCTTTTAAATGAGCATGACTTAGAACTAAAAAAGCTTCAGTATTTAAAGCATCGCCCGCTAAGATGGCTGTAGCTTCATCGTAGCTTTTGTGTAAGGTTGGAATTCCTCGTCTAAAATCCGCATTATCCATAGCGGGTAAATCATCGTGTATGAGTGAATAAGTATGGATAAATTCCAAAGCTAAAGCCACATCTAAAGCTTGATTTAAAAGTTCAGGTTTATTGCTTTGTACTACGCTTAAAAGCAATTGTGCACGAAAATGCTTTCCTCCTGCTTTTAGCATAAGAGCTAAAGCTTCATTAAAAAAAGGATGAAAGCTTTCGACTTTAGGTAGATTTTTTTCTAAGTGATGGATAAAAAGTTCTTTTAAATTCACTTAGTAAGCCTTATGAAAAATTGAAATTTACCATCGCCACCTGAGTTGGCATTTCCGCCTAGTTCATTGTTGAAATTTGATAAAGGTAATTTAGTACTTTTGCGTTCAATTAAGATGCTAAAGTCATTACCAGCGCTTAAAATATTTTGTAATTCTTTAAAATTATTTAAAATAATATTATTAACGCGTAAAATTTTATCTCCTACCATAAATCCTGCATTTGATGCTTTTGATTTTGGATCTATTTTAGTTACAACAAGACTAGTATTAACCGTTAAACCAAGATTGCTTGTGAAATTTGTAATTTTTGGTTTTGGTTTAGAATCAGGAAGATTAAATTTGCTCAAATCTTTTGCAAAAACTTCAGTAGAAATATTTAAATCCATATTATCACGCAACACTTGAAAATAAAGAGTGCTTCCGCGATCTGCAAAAAGAATTTTTTCATTGAGTTTTCTTAAATCATTGGCGGGCAAGCCATCAACACTTATAACTTGATCGTTGATTAAAAATTGTGGATTTTTTCTTACATTGTTAACATAAATTTTATTTTCTCGAACAACAAAATCAACGCCAATATCCCCCCAATAAACATCGTTATATTTCATAAAATGTTTTAAATAGCGATTGCCTATAAAAGAGCTATTATTTAAAGCAATCCCCATCATTTCACAGCATGGAGTCCCTAAAAGTCCTATTTTGGAATTAAAATCAAGTTGATCTTTTTCATCAATATTTTGAGCTAAATACTTAATATGCCCTATATAAGGTTTATTAGGATCCCAAATTCCAACCCAATCATTACGAGTAAGTTTTTCTTCATCACCCATAGGAGTAGGGATTAGGCTAAAGTCAGTTCTTACAAGATATAAATTTAAAAATGGATCGTATTTTACATATTTGTTAAGCTTAGTATTAGGCTGTTTTAACACAGCAAGTAAATTTTCACTGAGTGCAAAAGCTGGCATTCCTTCATAGTTGAGCATGCTTGCCTTATTTCTTTCATAACCTGCTAAAAAATCTTCAAATTTAGGTCTTTCTATACCAAAAGACAAAGTAAAAAGCATGCAAATAATTAAAATTTTTTTCATAATTTCATACCTCCAAAACCGCCTAAAACATCATTCGCCATACTTGAGCGATTTTGCGCAACCATGGCTAAAACATCATTAATTGCAGAAATAAGTAAAATTTGCAAGGACTCTTTATCTTCAAGTAAAGAATCATCAATGCTAACATCGATAATCTCGCCTTTTCCGTTAGCACTTACTTTAACAAGTCCTGCTCCACTTTTGGCGCTAAATTCACGATTTGCAAGTTCTAGTTCTATATTTTTAGCTTTTTCTTGAACTTGATTCAAAAGTTCACCCATTTTAGAAAAATCCATATTTTCAAACATTGATTATCCTTGATTTTTTAAAATTTCATTAACAACTACTTTATCACTAAAAGGATATTTTATCCCTTTAATTTCTTGAGTAGTTTCATCACCTTTGCCTAAAATAACGACTAAATCGTCATTTTCTTTTAGTTCTAAAGCTTTTTTTATGGCTTCTTTTCTATCTTCTATCGTTAAAACTTTTTCTTTTTTAGCAAAGCCTGATAAAATTTCTTCCATGATGGTTTTTGGTTCTTCGCTACGTGGATTATCACTTGTAATGATAGCAATTTTTGCAAAATGTTCGACGATTTTTCCCATTAAAGGGCGTTTGGTTTTATCTCTATCTCCACCTGCTCCAAAAACAACGATGAGTTTTTTATTTTTAAGAGTGTCAAGTACTTTTTCAATGCCATCAGGCGTATGAGCAAAATCCACGATCACACCTTTTGCTACTTGTTCTACTCTACCACAAACCCCGCCAAATCCACTGATAGCTTTTTCCAAGTCTTTTAAATCAGGCTTTACGAGTTCATTCACACAAGCACTAGCAACTAGAAGATTGTAAAGATTAAAAAGTCCTAGCAAGGGCGAGTCTATGTGAAAAGTTTGATTTTTATTTGTTACAATAGCACTAATGCCTTCTTCTAAAGAATAAGCTTTGATTTGATATAAAGCAGGATTTTCTATGCCGTAAGTAAAAGCGTTACGCACATTAAATTTAATAGCCAAAGCATCTTTGTTGATAAATTTTAAACTCTCATCGGTAAAAAAAAGTTCTTTTGCTTCTTTGTAATTTTCAAAAGCACCGTGAAAATCTAAATGATCTTGAGTGATATTGGTAAAAATTTTAGCAACAAATTTTAAGCCTTCGATACGGTTTTGAACGAGTGCGTGTGAGCTTACTTCCATGATGAAAAAATCACATTTTTTTTGAGTGGCTATTTGTAGGTACTCTAAGGTTTTAAGAATAGGGGAGGTGGTTAAGGATTTTTCATCAATTTGTTCATCGTTGATAAAAGCTCCTCTTGTCCCGCAAAGCCCGCATTTATAACCTAAATCCAATAAGATAGAATAAATCGCTGCTGCGGTTGTGGTTTTGCCATTGGTTCCTGTGATTCCTATGATTTGAATCTTTTTATCGATTTTTAAAAGTTTTTTACACTCATTTACATCGATGATTTTTGCACCTTTTTCTAAGGCTTGAGCGTGAAATTTAGCATTTTGTGTGGTTTGTAAAAAAAAGCATTCTTTTTCACACTCTAAGGTATTATCTGTAATGAATGAATTTTCAAGTTTTAATTTCACTTTTAAATCCTATGAGTTTTTCTTGGAGTTTGATAAATCTATCATTTGCCCAAAAATGAGGCATAACATTTTCTATATAATTTAAAGTCATATCTTTATAGCCATTATCAAGTAATTTTTCCAAAAAATCTAAAAAATCATCACGATTATCAATAACTAATTTAGTGCTATTAATGATATTTTCAAAACTTTTTTGAAAGCCAAGTTCTTCTTCGCTTTTTAAAAAATCTTGATAATTTAACGCATGCCCATCTTCAAATTCGTTTTCCTGTTTGTTTTCTTGTTTTTTAAATTCAATTGTACTTAAAATTTCTTCTAAGTCTTTATCAATGCTAGAGATTTTGTAATGTTCTATATAAAAATCAAAAAGTAAAGAAGCTTCTTTAGGAGATTTTAAAGCAAGATCGCAAAGGCAGATAAAATTTAGCAAGCGTTTATTTTTGCGTTTTTCATAAGCCATAGAAAAATACATTTTTGCAGTTTTAAAATCTTTCTTGTAAAAATGTTCAATTCCAAGTTTTTTATAATTTTGCAAATTCGTCTGCTCCGCCGTTTAAATTGATTATAGTGATTTCTGGATGAATATCAATCTTAAGTTGCCTTTCAAGACCGTATTTTAGCGTTGTTCCACTCGATGCACAGCCTTTACAAGCTCCTATTAAATGGATATAAACGATCCCATTTTTAATTCCTAAAAATTCAAGCCCTCCGCCATCACGCTCAAGCATAGGCAAGCTCTTTTCTAAACTTGCTTTAACAGGATTTATAAGCTCTTCATCACTAAAAGGCATCATAATTTATCCTTAAAAATTTTTATATACTTTAGCGTGATTGTGTTTAAAAAAAGGTAAATTAAGGCTTGAAATTTAAATAAATTAAAAAGGTTCGTCACTATCTTGTACGCTAAATTCTAAATCATAAGCTGTAAAGTTTTTGTTACCAAAAATTCCATTTAAGTTTCTAAATGATTGTTGCAGAATTTCTTCGTTTTTTTCATATTTTAAGAAGCTTAAATATTCTTTTAAAAAATTATTTAATTCTTCGGTATTTAAATTTTTAATTAAAAGATTTAAATTTTTATCAATAAGCGTAAAAAGTTGTTTTTTTAATGCGAGTGTAGAATTTTTAATTTTTATATTGTTTAAAAAAGCTAAATTAACCTTGCAAACACCTAACAAGAATTCACTATAGTTTAAATTTTTTCGAATATTTTTACTTTCAAATTCTCTAATATCACTATCTTCATAACCTTTTTTTTCTAAAATTTTATCCAATAAAATCTTATGCTTAAAGCAAACACTATCACTAATTTGCTTAAAATCGTTACATATATCTGGATACTGTTTTAAAAAAGCTATAAGTTCTAATTCTGCAATGTGAATTTTTTCTTTAGGAAAATTGTATTTATTTTGAGAAATTAAAGGGGTTTGTATGGTTTTTTTTGAATTTTGTGATAAGATAATAAATTTTTCATCTACTTTTAATAAATTTGAAACTAAACTAGTGTAAGAATTTGCCACTAAAGGTTCAAGATTAAAGGTGAATTTTTGTATAGTTTCTAAAGCTTTTTGTCTATCAAGAGCAGAAATTATGGAATGGGTGGATATTAAGCGCCTGATATAAAATTCGCCAAGCTCTATTCCTTCATCGAGTATATTATGGAGTTTTGTGCTTTCATTTTTTGCTACGAGCTCGGCAGGATCTTTTCCGCCTTGCAAAATTGCCACTTTACCGTCTATTTTGTTTGTGCTCAATAAAAATGCAGATCGTGTCGCAGCTTTTAATCCTGCTTCATCATTATCAAAACATAAGATCACTTTTGCTTCATAACGACGAATTAAAGGTAGATGATGTTCGGTTAATGCTGTTCCAAGAACTGCTACAGCATTGTTAAACCCTGCTTTGTGAAAAGCTATTGCATCCATGTAACCTTCACATACTATTATTTCTTTTTTTTTGGCTATATTTTCTTTAGCGATGTTAAAAGCATAAAAAATTCTACTTTTATCAAAAAGTATATTTTGAGGTGAATTTACATACTTTGCCGGTACATTGGGATTTAAAGTACGCCCTCCAAACCCTACCAATAAGTCTTTATGATCGTAGATTGGAAAGGTGATACGCCATATAAAACTTGCGTAAAATTCATTATTTTCATCTTTTTTTAAAGCTCCAACACTCACAGCATCTTCTAAAGGAATTTTTTGATTTTGCAATAATCTTATACTATCTTCACTTGCTCCTGCAAAACCTAATTCGAATTTGGCTATATCTTTGTCATTTAAAGCTCTTTGGTAAAGATAGGTTAAAACTTCTTTGTGGTGTTTGAGATTATCTTTAAAATACGCATTTAAGCTTGGTAGTATAGACTTTAGCTCTTTTTTATTTTCTTGTTTTTCTTTTGTATAACTCAAAGTAAAATTACTGAGGCTTGCAACTTTTTCAACTGCATCGGAAAAACTTAATTTTTCATAATCCATTACAAATTTAAAGGCATCTCCACCAGCTTTGCAAGCAAAACAATGATAAAAACCTTTGGTAGGATTGATATGCATAGACGGGTTTTTATCTGCATGGAAAGGACAGATACACACAAAACTAGAGCCTTGTTTTTTTACTTCAATATAATTTTCTATAATATCGACAATATTAAGTCTTTGGGATAAATTTTCTATACTTTCTTTAGTTATCATTTTACAAACCTTGTTAAAATTATACAAAGATTTGGCTATAATTTGGCATAAAATTTTTAGAGCGAGACTATGGATTTTTTCTTTGTAGAATACAGAGACCCTTTAGTAGGGCTTATAATTTTAACCATTTTAGTATTTGTTGTAGCTGTTGCAAATTATATTTGGAAAATATTTGCTAGCAAAGATGAAGAACAAAAGCTTGAAAAATTTATAAAAAAATTTGAAATGGATAACGTTCATAAAGAGTTGTTAAGAAATAGTAGCTTGAGTTTTGGAAATTTAAGTTTTTTGGCCGAAATTTTTACTAAAAGCGGGGAATTTGAAAAAGCAACTCAAATTTATTTGATTGCTCTTGAAAAATGTAAAGATAAACAAGAAAGAGAATTTATTTTCCTTTCTTTAGCAAAAGTTTATTTTAAAGCAGGATTTTTAGAGCGTGCAAAAGAAGTTTTATTACAAGCCTTAAAACTGCGTCCAAGAAATATACAAGCCTTAAAACTTTTAAAAATTGTTTATTTAAAACTTCATTCTTATAAAGAAAATTTAGAACTTTTAGAATGTCTTTTTGAGCTTAATGAAGATGTACAAAAAGAGTATGATTTTATCAAAGCTTTAGAACTTTGTACTTTTAATATCACTGATGAACAAAAAAAGAAAAAACTTTTAGAATTTAAAATAGAAGATAATCCTATGTTAGGGCGTTTAGTTTTTGAAAAATATCATATGTTTTTAGGACAAAATTTTTTTGATATTTGTGATTTGCTTTATAGAGAAAATGAAGCGTTTAATTTAGAAAATCAAGATTTTTTAGAATTCTTTTATGCTTTGGGTAAAATTTCAAAGCATGATGATACGCATCAGTTTGTTTTTAAAAATTCTAATTTTAAAATGTTAAAAATTTTAAAAGATAATTCTTTTAATGCGGGGTTGGAATTTTCATATCGTTGTTCTGAGTGTAAAAATGTTATACCTTTGTTTTTTTATCATTGTCCTGTTTGTTATGAGTTTAATACTTGTAAAATTATTTATGAAGTGAAAAACAATGAAACACATTGAAATTTATACAGATGGCTCATGTCTTAATAATCCAGGTTTTGGCGGATGGGCTTATATTTTGCGTTATAAGGAGTATCAAAAGGAAGGTTTTGGAGCTGAGGCTAATACCACTAACAATAGAATGGAGCTAATGGCAATTATTGAATCTTTGAAGGCTTTAAAAGAGCCTTGTGAAATTTCGCTTTTTACAGATTCTAACCTAATGGTTCAAAGTATTAATGAATGGCTAGAAGGATGGATAAAAAAGGATTTTAAAGGTAAAAAAAATATAGATTTATGGAAGGAATATATTAAAGTGGCAAAATCTCATAAGATTAAGGCTTTTTGGGTAAAAGCACATAATGGACATTTGGAAAATGAAAGGTGTGATACATTGGCGCGCGAAGCTGCTTTGAAAATTGCAAGGGAAAATGATGAAAAACATTGAAAAACTAGAGCAGAGTTTAACTTATAAATTTAAAGATAAAAATCTTCTTATACATGCTTTAACCCATAAAAGTTTTAAAAAATCTTACAACAACGAACGCCTGGAATTTTTAGGTGATGCCGTGCTTGATTTAGTTGTGGGTGAATACCTTTTTCATAAATTCGCCAAAGATGCCGAAGGAGATTTATCTAAGCTTAGAGCGGCTTTAGTGAATGAAAAGTCTTTTGCAAAAATTGCAAATAGTTTAAATTTGGGCGATTTTATTTTTATGAGTGTTGCTGAAGAAAACAATGGAGGAAAAGAAAAGCCTTCTATACTTTCAGATGCGTTAGAAGCCATTATAGGTGCTATACATTTAGAAGCCGGGTTTGAGTTTGCAAAAACTATTGCTTTAAGGCTTATAGAAAAAAATTTCCCTCAAATTGATGCAAAAATTCTTATAAAAGATTATAAAACAAAATTACAAGAGATTACACAGGGAAAAATCGGACAAACTCCGCAGTATGAAACAGTGCGTGCTTTTGGTCCTGATCATTTAAAGCAATTTGAAATTGCTTTAATGCTTGATGGTAAAGAACTTGCAAGAGCTATTGCAGGAAGTAAAAAAGAAGCACAACAAATGGCAGCAAAAATTGCACTTGAGAAATTAGGAGCTTTATAGTGAATACATTTGGTACGAGATTGAAATTTACAAGTTTTGGTGAGTCTCATGGTGTGGCTGTTGGATGTATTATTGATGGAATGCCTGCTGGAGTTAAATTTGATGAAGAATTTTTACAAAATGAGCTTGATAAACGCAAAGGCGGAAGTAAATTTGCAACACCAAGAAAAGAAAGTGATAAAGCTCAGGTTTTAAGCGGGGTTTTTGAAGGATATACAACGGGTCATCCCATAGCTATAGTAGTTTTTAATGAAAATGCTCATTCTAAGGATTATGATAATTTAAAAGATCTATTTCGTCCTGCTCATGCGGATTTTACTTATTTTTATAAATATGGCATAAGAGATTATAGGGGTGGGGGTAGATCAAGTGCTAGGGAAAGTGTTGCTAGAGTGGCTGGTGGTGCAGTTGCAGCGATGCTTTTGCGTGAATTTGGCATTTGTATTCAAAGTGGTGTTTTTGGAGTAGGAACTTTTGTATCAAATTTGAAAGAAGAAGAATTTGATTTTGAATTTGCTAATAAAAGTGAAATTTTTTGCCTTGATCCAAAACTAGAAAGTGACTTTAAAAATGAAATTTTAAATGCTAGAAATTCAAAAGATAGTGTAGGTGCTGCTGTTTTTACAAAAGTTAGTGGTATGCTTGTGGGACTTGGAGAGGTTCTTTATGATAAGTTGGACTCTAAATTAGCTCATGCTTTAATGGGAGTTAATGCTGTTAAAGCAGTCGAAATAGGCGAAGGTATTAATGCAAGCAAAATACGCGGATCGTGTAATAATGATGCTTTAAAAGATGGAAAGTTTTTAAGCAATCATAGCGGAGGAATTTTAGGAGGAATTTCAAATGGAGAAAATCTTATTTTAAAAACTTATTTTAAACCTACTCCTTCTATTTTTGCCAAGCAAGAAAGTATAGATAAATTTGGCAATAATTTGGAATTTGAACTCAAAGGTAGGCATGATCCTTGTGTAGGTGTTAGAGGAAGTGTTGTAGCTAGTGCTATGGTGCGTTTAGTTTTGGCTGATTGTTTGCTTTTGAATGCGAGTGCGAATTTAAACAATTTAAAAAATGCTTATGGATTAAAATAAAAAAGCCCATTTTCATGGGCTTGATTGCAATATTTTGAAAAGATTCATTGTAATATCGTCTATTTTTTAAGATTTTTTATTAAATGTGTAAAAAAAGAATGAAATTTATTTTTTTAATTTAAAAATATTGATAAAAATTACTATATTTAGTATAAAATAATTAAAATATTATTTTTTTAGGAGGGGTTTATGGAATTCAATAAAAAGAAAATTGTTCGTTTATCGTTAAATTTAACGCTTCTTAGTGCTTTATTTCCTTGCGTATTACTATCAGCAGATTTACGTCAAAGAAATGGCAATATTATTGTTTCAAGAACCACTGATATGGTAAAATCTAGCAATAATACAGATGTAATTAATATTAAAAATCCAAATAAAAATGGGGTTTCGCATAATCAATTTGAAGATTTTAATGTTAAAGATGGGGTTATTTTTAATAATAGCTTAATTGATGGCAATTCTCAAATTGGTGGATGGGTAAATAAAAATCCTAATTTAAAACAAAATGCCAATACTATTATTAATGAAATTTTAAGTAAACAAGCTTCTAATATTAATGGTCCTGTTGAGGTATTTGGAAAAAGTGCTAATTTAATTTTTGCCAATGAAAATGGTTTTAGTGTTAATGGAGCAACTTTTTTGAATACTAAAGGAGTTACTCTTAGTGCTGGTAAATTTAATGAAGATTTTACAACAGAAACAACAAGCAATGGTAGAATAGATATTGGAGAAAAAGGCGTTGCAGTTGATGGAGATTATTTCAATGTAATTAGTCGTAGCATAGGTATTGCCGGTAATATTGCTCATTATCAAGCAGGAAAATACTTATCTAATATTAATTTTATAGCTGGATTTAATAAAGTAGATTTAAGCAATAGTAATATTCCTAACATTCTTGCTTCAAGACAAACAAATGATAAAATTGATTATGGAATTGATGGTAGGAATTTAGGTTCTATGTATGCAAATACAGTTACCTTTGTTAGCACAGAAGAGGGTGTTGGTGTAAGACACACCGGGATTATAAGAGGTCTTAAAGATATTATTGTCAAAGTCAATGGCAAGGCAGAATTTCAAGCTCTTGGCGTAAATCAAGGAGGAAGTATTGATGTAAATGCTAGAGATATTACAACTTCTTTGATTGACGCAGATAATATGAGATTAAATGCTGATGGAAAAATCATTAATGAGGGATTATATAGAGGTAAAAATATCAAAATTGATGCTCAAGATTTTGAAAATGCAAAACAAACTCATTTTAATAAAGAGACTAAGGATGTATTTAAAACTAATGTAGAAAATTCACAAATTGATACTGATAATTTAGATTTGCATACTAAAAATAAAACGGCCAATTTTGGTTCTATAAATACTTTAGGTGATGCGAAAATCAATACAGGATCTTTTGAAAACCAAGGTAAAATTTCGGCAAATAAAGATGTATATTTAACTTTAAACAATGATGATTTTGCTAATCAGGGAAAAATTTTTAGTCAAAATAATATTTATTTACAAGCTAATAAAAATTTAACCCTCAATAACGGTAATTTATATGCAAAAAATTTACTTGATATTAAAAGTTTGGGTGATTTATATATTAATTCAAAGCTTGAAAATTCTTCTTCAATAGGACTTGAGGCAAAAGATATTTTTAATAAAGATCTTGTTGCTAGTGGAAAGGATTTAACTCTTAATGCGAGAGGGAGTATAATCAATGATGGATATTTCTTGGCACGCAATGATTTGAAAGCAACTGCTTCGCATATTACCAATAATTCTACTTTTAATAGTTTAAATAATGCTTATTTAAATGCCGATATTATTGATAATAATGGTTTGATTGTCGCTAACAAAGACATTAACATTGAAGTAAAAGAATTGAATAATAATGCAAGTTTAACAGGCTCTATTCAAAGCTCTGATGAAAAAATTAAAGGTAATGGTTGGGCTAATTATGGTGATACACTTTTTAAACGTTGGAATATGGAAGTTGGAATTGATAATTTAAAGTATCTTAATAATTTAGATGCTAAACAAGCTTCTATTCAAGCAGGTGGGAATGTCAATATCAATACTACTTCAAAAAATAAATCAGCACAAATTAATAATAGTGGTAAAATTATAGCTCAAGGTAATATTGTTTCTTATGGAAATATTAATAATAAATCTTTAAGTCAAGATCTTAATATAGAAGATGTTTTATCTCATGTTAAACTAGATGGTTTTTTTGCTAAAGAGTATTTAGGATCTTGGAATACTAACTGGACTGATTATTTTACCAAAGGCGGTAGCTTGCTTGACGCTTTAAAATACTTTGCAAGTAATAAATTAAAAGATCATCAACGAGAATCTGCTTGGAATGCTCTTAAAGATGCTGCTGCTCATAATGAGACTTTGCATTTATATTTTTCTTTATTGTTTGGCAGTGACTATGCTTCAAAAAGATTTGTTCCAGACCCAAGTCAATGGAATCATGATGCTAAAATTGTTTTTAAAGCAAAATCTGAAGCTTTAATAGCATCTAATGGAAAATTAAATTTAAATTCTAAAGAATTTAATCAAGGTTTGGTAAGTTCTTTTGATGAGAATTCTGCTTTGATAAAATCTCATTTAGAAGATGTAATAAATAATAAAGATTTAGCTTCGCAACTGATACCAGATATTGCTAATTCTGGATTGTTTCATTTTACAAATACGAAAAATGGAAATATTTCTTATCAGTATACATCAGATTCTGTAGCAGTGGATGCAGATAAGTATTTTGGATTTAAAGATGTTGCAAAAGAATTTAAAGATAAAAATTTAGATGATGCTACTGTTGTAGGGGATTCTTTCTTTCAAAATCAACTTATTAAAAATATGTATGCAAAATTGGGTATGCATGGTGCTTTAAGTGATGAAGATATTAAACTACTTCTTGAAAATGGGGTAAAATACGCTAATGGGCATGGTTTGAAACTAGGCCAAGGATTGGGTAAAAATCAAACGACTGATGATGATATGATTTTATTTGAAAAAGTTGATAGAGATGGAAAAACAGTCTTTGTTCCTAAATTTTATTTTTCTCATAAAACTTTAGAGGCAAATAAAGGTGGAGTAAATATTGTTGGAAAAAATGGAGTTGATATAAATACAGATAAATTCGATTCTTCATTAGGTAATATTGCTTCGGAAGGTACGGTTAATATCAATGTTAATGATAAAATGAATTTACATAGTTCAAGCGTAAGTGGAAAAAATGTTAATATCCAAGGTAATGAAGTTAATATAGATACGCTTTTGGGTGTTGATGAAAAAGGTTCTCACAGCTCCATCAATAAAGGTCAAATCAGTGGAAAAGATACTATTGTTATTAGTGCCAACCAGGATGTAAATGTTAAAAATAGCAATGTTGTGGCAGATTCTGAAAATTCTAAAATTACTTTACATTCCAAAGATGGAAATATTAATATAAGTAATGATTATGCTAATTCATCATCTTTTAAAAATACTAATACAGATGTTGAAAATACTAATGCTTTGCAGACAACAGATAAAGTTTTAAGCTCAAATTTTAAAGCAGGTAATATAGATATTATGTCTAATAAAGATATTAATATAGTAGGTAGTAATGTAGATGCAAATCATGAAATTAATATTAAGGGTAATGATGTTAATATAAAAGATGCTCATGAAAAATCTAATGTTACTTTTGATGGAATACGATATGGAACAGCATCTATCTCTTATGAAAAAGGTAATTCAGAAATTACTAAATCGATTGGTAGTAATTTGAATTCAAAAGGAGATATTAAAATTGATGCTAAAAATAATATAAATGTTGTAGGTTCTAATGTTAAAGCTGAAAATTCAGTTAATTTAAATGGAGAAAATATTAATATAAAAAATGGAGAAAATAAAATTTCTTCTTCTTTAGATTCTTCAACTCTTAGTGGATTAGGATATAGATATGATTCTGTAAGTAGTGACAGCTCTTTGGCTTCTTCATCTAATGTTGAAGCAGGTAATTTAAATTTACATGCAAAAAATAAAGCAACTATTACAGGAAGTCATTTAGACGGTAAAGATATTAACATACATGCTAACGAGGTTGATTTTGTAGCAGCAAAGAATCAAAATCACATGCAAAGTAATTCTTCAGCTATAGGATTCTTTGGTGATGCTAATATAGGATTAGGTGGACATGAAGTCGTCGCAAAATATAGTTTTACAGATCAAATATCCGGTGCTGGTCAAACATATGATGGTAATTTTAGAGGATCTAGTACTTTAGGTTCTTCTGAAATAGGAATAGAATTTGCTAAAACTCAAAAAACAGAAGATGAATCTTCTTATCTTTCTAGTTCGGTTAAAGGAACAAATATCAATATTGAAGCAGATGACACTTTGGATATAGGTGGAGGTAACTTTGAAGCAGATAAAGATATTAACTTAAAAGGAGGGGAGATTAAAAGCACTAAGTATGAAAATACTAAAACTGAAGATAGTACAAGATTTGGTATTTATAGCAAAGAAAAACTTGAAGCAGGTGGTTTAGCAGTATCTGCTCTTAATCAGGGGATTGGTAATCTTAGTAATGATAAAGGGTCAAATTATGTGGTACCAACAGTTCAAGCTCTTTCAAATACTCTTGGTGTGTTTCATGATAATATTGCAGAAGCAAGCTCCGGCGAAAGTATAGGTTTTACGTTTGAGAAAGAACATGAGCAAAGTTCTAAAGAAAATACCACCCATGTTAAAGCAGGAGGTAAATTAAATATAGAAAGTACAAAAGGAGATATCATTTTAAATGGGACTGATGCTAAGGCAGATGAAATTAATATCAAAGCAAAAGATAATTTTATAACTAATGCTGCAAAATCAAGCTCTTCTTCTTCAGGTATTTCTTTTGAAATGGAAATGGGTAATAAAAGAGTAGCAGGATATAATGTTTTTGATGGAGGAACCGCTGGAGGTGAAATTGAGTTTTCTGCTGGAGGATCACGTTTTAAACAAGATGAAGCTAAATATTATAATTCTAATTTTGATACAAATAATGTTAAGATTACTACAGGAAAAGACACCACATTAAATGGTGCTAATATAAAAGCTTCTAATAACATTGATTTAAATATAGATGGAGATTTAAATGTTAATTCTTTAAAGGATCAATTTCATTCAGAACAACATAGTGGTTCCTTGGGTGGATCTGTAGGATTAGATTTATCGTCAAATCATGTTATTTCAGGAGAATTTTCAGGGACAATTGGTATAGGATATGCTAAAACTGATAACCAAGCTGTAGAAACTCAAAGTGGTATTAGTGCCGGTAATGAGTTAAATGGTCGTGTGAATGGAGATTTATCATTGGAAGGAGGAATTTTAAATTCTGATGTTAAAAAAGGAAATTTATCGCTTGGTGGAAAAGTTACAGGGTCTAATATAGATGTTCATGAAAAAAGCGATGGAGCTAATGTTGCATTAACTGTAGCGACAGAGCATGTTTATAAAGGTAATATTGATTTAAATGATCATATTGATAGGACAGGCAAAATTAACTCTGCAATGAATATCAATATTAATGATAAAAAGGATTATGACTTGAGTCAAAATACTCAAAATACTCAAAATACTCAAGATCATTCTTGGAGTGGTGGAACTATGAATATTGGGATTTTTACTCATAAAATAAAAGATGGGGTGGATCATTTTATTCATGCTGGTTCCGATTCTCATCTTGATCACACATCAAACTCAGAACCAATTTTTAATCAAAATGATAAATAAGGTTATGAGTGCGATTTGTTAAAATTGTATTTTTGCTTATGAGTCATCTTTGTTTATTGCAGGCAGATGACTCTACAAAAATGTTTAATTTACTAGATAAAAGACAACAGCAATTGCATATACAAAAAGAATTTAATGAGTTAGAAAAAAAGCAACAGAAAAAAGAAGATGAGTATTCAAAAAATGAAGATTTTGAGTCTCAAATTTATATTTTTAAACAAATTCGATTTAAAAAAAATGATAAGCTTACTATGCAAGCTGAAAGTATTTTAAAAAGATACATAAACAAACCCTTAAGAGTTGGTGATATTTATAATATAGTTAAAGAGCTTACCAATTTTATTATTTCAAAAGGTTATTCAACCTCTAGTGTAACTATTGATGAAATAGATTGGCAACATGATATACTTTTTCTTGATTTAGAATACGGTTTTGTAGGAGAGATATATCTTAATGGAGATAATAATACAACAAGATTAGATTTTGGTATGCCTTTGAAAAAGGGTGATAAATTTAACATTTATGATTTGGATACAGGAATAGAAAATCTAAATAATGGTGCAAGAGATGTTAAAATTGCTGTAAAAGCTAATGAAAATTATGGTTATTCTGACATATTTGTTAATCTTGAACCAAAGTTACCTGATTTGATATTAGATTTTGATAATAGCGGTTCTAAGGCTAAAGGAGAATACAAAGCTAGCACATATCTTTCTTTAAGTAATGTTTTCAATCTAAATGATTCTATACGATTTGGTTTTATTAAAGGATTATTGAAAAATATGAGTCAAAATCGAGAAAATGTTTATATATTAAGCTATAACTTACCTATACAAAGTTATCAATTATCGTATTCTTTACAATATAGTGATAATAGAAATTTGATAGCAGGATATGATGATTCTTTTATAAACAATAAAGATACAAGTTTAAGACATAAAATTATGTTAAAAAAAATTTTACATCGTACAAACAAAGATAAATTTTCAATTTATGTTAATGTAAATATTAAAGATGATATTAATGAAATTAATAATTTTCGCTTAGAGAGTTCAAGTGGTAGATATTCAAATATTGTTAGTGGTGTTGAGTATTCAACAGTAGCATTTAGCGGATTTTTATTTGTAAATCTGGAATATGAAAAAGGAATTCCATTTTTAGGTTCTAAAAGGGACTCTAGAGATTCTTTATATAAAATTGAATTTAATAAAGTAAATTTTAATTTAAGTTATCAAAAAAATTTTTATATAAATGATGATATAGCATTTTTATATCAAAATAGTTTTGGTGCAAGTTATTCTAATGAACCATTGTTATATTCTAATAAATTTTTAATAGGTGATGAATATACGGTTAGAGGATTTAAGGAAAGTTCTGCTGCTCTTGATTATGGAATGTATAGTAATAATACAGTTTATTTGCAATTTTTAAATGCTTCTAAATATTTAAGAAAGCTAGAGCCTTTTATTGGAATAGATATGGGTTATGGTAGAGATTATCTGTTGCCCAATAAAGACTTTTTAGCTGGAGTTGCTTTTGGATTTAGATATAATTTAAATCATTTTTCTTTAAATTTAACAGCTTCGAAAGCTATACATAAATCTTCTAATATGCCAAGCGAAACAATTCCTATTTATCTTAGAGCCTCTGTATCTTTTTAGTTTTAAGAAATAAAAAATGGACTAATTTCTTTTTTGTCTTCAAAGGCTAAGTTTTTATAAATTCGGTTTTTAAATTTAAGTTCATAACTTTTTCCTGTTTCGTGTTTAGTATAGGTAAGGGCTATTTTTAAGGCAAGTTCTAAGTCTTTTTCTGAAATTTTTTCATCTACCAAAGAGTAAGCTCCGATTAAATCCCCAAGTTCTATTACTTCATATTTAGGAGTTTTTAAACCTTTTAAAAGAGTATTTTCAAGTTCATTTCTACCTATGATCATTTTAGCTCCATTGGGCAATCTTAAATGACGACCATATTTTAAAAGTTGTGCGTCATTAACCTGCATATCTTTGTCAAATTCTATGAAATCTCGAATTTTTTTAGCAAAACTATCAAGAGTTAGCAAACAACCTCCACCTGGGCTTTCAAAGTCTTCCAAACCAAACTTAGCTGCAAGTTCAAGTTGTCTTTTGCGACTTCTTCCGCTAATATCTTCGAGTTTTTCTCTATCTACCCAACCTTCTCTTTCGGGTTTGGTTAGAGGTAGGTTTTTTGCACACATAGGACGCAAGATTAAATCTTCTTCATCAAGGGCAAGTTTTTTAACTTTTGTCATCGCATCACTTCTTTGACTCATAGGGCGTTGTCCTAAAACTTCTCCTGTGATGATAAAACTTGCATTTTCTTCTTTTAACATAGCAAGAGCAGTTTTAAACATAAAAGCATGACAATCTATACAAGGATTAAAATGTTTGCCATAGCCATATTGTGGATTAAAAAGCACCTCTTGAAGATAGGAGTTTCTTACATCTATCATTTCAAAATCTGCACCTACCATTGCCGCACGCTTTTTCATGATTTCGCTTTTATCGCTTGTGCTTCCAAAACCTATATTGATATTTAGAGCTTTAACTTCTATGCCTTGTGTAGTGATGAGTTTCATTGCAAGCATGCTATCAAGCCCACCGCTAAAAAGAGCTAATGCTTTCATTTATGTTCCTTTTTTAAAAAATAATTTTGTTAGTATAAATAAATTTGATTTTTTGCCGATATCAAATTTGTAATTGTATCAAATAATTTTAAGATTACAATTATTTTTGGAAGTTTACTATGAGAAAATTACTCTCTGTTGCACTAGTGCTTGCTTTATTGGTTCTTTTGCTTATGGCAAAACTGAGAATAATAAAAGCCCACAAGTTAGAAGTTCTTGCGTTGATTATGAAATAAGATTGAAACGATGCAATTCTTTGCCTACTCAATATCAAAGACAAATGTGTCGTTTGGGCTTATTTGCAGCTTGTAAATAAAATAAACAAGTCCAAGTTAAATGCTTGGGCTTTAAAATTTCTAAGGAGTTATTATGGATAAATTAACAATCAATGATTTTAATGTTTCTTTACCAAGTTCTCAAAATGTTACAAATCGTAAAGAAATTTTAGAATTAAAAAAAGAAGATCAAGATAAAATTCCCGTGCAAGATCTTTCGAGTTTAAATAGCGATGGTGTTAAGGTTGTTTTTGAAAATAAGCAAGGTGAACTTATAGCTTTAAATTTAAGTGATGAAAATTATAGTAGTTTACAAAAAAATTTCGGTTCTTATACGAATTATGTTGCTAGAAATGATGGTAGTATAAGGCTTAATAGCGAAGCAAACCAATTTGTTTCAAATTGGTTTGAAAGTGTAAAAGATAATTTTGGTTCTTTAAATTCAAATTTAAACAATAAACAACAAAGTGTAAAATTAAATTTTAATACAAATACCCTTCAACAAAGTATGCAAAATTTAGGCTTTAAAACAAGCGATGAAAAAATATCTGATGATGCAAATATAGAAGAAAAATTAAATTTTTTTATTGATAAAGATGTAAATAAAGATGGTAAAGTTGATGATAGTGATGTTAAAGAACCTAGTATGAGAGAAATTTTAAGCGACATTAAAGAAGCATCAGGTGGTGGAGCTAATGCTATGAAAACCATAGATCCGCAAAAAATCAATAAAAAAGATGATAAGGAAAATAATATCAAAGAAAAAGAAGACGAAGATTTGCTTCAAAAAGCCCAAGAAAAAGGTTTAAGTGCTTTAAGTGCTGATGAGCAGGCAAAGCTTGAGGCTAGCAATCCTGAAGAATTTGAAAAATTGAAGCAAAAATCTTTGCAAGAATTAAGTCAGAATTTAAGTAAAGATTTTAAAAATAAAATTGAAAATCAAGAAGCACAAATTGTAGATAAGAGAGTGTAGCTTTTATAAAATTATAATTTTACCCTCTTAAGATTTTAAAATCATATATAATAGGTAGTGTAATTCTTAAATCTCCATTATACTGCGGAAAATTTAAAGAAGCTTTTCTTATGCTTTCTAAAGCACTTTTATCTAACAAATCATATCCTGAGCTTTCGATGATTTTTAAATCTGCTAAAGTTTTGTTTTCTTTCCATAAAAATTCTACTTTTACAGTTCCTTGCATACGCATTTTTTTTGCTTGCCTTGGATAAAATTGTGCTTGTTGTATAGCTTTTTGGATTTCTTTTAATACAGGGTGATTATCTTTTCCTTGTGTTAATTGGGTGATCTTAGGTTTGACATTTATATCAGTTGTTTTTGCAAAAGGTTTAACTTCTTGAGTTGGCGCTATAGGGGTTTTATTTGGCATTGGGTGTGGAGGTGTTTTTTTTACCTTTTTTTGAATTTTTTCAGGAGTTTTTTTAATAACTTTTGGCTGAGGTTTTGGTTTGATAGGTTCTATAATGGATTCTGTTGGTTTGGCCTCATTTGTTGGATTAGTTTGGGTAAATTGTTTTATTGCCAAAGAAAAAGAATCTTCGTTTTTAATTTCCATTTTAAAAAAATCATTTGAGTGAAAAATGACAAAAAGCAAAGGTATAAAGACTATAAAAGTTATATAAGAAGCTTGGTATTTATGATTTAAAAATAAAGTTTTCATTTGTTTTTCTCAGTAAGAATCTGAAAATTTTCATGTTCTTTGGCTTTTAAAAAATCTATAATTTTTACAAAGCTTTCAAATTTAGCATTTTTATCGCTTTTTAGTTCTACTATAGTTTTTTTATCAAGTGAAAAAATAGCATTTTGAACTTCATTTAAATCAGCTAATTTATCATTTAAATAAAAAGTATTTTTTTCGTCTATGGTTATAAGAAGTTTTTTTTCATTATTGCTTATATTGGTAGCATTTTCACTTGAAGGAAGTGAGATTTGAATTTTTCCATGCGCAATAAAGGTTGAAATACTAAGTACTATAGCAAGCAAAACAAGCATAATATCTATAAATGGAACTATATTTAAACCTTCATTTTTTGGTAGTTTAAGCATTTTTATTTGCCTTATAAGCATTGCTTAAGAGGGAAACTTTTCTAAGTAGAGCATTATAAGCTATTAAAGCAGGAATAGCAACCAAAAGTCCTAAGGCTGTAGCTTTAAGAGCTAAAGAAAGTCCTACGACTATAGATTTGACATCTATATTACCCGCCAATCCCATTTCGTAAAATGTAACCATTATGCCTATTACAGTGCCTAAAAGTCCTATATAGGGGGCATTGGAATAGATGATATATATAGTGGTTAAATTTTCGCTAATCGCATCATCAAATTGCTCTTGATTCTCATAATTTTTAAAGTTAATTTTTCTAAAAAATAGCATTCTTTCTACGACACACCAAAAAGCTATAAATGCCATAATTCCTAGAATTAAAAAGATAATTAAATCGATGTAATCTTTTAGAAATTCCACATTTTTCTCCAAAATATACTTATAAATTTTAAAAGATTATACTATATAGAAAATAAATTTATAATTAATATCAATTATCATAATTTTTAAGAAATTCTTGTTTATAATTTTTATTTTTATTTAGGTTATAATTTACAAAAATTTATATAGGGTTTTAATATGACTATAGATTTAAATCACAATTTTACCTCTTTTGTTCTTCTTGATGAAGTTGATTTTAATTTTTCGGAGTTAAAAAGCATTTTAGAAGATAAATTTAATATAAAAATAGCTGATGAAAATTTTACCAAAGAGGGAGTGATTTTTTCACATGAAAATATGTTGATTACTTTAAATTTGATTAAAAATCCTATACCTAATCACGAAGCAGAATACTATGCAAATTTTAATTTTATGTGGAAAGATGCCTTAGAGCAAACTAAAAAACATAAAGCTCACCTTCTTATAGCGGTGCTAAGTCAAGATCAAAGCAAATTAGAACAAGCTAAAATGTTTACGAAAATTGCAGCTTTATGTTTGGATAATAAACATGCTTTAGGTTTTTATACAGGTGCAGTTGTTCTAGAACCCAGTTTTTATATAGAAAATGCAAAAATGTTAGATGATAATCGCTTACCGGTATATAATTGGATATATGTTAGTGTTTATCCTAGTGAAAATGGAGTCAATGCTTATACTTATGGGCTTAGAAATTTTGATAAATTAGAACTTGAAGTTTGTGATTTAAACATAGAAGAAAAAGAACTTTTCTTTTGTATTTATGATATTGTTTTACATATTTTAACTTATGATATTAATCTAAAAGATAAAGATATTTTAAAATTTGAAGATGGAAAAGAAATAAAATTTATAAAAAGTCAAGGTATAAGTGTTGAGAACGAAAGCTTGAAAATTATTTTTTAAGTTTCACATTCACTTCACAGTTTTGAGTTAAACTTTCGCCAACCAAAACACAAAAGGAGAAATTATGAAAGCAAAATTAACTTTACTTGCTTTGTTGGGCGCTACGGTGCTTTTAGCTAAAGATATGGTTGTTCCTGCTAGCGAACTTCCAAATAATGCCAAAGAATTTATTTCTAAAAATTTTAAAACTGCTCAAATTGGTTTAGTGAAAAAAGATATAGATTCTTATGATGTAATTTTAAATGATGGAACTGAAATTGATTTTATGATCAATGGAGATTGGAAAGAAGTTGATGGAAAATACAAGGCTTTGCCACATACTATTTTACCTAGTGTTATGAAAAAAGTAAGCGCAACTCAACCAAATGCTCAAATTCTTGAAATAGATAAAGAAATTAATGGTTATAAATTTAAGTTTAATAATAACATGAAAGTTTATACGGATATGCAAGGAAATGTCCTAGGTCAAAAATTAGATTAATTTTTGAAAATTTAACTCCCTTAGAAAATTTGATGCAAAAATTTGGAAGCATAGTCTTCCAAATTTTTATTTTTTGATTGCAAAACCCAAAATATATTTAGTTTTAAAATAATACTTTATTGATACAAGTGATTGTTTTTTTATAAAATTAAATTTACAAAATGTTACATAAGATTTAAAATATTTTTTAAAAAAAATAATTATTTATAAATATTTTGCTAAAATAAAAGAGATACAATCTTATAATTTAAGGAAGAATAATGAATACTCCTAAATGGACTAGTCACGATACAAGGTGGGTTTTATCTCTTTTTGGAACAGCTATTGGAGCCGGCGTACTTTTGTTACCTATTAGTGCTGGGCTTGGTGGATTGATACCTTTGCTAGTTATACTTGTTTTAGCTTTTCCTATGACTTACTTAGCTCATAGAAATTTATGTCGCTTTGTGCTTTCAAGTTCTAATCCAAAAGATGATATTACTTTTGTTGCAGAAAGTTATTTTGGCAAGGGTGGTGGATTTTTAATTACGCTTTTGTATTTTTTTGCTATTTTGCCCATTTTATTGGTTTATAGTGCTAATCTTACAACAACTTTACTTGAATTTTTAGTCAATCAGTTTAATTTCAATGCAGATCTTACTCATGCTGCTCGTTGGTGGGTGAGTTTTTTGATTGTTGGAGTTTTGGTTTTGATTTCTATTCTTGGTGAGAATGTTGTGACAAAAGCAATGAGTTTTCTTGTTTTTCCTTTTATTATATTTTTATTTATTTTTTCATTGCTGTTAATTCCACAATGGAATTCATCATTATTTACAAATGCCGATTTTTCTGTAATTTCAACAAGTAATTTTTGGGTTACTTTATGGCTTGTTGTTCCTGTGATGGTATTTAGTTTTAATCACTCTCCTATTATTTCTTCGCTTGCTTGTTATTGTAAAAAAGAATATGGTGATTATGCTGAACCTCGCGCTAGAAAAATTATTTCTTTGGCAATTATTCTTATGGTTTTTGTTGTAATGTTTTTTGTTTTTTCTTGTGCTTTAACTTTTACACCAGAAGATTTTGCATCAGCAAAAGATCAAAATATCAATATTCTTACCTTTATAGCAAATAAATTTCCTGAAGTTTCTTTGCTGACTTATGTTGGGCCTATTGTTGCACTTGTGGCCATTAGTAAAAGTTTCTTAGGACATTATCTTGGTTCTCAAGAGGGCTTAAATGGTATTTTATATAAAGCAAGTAATGGTAAAATTCAAGGTAAATTCGCTCAAACTTTAACAGCGATCATTACCTTTGCTATCGCTTGGTTTGTTGCGTATAAAAATCCAAGTGTTATAGGAATTATTGAGGCTATTGGTGGTCCTGTTTTGGCTATTTTGCTTTTCTTAATGCCGCTTTATTGTATTTATCGTTTTGATATTTTGGCAAGATTTCGTAATAAATTTTTAGATCTTTTTATTTTGGTAATGGGAATAGTTGCAATTTCTGCTGCAATTCACAATCTTTTATAAATTAAGGATAAAAAATGAGTAATTTAAGCATTTTTAAAATAGGTGTTGGCCCTTCTTCTTCTCATACTTTAGGGCCTATGCTTGCTGGAAATTTATTTTGTAAAAAAGTTGCTAAAAAGCTCGATGAAATTGATAGAGTTGAAGTCACTCTTTACGGTTCTTTGTCATTAACAGGTAAAGGACACTTGAGTGATAAGGCTGTAATTTGGGGGTTAAATGGCCTAGAAGCTAAAAATTTAAGTGCGGCAATACAAGATGAAGCAAATAAAAATGCTATTGAAAATGCTCAAATTGATTTTTGTGGCGAGAAAAAACTTTGTTTTAATTATGAAAAAGATTTGATATTTTCCAAAGATTTTTTACCTTTGCATGAGAATGGTATGAAGATTAAAGCTTATGATTGCAAAGGTGTGTTAATTGATGAAGAAACTTATTATTCTGTAGGTGGAGGCTTTGTTTTAACAGCTGCACAATTAGAAAAAAAAGGTAAAAATTCCAACCAAAATAAAAAGAAAAAACTAGATATAGAGCTTAACAATGCAAAAGAAGCTTTAGAACTTTGCGATAAAAGAGATTGGGATTTAGCAGAGCTTTCTTATCGTTATGAATTGCAATTTCACACTAAAGAGGAAATTCGAGCTTATTGTCTTGAAATTTGGGAAGTGATGCAAGAAGTGTATTATAATGGCACACATCCAAATGAAGATTATTTGCCTGGAAAACTTCATTTAAAACGTAGAGCCAAAGGGCTTAAAGAAAGAGTGGCGATGACAGCTGATCCTATGGTCATTATAGATTTTATTTCTTTATATGCTATTGCGATTGCTGAAGAAAATGCTAGCGGAGCAAAGGTTGTAACCGCACCAACAAATGGAGCATGTGCTGTTATCCCTGCTGTTATGCTTTATCTTAAAAATCATACTATAGGCTTTAGTGATGAAAAGGCTATAGAGTTTTTATTAACAGCAATGCTTATAGGTTCTTTTTATAAGAAAAATGCAAGTATTAGCGGAGCAGAAGCAGGCTGTCAAGCAGAAATTGGTAGTGCTAGTTCTATGGCAGCTGCGGCTATGGCAACAGTTTTAGGAGCTAATGCTTTTAAAGCATGCAACGCTGCTGAAATGGCAATGGAGCATCATCTAGGTTTAACTTGCGATCCAGTTGCAGGACTTGTGCAAATTCCTTGTATAGAAAGAAATGCCTTTGGAGCTATTAAGGCTATAAGTGCTGCTAGAATGGCAATGACACGTAAATCTACTCCCATGGTAAGCCTTGATGATGTTATAGAAACCATGTACGAAACAGGAAAAGATATGAATTATAAATACAAAGAAACTTCTTTAGGTGGTCTTGCTACAAATTTAAAAACAGTATGCTAAAGTATTTTTTACACTTTAGTGTATTTTTTCATTCTTTGACTTAAAAATTCTTTCATTTCTTCTTTGGAAAAACTTTTAAGAATACGAATTTGCTTAAAAAGCAAGCCAAGATTGATTGCTCCCATCACTAAAAGTAATAAGCAAATCATTAAAAAAACAAGATCTATGGCTCCAAATTCATTAATCATAGCCAAACTTGCAAAAAATACACTCGCTAATAATAAAAAAAATAAAAGCAATATTTGTTTTAATTTTGCTTCATTAAAATTATCACAATTTTGAGTAAAATTTCTAAAAAGTATGATCTTTTTACCCAAATTTGAAACTAAAATTTCATCATTTTCTTTAAATAAGTCTTCTTTTAAACTTTGATAAAAAAAGATTTCATTGTTTAAATTTAAATCATCTTTGTAGCTTGATAAGGTGTAGTTTTTGTAAAAAAAGGATTTTAATTCATTTGTCTTTTCTATTTTAAATAATCTTAAATCATTTCTTGCATAAAAAAATCCACTAAAGTTCATAAATGCCATAAGTATCACTCCCTAAAAAATTCCTATAAAGTGGCTTGAAATTTAAAGGTATTGTAACATTTTTTTCATCATTTAAACTTGAACTTTGGAAAATCAAAAACATATCTATTTCATCTTTAAAGATTTCTAGAAAATTTTCTCCACCCTCATACATTAAAAATTTTGCTTCACTTGGAATTTGGGTATAAATTTGGCGGTTTGGAACTTTAAATAAAGGGATATTTTTATCAAAATTATCTATATTTTGACGGCTTAAGATACAAAGATTAGGCGCTTTTGCTTTGCAAAGCCTAGCATCTAGTATAGGATGATCTTTTCTTATGGTTTCTCCACCGACTACAAGCAAATCAATCACCGCTCTAATTTTATGTGCATAAGCGCGACTTAGCTCATTGCTTACGATTTTGCCAAAAGGCGAGCCATTCATAGAAAGGGCTAATTTAAAAAGTTTAAATTGCCCTTTTTGCCATTTTAAAAAAGGTTTTAAAAGTTTTTTTCCTTCTTCTTTAAGTATGTCAAATTCAACCTCTATGCCTTGTTTTTTTAAAAATTCAGCCCCACCACTTGCGATTTTATTTCCATCTTTAACGCTGATGAAAATTTTTTTAAAACCTAGCTCGCTAAAGAGTTTTGCACAAGGAGGCGTTTTTCCTTGATGAGAGCAAGGCTCAAGTGTGACAAAAGCTATGCTATCTTTAAATACACCTTGATGGTTTTTGCAAATAAACTCATGTAAGGCGTTTGCTTCTTTAGGCAATGAAATTTCAGGTCTTAAGCTTTTAAAAGCATGAGTTATGGCATTAAGTTCTGCATGAGCTAATCCAGCTTTTTCATGAGCTTTTATGGCTAAAATTTTTCCATTTTTATCTAAGATTACACAGCCTACAGCCGGATTTGGATAGGTTAAAAACTGATATTTCCAAGCCTCATTTAAGGCTAAATTCATATAAAATTCTTTCATTTGCCTACCTTGTATTTTAAAATTTGACATATTTTTAAAATTTTATATTTTTGTTTTAAGATAACAAATTCTAAATTTTCCATTTGTATTTCTTATTTTTAGTTATATTAGTCATAGTTTTTCTAAGTTTTTTAGGATATAACAAAAATAGTAAGACCGAAGTATTATTTTTCATTTGTAGTATCCTTTATAATTTCAGGAATGATATAATTGATAAACTAGAAAGTCTTGGTGGCCGGGAGAAAGGGATTCGAACCCCTGGAGGTGTGACCCTCAACGGTTTTCAAGACCGCCGCTTTCGACCACTCAGCCATCTCCCGATAAAGTAAAGTTTTGCCTTTTGGAGGCGACATCCGGATTCGAACCGGAGATCAAGGCTTTGCAGGCCCATGCCTTACCGCTTGGCTATGTCGCCCTGATAATGTTGAAAAAGTGGTGCCCGAGGCCGGACTTGAACCGGCACGGAAGAAAAATTCCGAGGGATTTTAAGTCCCTTGTGTCTACCAATTCCACCACCCGGGCGGGTGATTATGGAGCGGGAAACGAGATTCGAACTCGCGACCCCAACCTTGGCAAGGTTGTGCTCTACCCCTGAGCTATTCCCGCATAAATTTCTGAAAGAATTGAAGATAAAAGTATAGCAAAATAAACTTAAAAGGAGTTTATTTTGCCTTAAGTTATTTGCAAATAAATAAAGCTTTCGCGCTTAAAATTTGTTCTTTTTCGCTGATAATTGGAGATGAAAGTTCTATATTGCTAGATTTCGCATTTAACATTCTAGGTGCGATATTGGCATTTGTATTTACTTGTAAATTTTTCAATACACAAGTTTTATTAAGATCTAAAGAGTAAGTTTTTTCATATTCGTATGATGTTTTTAAAAGCTCTTTGTAGAGATTTTCTTTGTTGTTGTTTAGTGTATCTTTTGAAAATCTTGTTTGTATGGCTGGTGTTGAAACGCTGATGAAATTATTTTTAGCTATGATAGAATTGATGTCATTTAAAAGCTTGTTAAAATCTGCAAGTCGGTTTTCTTTAAATTCACATTCTAAATTCGCATCAAATCTTTGACCTTTTGGGGTTTGTATACCATCTTTATAGGAAAAATTAGGCTCTAAAGAAAAACTTCCTCCGCTACAAAAATTTTCTTTTTTTGAGCGTTCTAAAATTTGATTGAAAGTATTTGTGATTTCGGCTTTTTCACTATTGTCTAATGTGATTTTTGAGCTTAAATTTTCATTTGCCCAAAAATTAATATTTGCATATAAAATATCGGGTTTTAGTGTATTGCTTACTTCTATATTTCTTGAAAAATATAAATCATGATTAGAGTCTTTTTTGCCTAAAAATTCTACATTAAAAACTACTCCTGCAACAAAAAGTAATAAACATAAAAAACCTACGCCTAAACCTTTAAAAAAAGCTAACATTTAATATCCTTAATAATTTAATTTGAGCTAATTTTAGCAAAAAATTTTAAAATTTTTTGTTATACTTTCATTTATGCAAAAAAAAGAGCTTGAAAAACTGCAAGAAAATTTACTTCTTTGGTATGAAAAAAATGGACGCAAAACTTTGCCTTGGCGTAATTTACAAAGTCAAAATTGTGATGAAAATTTAAAGCATATTGATAGAGCTTATGGGGTTTATATCAGCGAAATTATGCTTCAACAAACTCAAGTTAAATCAGTTTTAGAAAGGTTTTATTTTCCCTTTTTGCAAAAATTTCCTACTTTGCAAAGTTTAGCTAAAGCCAATGAAAATGAGCTTTTAAAGGCTTGGCAAGGGCTTGGTTACTATACTCGTGCTAGAAATTTAAAAAAGGTGGCCTTAGAATGCGTGGATAAGTTTGGAGCTAAATTGCCCAAAGAAGTTGAGGAACTAAAAAAACTAAGCGGTATAGGAGCTTATACAGCAGGTGCTATAGCTTGTTTTGGCTATGATCAAAAGGTTTCTTTTGTTGATGGTAATATACGCCGTGTGCTTTCTCGTCTTTTTGCTTTGGAAAATCCTAGTATGAAAGAACTTGAAAAAAGAGCTAAAGAGCTTTTAAATATAAATCATGCCTTTGATCATAACCAAGCTTTGCTTGATATAGGAGCATTGGTTTGTGTGAGTAAAAATGCAAAGTGTGGAATTTGTCCTTTGTATGATTTTTGTCAAGGCAAATTTCATACAGAGCTTTATCCAAGAGCTAAAAAAATACTTTATCAAAGTGTAAATTTAAATCTTTTTTTGTTTGAATTTAATAAAAAATTTGCCATAGGGCAAAGTCAAGATAAGCTTTATAAGGGTATGTATAATTTTCCTTTTTTTAAAGAAGGAGAGTATAAACTTTCTAAAGATATGAGTTTTGTAGGGGAGTTTAAGCACAGCTATACTAAGTATAAACTTAATATCAAGGTTTATCATCAAATTTTAAACAATGAAAATAAAAATTATGAATTTCAAACCTTAAAAGAGTTAGAAAGTACCGCACTTTCAGCACTTTCTTTAAAAGCGTTAAAATTAATTAAGCTCTGATTTTTTAGGCAAGCATAAAGTAGCTATAAGCATGATGATTGTAAAAATAGCTATATATATAAAAAAGCCATTTTCTATACCTGCATTTTTAAATTGCAAAGCAACCCAAGGAGCAGATCCTCCAAAAACAGCATTTGAAATAGCATAACCCAAACCTGTCCCTAAAGCCCTTACATGTTCAGGAAAAAGTTTTGCTTTAAAAATCCCGGCAACTGAAGTATAAAAACTTAAAATAACAAACAATAATACTACTAACATAAATGTCAAAGAAGGATTATTTTGCACGTTATTGGCTATAAGTGAAAAAATAGGATAAATTCCTACCAATGCCAAAATACAAAATACAATTAAAGAACGTTTGTGACCTATTTTATCTCCTATATATCCAAAAAGAGGTTGAATGATCATTAGTATAAATAAAGCACCTAAAAAAAGATTATTAACAAGCATTTTATCCATACCCGTATTTTCCATAAAAGTTTTAGTATAAGTTGTAATAGTATAAAAAGCTAAAGAACCCCCAGAAGTAACCCCAAGCACCATTAAAAAAGATTTCCAAGATTTGCATAATGCTTTTAAAGTACCACGATCTTCATGCTGGTGAAGTTTTGTAGCACTTTCATTCATCATTTTTCTTACAAAAAGCGAGCCTAGTGCTAAAATTCCACCTATTACAAAAAGTATTCTCCAAGCGTAATCTTTCATATCATCAATACTAAAAAATAAAAACATTATGCTAGTGCTTGCAACGGCCAAAAGTTGACCACCTATTAGGGTTACATACTGAAAAGATGAGTAAAAACCGCGTTTTCCTTCTGTAGCAAGTTCTGAAAGATAAGTAGCTGCTATGCCATACTCCCCACCTACACTAAGACCTTGAATGAGTCTTGCTATTAAAAGTAAGATAATAGCAAGATCGCCCACTGTATCTTTGCTTGGCAAGGCTGCTATCATAAAAGAGCCCAAAGCCATTAAAACCACTGATATAACCATAGATTTCTTACGACCTACTTTATCAGCTAAAGAGCCAAAAAGCCAAGAGCCTATAGGACGCATAAAAAATCCTGCTGCAAAAACCCCAAAGGCATTGATTTGCTGGATAACAGGATTATCTGAAGTTGAAAAAGTATGAGCAAAATAAGTTGCTGTAAAAGCATAGATATAAAAGTCAAACCACTCTACTAAATTTCCACTACTTGCAGCAATAATAGAGCGAATTTTTTTTGTGCGAGTAAGCTCTTGCATAAACCCTTCCTTAATTTTAGATTTTTATTTAAGTATAGTGTGATTTTTGCTTAATATATTTAAAAATAAAGAAGAGAAATAAAAAAGATAAAAATATTGATAAAAATGTTACATATTTTAATAAATTTCATAAATTTTGGTAAAATGTTTACTCTAGGAAATATAATGAAATTTAAAAAAATATATATAGAATTAAGCGATATTTGTGGTTTAAAATGCGATTTTTGCCCTTCTCAAAAAGGAATTCGCGGGGTAATGAGTGAAGAAAAATTTCAAAACTTAGCTTATGAAATTTCTAATAAAGCTGAGCTTTTTACCTTTCATCTTTTGGGTGATCCTTTGCTTTTGCCTAATTTTGAAAATTATCTAAAAATCGCAAAAGGTGAAGCTATGAAACTTGAAATTACTACAAGTGGCTTTTATCTAAATTCTAAAAATCAAGCTTTATTGTTAGGGTATGAGAATATCCATCAAATCAATATTTCTTTAATGTCTTTTTTAAGTCAAAGCAAAATTTCTTTAGAACAGTATTTTAAGCCTATTTTAGAACTTTGCAAAAAGCATTTAGAGCAAAAAAGCCTTTCTTTTATCAATCTAAGACTTTGGAATTTAGATGCTAATTTTAAAGCACCTAAGTCAAATTTAAAAATTTATGAGTTTTTAGCCAAAGAATTTGAAGTTAAGATCGATACAAACTTAAGTAAAAATCGCTTGCAAAGACATATTTTGCTTCATCAAAATAAACTTTTTAAATGGCCAAATTTAAAAGATGAACCCCTTTATAAAAAAGGAAAATGTCATGCTTTAAAAGAGCAAATTGGGATTTTAAGTGATGGAAGTTTAGTGCCTTGCTGTTTGGATACTAAAGCAGATATTAACTTGGGAAATGTTTTTGAAAATAACTTTGATAAGCTTTTTAAATCACCGCGTATAAAGATGATGAAAAAAGCTTTTAAAGAAGATGAACGCATAGAAAAGCTTTGTCAAACTTGCGAATTTTTTAAAGCAAGATTGGGTGATTAAAAATTGTTATTTTCTAGCTTTGTTTTAAATTCTTGAATTCTATCTATTATCTTAGGACTAAGACGTAATAATATATGTGTATCTTTGTTAAAATAAATACTCCCTGTTTTAACTGCTTTGGTATTTTTCAATAAAGCATTTGTATCCAAAAGATTGTTTTTAGCATTAATTCCAAGAATGAGTATGTCTGGATTTTGTTTCAGTATATATTCTGCTGATATAACAGGTCTTGAAATTTGACTTTGCGGACTTAAATTTTTAATCCCTATAAGTCTTAAAATATCAGCTATTAAAGAATTATTATTAAAGGCCATTAAAGGGTTGCTAGAATAAAGATAAATCGCACTTTTATTTAGGGGTTTATCGCTTAATTTTTTTAAATTTTGGGTAAATTCTTGTTTTAAAAGCTCTGCTTCTTTTTCTTTTTTGGTGATTTGGCCTAAGGTTGTGATATTTTTTGTTATATCTTCTAAACGCTCGGCTTTTAAATTGATACTTTTGATACCAAAATTTTTAAGTCCTTCTTCTAAATTTAAAGAATAAGAGCTTAAAATCACCAAACTTGGTTTTAATGCTACTATTTTTTCAAGTGAAGGATTTGAAAAAGTGCCTACACTTGTAAGTTTTGAGGTTTGATCTTTAGGATAGATATTTGAGTGTTGTAAAGTGGCAATGCCTACGATTTGATCTTCAGCCTTAAGCATAAAAAGGGTTTCTATGCTTGCAGGATCAAGCACTACAAGGCGTTCTTTTGCATTTAGTGTGATTAAAAATAAACTCATAATAATTAAAATTTTTTTCATTTTTTCTCCTTTAAAGCTAAAATATAAGGTTTAGAATTTTTATAAATAATCTCGCAGTTTAAATCATAAATTTCTTTTAAAATTTCTTGAGTAAAAAGCTCTTTGCTCGTTCCAAAATACTTTATTTCCCCTTCTTTTAAAAAAAGGATTTTATCGCAAAACATGGAAGCTAAATTTAAATCATGCAAGATAGCAACAACGGCTATATTTTTTTCTTTAACTAGTTTTTCGCAAAGAGTTAAAAGCTCTATAGCATAGTTTAAATCAAGGGCTGAAGTAGGTTCATCTAAAAAAAGAATTTTTGGCTTTTTAAGCAAAGCTCTTGCTAAAAGCATTCTTTGAAATTCACCTCCGCTTAAAGAAAGTATACTTCTTTCTAGAAAATTTTCAAGTCTTAAATCCTTAGCAAATTCTTTAATTTCTAAAATATCTTCTTTGGAATAAGAACTAAAAGCGTGTTTTAAATTCGCATATTTGCTCATTAAAAGCACATCGATGACTTTTAAAGGGGTGTTTAATTCTGATTTTTGAGGTACAAAACCACAAATTTTGGCAAATTCTTTAAGAGAAAAATCCTTGATATTTGTATTAAAAAGACTTATTTCTCCTTTATTTGGACTTAAATTTTTAAGTATAAGTTTTAAAAGAGTGCTTTTGCCTGAGCCATTTGGCCCTAAAATTCCTACAAAAGCCTGATTTTTAAGTTCTAAATGAATGTTTTTTAGTAAATTTTTTTGGTGATAAGCAAAGCTTAAATCATGTATTTTTAGCATTATAAAAATCTCCTAGCGCTTAAAGCCAAGTATAAAAAAATAGGAGCTCCAAAAAATGCAGTTAGGATTCCAATCGGAATTTGTACAGGGGCTAAAAGAGTTCTTGCTAAAGTATCACAAATAAGTAAAAATAATCCTCCAAATGCTGTACATAAAGGGATAACTAAGGCATTATCATAATTTTTAAGCAAAAGTCTTATAGTATGAGGAATGATGAGTCCAACAAAGCCTATAAGTCCGCTAAAAGCAACCGCAAAAGATACAGCCAAGGATGAGACAATGAGTAAATTTATTTTTAATTTTTGAGCATTTACCCCTAAATTTCTAGCTTCATCATCTCCGCTTAAAAGTATGTTTAATTCGTTTTTATGAGCGTAAAAATAAAACAAACAAAAAATTAAAGGCAAGATTAAAATTCCCACACGAAACCAAGAAGCATTGCCTATATTTCCCATAAGCCAAGCGACTATTTTAAAAGAATCCTCGCCTATAAGATAGGTGAAAAAAGAAGTAAAAGCCCCTAAAAAAGATGAAGCTGCTATGCCGATAATGAGTAAAGTCGCTATAGAAGCCTTAGAAGAAATTTTAAAAACTCCTAGGGCAAAAAAGGCAGAGCAAACAAAACCTAAAATTCCATAATAATAATCATTCAATTTTAACAAATACGCCAAAACCGCTCCAAAGGTTGCCGCAGAAGCTATACCTATGATATAAGGATCGGCTATAGGATTTGAAAATACATTTTGAGTGATAGCCCCACTACTAGCTAAAAGCATACCGATTAAAATCGCCATTATAATGCGTGGTAAGCGTCCATCTATGATGATTTGTCTTAGAATTTCATCTCGGCTAAAGATATATGAAAAAAGTTCTTTTGGGTTTAAATTCTCATCTCCTAAGCAAAGTGCTGTAAAAGAAGCGATTATATAAGCTGCTACAAGCCCTATAATCACTAAAATTTTAGAATGCGTATTTAAATTCAACATAGTAGTTTCTGCCATTCCCAGCTAGGTATTGATCATTTATACTGTCTTGGTATGTGTAGTATCTTTTATCGAAAAGATTGCGAATTCCTGCTAAAATTTGTAATTTTTTATAATTATATTTCATGCCAATATCTGTTAAAAAATAATCCCTTATCCAAGAATTTTTAGACATTTTTCCTGTATTTTCATCTATAATTCCACCATCTTTTGCTCTAGAAAAATAGGTTAAATCAATAAAATTTGAGAAATTTTTATTCCAAGCGTATTCGAGCCCAGCTGTGGCTTTGATTTTTGAAACATAAGGAATTCTCATGCCGTCATTAACGCCTTTAGAAATTTTAGCATCAAGATAAGTTAGACTTTCTCTAAAGATTAAATCATCATCTAAAAAATTTTGACTCAGGCTTAATTCTACTCCTAAACGGCGAGTTTGATCTATATTATAATATTGCCAAAATCCTCCACCTGTTGCGTGAGGGTTTCCAAGATAAGAAATTTCATCTTTGCTTTGGGTGTAAAATAAAGTTAGATTAAAGCCGTAAAAATCCCACCAAAAATCATCAATTCCTAGTTCAAAAGTATCAAAGATCTCAGGATTTAAATTTGCAGAATAATACTTTTGTGAATCTTTATCCTTATTCACAAATTGTGCTGGACTTGGAGAGACAAAACCTCTTTCGTATTTGATATAAAGCTTTCCTGTGTCTGAGTATTTAAAATTTGGAGTAATTTCAAAGGCGAAGTTATGACTTGTATCATCGGTTGAAAAAAGCTCTGGAGTGCTTGGTCTAGGAACGCTTGATATAATCATATTGCTAGTGTAATTTCTATTTGTGTCATAAAGACTATATTCATATCTTGCTCCACCTGAAATACTAAAAATATCGTTAAATTCATGAGAATCAAGAGCGAAAATAGAATGGCTTTGTTTAGTCATATCCATAAGCGTTGTCATAGTATGACTCATTTGAAACCTAGGGCTATTTACATCATAATGAATAATGCTTGTTCTTTTTGCATCATGGTTTGCAAATTCATAACCAAAAATAAAATAAGAATTATTTGCATAATTTAGCTTGTTTTTTAAACTTACCCCTGTAAGTGTGTCTTCAAAACCACTTCCATTTTGATATACAGGAAGATTCATATCTCTATAACTCATTGTAGAAACATCTTTTAGATAATTGATCTTTTGATTTTGCCAAAAAGCTTCTAGGTTAAATTCCCATATATCATCAAAATAGTAATGATAATCCAAAGAAATTTCAGGGCGATTGATTTGTGTGATATTGTCACTATTGCCTTTTTGAGTTGGATCGCTTTGAGCTTGTGCTTTTGTTAGATAGCCACTGCTGGTATTTTTGCTTTTAAAATAATTATAACCCAAAGTTAAATCGCTATTATCATTGATATCAATATAGGTTTTTGTGTTAATAAAATAACCTTTTTCATTATAACCTTCTTGATATCCATCAAGGTTAAAACTTTGTATATCAAAGCTAAAAGCTAAATTTTCATTTATTTGTTTGGCACCATTGATACCTAAATTTCCACCTAGTCCACCATGATCATAAGCACTGCTTTTTAAATTTATAGCAAAAGCATCTGATTTTTGTTTTTTTGTAATGATATTAATCACACCCCCTCTAGTACCACTTCCATAAAGCACAGACCCACCTCCAGGTATGATTTCTATGCGTTCTACATTATCTAAATTGATACTATCTAGCGGGGTTACACCATGGGAATTATCAAGAACATTAATAGCACGCCCATCGATCATAACTTTTACAGCTATATTGGATTTATCTCCTTGTCCACGCATATCTATATTGCGTCCAAGTCCAAAATTTACAAAGCTAATACCCGAAATTCTTTCTAAGGCTTGTTCTAAGGAAACATAACCTTTATTTTGCAGATCTTTGCCTTCTATGCTGATTACATTGCGTAAATTTGAGTCTGCATCTTGCTCAAAACCTGTTGCACTAACAACAACTTTTTGTAATTTAATAGCTTCATTTGATTCTTGCGCATTTAAATTAGTTATTAGCAATAATGCAAATAAAGATAACTTAAAAGCTTTTTTATTTGGATGCAAATTTTACTCCTTAAATAAAATAAATAATGATAATTTATATCATAATAATTTAGAATGAAATTTATCCTTTATTAACTTAATTTAGTATAAATTTTTGTTAAAATAGATAATTTGTATATTTTAAGTGCTTTTTAATTTGATAATTGATACCATTTTTTTTAATATTTTATTTTAAAATCAAGAAAGGATAAAAATGAATTTTCAAAGCATTATTTCTCATATGAATGATCATCATAAATCAAATTTAGTTGATCTTTGTAAAAAATTTGGTGGTATTGAGCAAGTGCAAGATGTTTTTCTAAAAAGTGTTGATTTTAATGGCTTGGATCTTGTTTACAATGATAAAGAAAATTTACGAGTGGAATTTCCTAAAAAAGCCGATGAAAACACAATTAAAGATACTATAATATCCCTTTGCATGAGTGCAAAGAGTGAGCAAAATTTTAGTGGTGTAGAAAAAGAATTAAATGAATTTATGCTAAGTTTTAATTCTGTAGCTTTGGCAACTTTAAATACAAATGGAGAAGTTGTTTGCTCGTATGCACCTTTTGTAAGCACAGAATGGGGAAATTATATTTATATAAGTGAAGTAAGTGAACATTTTAACAACATCAAAGTAAATCCAAACAATATGGAAATAATGTTTTTAGAGGATGAGAGTAAAGCTGCTTCTGTGATACTTCGCAAAAGATTGCGCTATAGAGTAAATGCAAGCTTTTTAGAGAGAGGTGAAAGATTTGATCAAATTTATGATGAGTTTGAAAAACAAACCGGAGGAGAAGGAGGCATTAAAACTATACGCAAGATGCTTGATTTTCATCTAGTAAAGCTTGAATTTAAAAAAGGACGCTTTGTAAAAGGTTTTGGTCAAGCTTATGATATAGAAAATGGAAATGTTGCACATGTAGGTGCTAGTGGAAATCCACATAAATTCCCACATAAGCATTAATTTGTATAAAACTTATAAATTTTGTTCTTGTAAAGCTTGGGCTTGATGATGAGTGATTAAAGGTTCTATGATTTCATCAAAAAGCCCATCTTGCATAATGGCATCTAAGCGATATAAAGTAAGATTTATTCTATGATCGCTGATACGATTTTGTGGAAAATTGTAAGTGCGAATGCGTTCGCTTCTATCTCCGCTTCCTACTTGTGATTTTCTTGCTTCACTTTCTTTTGCTAGTCTTTCACTTTCTTGCATTTCATAAAGCCTTGCTTTTAGGACTTTCATCGCACTTTCTTTATTTTTGTGTTGGCTTTTTCCATCTTGATTGACTACAACTATACCTGTGGGGATATGAGTGATACGAACAGCTGAATCAGTAGTATTTACACTTTGTCCACCATGTCCTGAAGATCGCATAACATCAACTTTAAGATCGTTTGGATTGATTTCGATTTCTATATCATCAACTTCTGGCATTACTGCCACGGTGATAGCAGAAGTATGCACGCGTCCTTGGGATTCTGTTTGAGGAACTCTTTGAACACGGTGCGTTCCACCTTCATATTTAAGTCTTGAATAAGCCCCTGTTCCTTTAACAAGCATGATGATTTCTTTAAATCCACCTACACTTCCTTCACTAGAGCTTACAATCTCAAGTTTATAGCCGCGATTTTCAGCATATCTTGCATAAGCTTTTACAAGATCTCCTACAAATAAAGATGCCTCATCGCCACCTGTACCTGCACGAATTTCAAGAAAAATATTTCTTTCATCATTTGGATCCTTAGGAAGAAGTAAAATTTTAATCTCTTCTTCAAGTTTTGGTTTTAATTCTTCTAAAGTTTTTAGTTCTTCTTTTGCAAGTTCCCCAAGTTCTGGATCGTTTAGCAAAGCTTTATTTTCTTCTATATTGTCTAAAGTTTTTAAATACTCTTTAGCTTTTAAAACGATAGGTTCTAAATTTTTTTGTTCTTTAGAGAGTGTAGTCATTTTACTGATATCGTTGAGTATATCAGAACTGCTAAGAAGAGAATTTAACTCTTCAAAGCGTTTTAAAAAAGGATCTAGTTTGCTAGCTAACATTAAAAACTATATAGAAAATTATGCGATTTTATTTACTAAAAGGGCTAAGCGGCTTACACGGCGAGAAGCAGTTTGTTTTTTAATGAAACCGCGACTTACCATAGCATGAATGCTTTTATTAGCTACTTTTAAAGCTTCATTAGCAGCATTTTTATCTCCATTTGCTGCAGCTTCTCTTACGGCTTTAGTTATATTTTTAAGTCTTGTTCTATAGAATCTATTTCTTTCTGTTTTTTTAATAGTTTGTCTTGCTCTTTTTTCAGCAGATTTATGGTTTGCCATTTATATTTTCCTTTTTTGAAATTAAAGACTAAATTATATAAGAATAAAATTTAAAATTTAATTAATTTAAGCAAAATTTCAAAATAAATCCTTTAAATTTATATCCCAAAAAACTAAATTAAATTTAAGTAAAAATCCATAAATTACCGCACTTAAAAGTCCAGCAAACAATCCTGCTAGCATATCATCAAGCATTACACCTAGTCCGCCTTTGACTTTTTTATCTATCTTGCCAATAATAGAAGGTTTTGTAATGTCAAAGAGTCTAAATAAAACAAAAGCCAAAATAAAATTGACTATCGAGTTTTCAACACTTGCTGCAATAGCACAAGCAAGAAAAACCCCAGCAACTTCATCGATAACTATGTGTTTGTCATCGTGAATTCCTGTTTTTTTTTCATAATCATCTATAACACGAATACTTGCAACAAAAATTAAAATACTTAGTAAAAACAAAGTATTAATTCCGAGATATTTAAGTATAAAAAAAGCAGGTATTAAAGCAGCGATAGTACCAAAAGTCCCACTTGCCTTTTTTATAGAACCTGAATAAAAAAAAGTTAAAAATAATTTTTGCATTTTGTTACACCATATAAGACATTTGATGAATTTCTAAAAGTTTTTGATAAAATTCTTCATCATTTTTGTATTCTAAAATTCCATCAGTTGGAAAAAGCTCATTATAAATTTTTTGCATATTTTTTAATCTATTTGGAAAAAGAGAAGTTAAAATAACACTAGATACTTCCTTGCGCATGAAAATTGCTGGAGGAATGATACCCGCTCTTAGTAAATCTTTTAAAGACTGAGAATTATAGTGCAAATGGTGATGACAACCATGAGGGCAAGATCTTGTGCTAACAATCATGCGACATTGATCGCAAAATACAAATTCAGGCAAAACAATCACTTCTATGCCATAATCCTTGGAAAAATCATCAAGTATGGTTTTTGGTTGATTATCATCATAAAACATTCCAAGTCCTGTATGATTTTGTCCTACTACTAGTTTGGTACAACCTAGACTTTTTGCGATAATGCTTTCTAAACCAGGATTTAAATGAGCGTGAAAAATATTAATATTTTTTAATGGAAAAATGAAAATTCTATCCGGTGGAAGATAGTTTTGAATAAATTTTTTCAAATAAGCTTCTTTAAGTTCGAATTCAAACCCATTTGCATCAAAAGATTCTACAAGAAAAATTACAACTAAATCTGCTTTATCAATAGTCCAACGAAACATTCTTTCATGGGCACGATGCAAAGGATCAAAACTTGAAACTATAGCGGTAATTTTTTGTGCATTAAGATTGTTTTTGATTTGTTGAAAATTTTCTTTTATTTTTTTAATTTGAGAATTGTAAATTTCTATTTTTCCACTTATACAAGTTGTTCCCATATCTTCCAAAGAGCAAGTGTTAGGACTGAAAATATCAGAAAAATTTTTATTATTTTTAAATCGGCTTTTAAAATCTATATGTCCTACTACTTTTTCGTCTAGTATGAGATCGATTCTATCGCCAGATTTTATATCATTTAGTGCTTCTTCAGCATTTTTTGGCGCAAAGCTTAAGGGATAGGGAAAACTTTCTCCTTTAAATTTTCCTGATTTAATGATTTCATTGACTTCTTTTTCATTCATTAAATGAGTGCAAGCACCTAGCAAACCTTCTTTAATAAGTGACAAGATACCAAATTCATTTTGATCTATGGTAATGTTTTTATTTTTTCTTGCTGATTTCATATTTCTTCCTTTTTTCCCATAAAGATTTACGTGAAATGCCTAATTTTTTTGAAAGATCAGTATCAGGAAATATATTTTGGTAATTTATAATAACATATTTTACATACTCATCTATGGTTAAAATTTCATTGCTATCGATATTTTTTTCATTATCATTTAAATTAATGCAGTTTATTTTTAAATCATCTGTATTTGAATTGGTATGCAAAATAACATTTTTGTTTTGTATAAAATCTAGGAGTTTTTCCTTTTCTGCTGCTTTTAATGCTTGAAAGTTACTCAAAAATAAGAGATTGTTTTCTGTGGGAAGTTTCATAACTTTTTCAACTGAATTTGTAGATGTTAAATCAATAAAAGAAAGAGTAATGTCACATTCATTTGCATAATTAAAAACAAAAGCATCAGCACTGCTTTGCTTGTTGGATTTTAATATCAATGGAAGTTTTAATTTTTTATAATTATACTCTGGAATTTTGATTGTTTCTAATCTTGATTTGATGTAGCTTTGATAAGCTTTATTAAGGATTGAAAGTTTTCTAAAATCTTGATAATGCTTTATTTTTCTAATCAGCTCTTCTATCATAAAGGGTTTTTGAATATAATCACTAGCACCTAATTTCAAAGGATTTGAAACTGTATCTGTACTTATATAAGAAATAAGCAAAATAATAATACTATGTTTAAACTGACCTACGGCTTTTAGAAAGTTATTAGTATTTGTAGAAAGCAGTACAATATCATAGTATTTTTCACCATTGTATTCATCAAACGAGTTGATAATTTCACAGCTATATCCAGCATCGCTTAGTTTAATGCTAATGCTTTGTGCTAGATAAATTTCATTTTCAATAATTAAAACTTTCATAATCTTGTCCAATCAAAATATTTTAAATTTACACTACTAAGCACCGCCATACCTTCTTTTCTTCCAATAAAACCCAATTTTTCCGTTGTTGTGGCTTTAACATTGATTCTAAATTCATCTAAATCTAAAGTATGAGCTATATTGCTTTGCATAGCTTGTTTAAAGTCTTTAAGTTTAGGGCTTTGTGCCATGACGCAAATGTCTATATTAATGAGTTCAAAACCTACTTCTCTGACTTTATCATAAGCCTGTTTTAAAAGCTCCATGGAGTTGGCATTTTTAAATTTCATATCAGTATCAGGATAAAGCTCTCCTATATCTCCAAGTCCTGCAGCACCTAAAATCGCATCGGTTAAAGAGTGAGCTAAAACATCTCCATCGCTGTGTGCTTTAAGCCCCATAGTAGGATGAATTTGCACTCCTGCTAAAAGCAAAGGGCGATTCTCTCCAAATTCATGCACATCAAAACCATTGCCAGTAAAAATTTCAAAGCTAGGTGTAGGCAAATCAAGCTTTTTAAGATCTTCTTTAAAGGTTAGTTTTCTTGCATTTTCTTCACCTTCAACAAACCAAATTTTTCCACCCATTGCAGCTATAGCTGTGCTATCATCTGTAAATTCTAGGTTTTGATCCAAGGCTTTTTTAAGCAATTTGGTTTTAGAAATTTGCGGGGTTTGAATGAGTTTGATTTTTTCTCTTTGCAAGGCTTCATTGTCAAAAAGTGTTGTATCTGCAACTTTTAAAGCAGGGGTAATACAATCTGCTTTATCTAAATTTTCAATCAAACGATCAAACAAATTTTTACTCACCAATACCCTTGCTACATCACTTACCATAACAAATTCGCTATCTATGAGCTCTAAGGCTTTTTTTAAGGATTCTGCTCTGGTATCACCACCTTCTATGAATTCATAGTTTTTAGTAAATTTTTTCATATAAGTGATATTACTAGAGGTAACAACTATTTTTTTAAAAGGATAAAAAGAGCTTAAATTTTTTGTTGCATAAAGCCAAAGAGGGTCATTTCCAAGTCGTAAAAATTGTTTTTTTACCTTTGTGTTAAAACGAGTAGAATTTCCAGCTGCTAACATAATGAGGCTAATTTCACTCATTTTTTCATTCCTCTTTTTAATATTGTTGGTTTTTATAATGTTACCATATTATACACTTATAAAAAGCTAAATTTTATCATTTTATTAGTAAAATTTATTTTTTTAAAAGACAAGGAAAAAATATGAAAGAACAAATTTTAGAGAAATTAAAAACTGTAAAATATCCTGGTTTTGAAAAGGATATAGTGAGTTTTAACTTTGTAAAAGATATTAAAATTCAAGATGATGGTGTATTTATTGATATAGAAATCGTTTCAGCAAATCCTGAAGTAGCTAATGAAATTCGTAAAAATGCTATTGAAGCTTTATCGAGTTTGGCTTTAAAAAATATTGAACTTAATATCATTACTCCAAAAATTCCTGAAGAAAAAAGCAATTCAAGAAGTGGAAAAAATATCGCTCCACAAGTAAAAAATTTCATCATGGTTTCAAGTGGAAAAGGTGGTGTGGGCAAATCTACAACTACAGTAAATTTAGCAATTTCCATGGCTAAAATGGGAAAAAGAGTAGGGATTTTAGATGCAGATATTTATGGGCCAAATATTCCAAGAATGCTAGGCGAAACCAAAACTCAGCCTGAAGTAGTAGGGCAGAGATTAAAGCCTATTTTAACTCATGGTGTTTATATGATGAGTATGGGGGTTTTGATCGAAGAGGGTCAAGGTCTTATGTGGCGTGGAGCTATGATTATGAAAGCAATCGAGCAACTTTTAGCCGATGTGATTTGGCCTGAACTTGATGTATTGTTTTTGGATATGCCTCCAGGAACAGGCGATGCGCAAATTACTTCTGCACAAAGTATTCCTATTACTGCAGGAGTTTGTGTAAGCACACCTCAAACCGTATCTTTAGATGATAGTAAAAGAGCTTTAGATATGTTTAATAAGCTTCACATTCCTATAGCGGGTGTGATTGAAAATATGAGTGGATTTTTATGCCCTGATAATGGTAAAGAGTATGATATTTTTGGCAAAGGAACGGCTGAGGATATGGCAAAAGCCTATAAAAGTGAAGTTTTAGCACAAATTCCTATAGAAATGATAGTAAGAGAAGGTGGAGATGAAGGCAAGCCTGTGAGTTTTTATCACCCTGAAAGTGTGAGTTCAAAGCGTTATTTAATGGCAGCTGAAAAAATTTGGAGCTTTATAGAAAAGATTAACAATGAAGGTGGTGCGGATAATTCTGCTATACAACCTGTGATGAATGGAAAAAGTGCGTGTTCGCATTAAAAATTAAGTGGATAAGGAAAAGAAAATGATTAATACTAAAGAAGATTTTTTACTTTTAATCAAACAAATCGAGCAAAAAAGTGGCTATAAAAAACCTAAAGCTTTTGGTATAGCAAGGCTTGATAGAGGACAGTTAAATAAAAATAAAATCTTACAAGCAAGTTTTGCTTTGATTAATTATGAGCAAAATTTTGGCTCAGCGGCAATCATGCTTGAAGCTTTTATGCAAAGGGGTGTGGAGATTGATTTTAATGCGAGCGAGTTTGTGCAAACTTTAAAATTAGAAGATATTGATTTTGCACTTTCTTGTTTTAAACCTTTTTTAGAAGAAGAAGGGCATCAAAATATTGATTTATTAAAGATTATCAAAGATAAATTTAAAGACGATGAGTTTGCTTTTGTTTGTCTTTTTGAAGATAAAGAACCTTTAAGTGTAGAAAGTGTTTATCTAAAACTTTATTTGCTTTCTACTAAAAAAGTACCTTTAAGAAGTATTAATCTAAATGGAGCTTTTGGACTTTTAAGCAATGTAGCTTGGAGCGATGATAAACCTATCGAGCTTGAGTATTTAAGAGCAAATGAAATGCGTTTAAAAATGAGCAATCAATATCCAAAAATCGATTTTGTTGATAAATTTCCAAGATTTTTAGCGCATATTATCCCTGAGGATAATACAAGAATTTTAGAAAGTTCCAAAGTAAGAATGGGTGCATCTTTAGCAGCAGGAACAACCATCATGCCAGGGGCAAGTTATGTGAATTTTAATGCAGGTACAACAGGAGCTTGTATGGTTGAAGGGCGTATTAGTTCAAGTGCTATAGTAGGAGAAGGTTCTGATGTAGGTGGCGGAGCTTCGATTTTAGGTGTTTTAAGTGGAACAAGTGGTAATGCTATAAGCGTAGGCAAGGCTTGTCTTTTAGGGGCTAATTCAGTGACAGGAATTCCTTTAGGGGATAATTGTATAGTTGATGCAGGTATTGCGGTGCTAGAAGGAACGAAATTTTTACTCAAAGATGCCGAAGAACTTGCTAAACTTAATCCTTATTTTAATTTTGATAAAGAAATTTACAAAGGCTTAGAGCTTAAAGGTTTAAATGGACTACATTTCCGTCAAGATTCTATAAGTGGTGCTATGATAGTAGCTTTAAATAAAAAAGCAGTCAAACTTAACGAAGCCTTGCATTGATATAAATTCATTTACATAAAGCTTTAAGCTTTATGCCTTTCTTTCAACTTTGAAATCACATCTGAGAAACTAAGATTTGCATCTGCAAGTAAAACACTTAAATGATACATTAAATCCGCTGCTTCACAAATAAGCTCTTCTTTATCTTTTACTGTCGCTGCTAAAGCTGTTTCTACGCCTTCTTCACCAACTTTTTGTGCTATGCGTTTTGTACCACTTTTGAAAAGTTTTGCTGTATAAGAAGTATTTTCATCGGCATTTTTTCGTGAATTGATAAGCTTTTCAAGTCTGGCTAGAAAAACAAAATCCGCATTTTTAGAAATTTTTTCAAAACAAGAAATATCGCCCGTATGACAAGTAGGTCCTACAGGATTTGCTAAAATTAAAAGCGTGTCATTATCACAATCTAAGCTTAAATCTATGATATTTAAGAAATTTCCACTTTCTTCACCCTTCATCCAAAGACGCTGTTTTTTGCGTGAAAAAAAGACTACTTTGCCACTTTCTAAGCTTTTTTCTAAGGCTTCATTATTCATAAAGCCTAGCATTAAAACTTCACAAGTTTTTGCATCTTGGACGATGACAGGTAAAAGATGATCCACTTTTTGCCAAGCGATTTTTTCATTAAGTTCTTTGAAATTTTGCATATTATATCCTTATACTTAAGCCTTGATTTTTAAGATAAATTTTTAATTCTTTAATGTCTATAAGTTTTTGATGAAAAACGGAAGCAGCTAAAGCCCCATCTATACCTAGTTTAAAAGCTTCTAAAAAATGCTCCATTTTTCCCGCTCCCCCGCTTGCGATCAAAGGTACTTTACAAATTTTATATACAGCTTCTAATTGTTCTAAATCATAGCCATTTTTAACACCATCTTGATTCATCATATTTAAAACAATTTCGCCTGCACCTAGATCTTGCACTTCTTTAACCCATTCTAAAGTACTTTTTCCACTATGCTTGCTTATTTTTTCATCGCCTGTGTATTGAAATACTTTTAAATTTCCATTTTTATCTTTGAAGCTATCAATCCCTACTACTACGCATTGCACGCCAAAGCTTTTAGCAAGGCGTGTGATTAGGCTTGGATCATTTAAAGCAGGAGAATTGATAGAAATTTTATCTGCCCCATTAGCTAAAAGTTCAGCTGCATCTTCTTCGCTTTTAATACCCCCTGCAACACAAAAAGGAATATTGATATTTTTTGCTACTTCACTTACCCATTCTCTTGATATGCGTTCTTTTCTAGCACTTGCAGCAATATCATAAAAAACAAGCTCATCAATACCATTTTGAGAATAATACTTAGCAAGCTCTATGATATCTCCCATATCTTTATGGTTTTTAAATTGTGTTCCTTTTACTACTCTGCCATCTTTGACATCTAAACATGCAATTATGCGTTTTGTAAGCATTTATTTCTCCAAAATACATTTTTCTTTAAGATATTTTTCCATTTTTTCATCGCTTTTAATTTCATCAAAATTAGCTTGAATTTTTGCTTCTTTGCCCACTTTAATTTGTTTGTTTATATCATCAATAAATTCTTTAAAATTTGGATTTTTATTAATCAGCATATTTAGTGTTTGAATATCAAGTTCTTTTTCTTTTGCACTAATTAAAATTTGAGAATTTGAAATATCTTTTTCAAGTTTTATCACTCCTATGCCAAAACTTTGATTTAAGCGTCTTAACTCGCTTAAAACCTCGCTATCAATTTCTTGTAAAACAACCAAATAGCCCTCATTTGCCCAGCTAGAATTGCTTACAGCTTGAAAATAGCATTCTTTTAAATTTGAAAAATTTAAAGCAATTTTAAGTTCAAAAGAAAAAAGTTTATAGCTGTTTTGTTTGATATTTTCTAAAAGTGTTATGGTTTCTTTTTCATAATCATCATAAGGAAAATAAACCCCTACAATATCAGGATAATTCCACTTATCTTCCCCACCTTTACCCTTTTTGCTTTGTTCGTGATAAATTGTTTTGCAATTTAAATTAAAATCTAAATTTTCATATAAAAATTTTACAATCAAGGGGTGTAAATCTCTTTCATGAAATTTATTTTTTTCTTGTTTTTCGTTAGTAATTTCATTTTTATCATCAAGCTTTAAAAGTTCATTTTCTCTTTCTTTTAACCAAAAAGTTCTGGGTTTTTGGGAAGCTTTAATAAATAAAGAATTGTGTTGCAATTCTTTTATATCAACATATATCCTAGCCCCTAAAGTAGCAATTGGAGTTTGTCCTATGCTAGAAAGCTTTTTATCTAAGCCTTTTTCAAGAGCTTTTTGCCAAATTTCATTAGCGCTTAAAGGCTTATCGCTTTGTTTTAAAATTTCTAAAGCAAGTTCTTTGTAACTTAATTTGCTAGACATCTTATTCCTTCTTCTACGCTAAAAACTCCGTCTAATAAAGCTTTTCCTACGATAACCCCACTACAAATTCCTTTTAAGTTTTCAAGGTCTTTTAAGCTCGCTACTCCACCACTTGCCTGAATGCAAATATTAGGAAAAATTTCATGGATAAGTTTGTAAAGTCTTACATTTACTCCTTGCATGGTGCCATCTTTTGAAATATCTGTGCAAAGTATGTGTTTTAAGCCTTTATTGCTATAAAAATCTAAAACTTCCATAAGCTTTTTATCGCTTGCTTCTTGCCAAGCATTTACAGCCACAACATAATCTTCTTTTAAAATCGTATCTAAGGCTAAAACTATAGCTTCACTACCAAATTCTTTTAAAATTTCAAAACATAAAGTCGCATCTTTAATCGCCATAGATCCTATAACTACTCTTTTTACTCCACAATCAAGCAAAGCTTTAACTTCTTCTTTAGAGCGTATGCCTCCGCCTACTTGTAAATTGACACTGACTTCTTTAGCTAATTTTTCTATCAAAGCAAGTTGTCTTTTGCTAGGATCTTTTGCACCTGTAAGATCTACAAGATGAAGTTCTTTCGCTCCTGCTTTTTCGTATTCTTTGAATTTCTTTAAGGGATTGTATTTATATACTTTTTTTTGTTCGTAATCCCCTTTTACAAGACGCACCACTTCACCATCTATAAGATCAAGTGCGGGTATGATTTGAGTCATCCTATATCCTTAATAAAATTTGAAATTAAAATTTCCCCCGTTTCGCTACTTCTTTCAGGGTGAAATTGCACCCCGTAAAAATTATCTTTCATTACACTTGCACTAAATTTTTGCGAATACTCACAATCTGCTATAGTGTATTCCCCAAGTCCTACACAATAACTATGCACAAAATAAAAATAAGCCCCTTCTAAGCCTTTAAACAAAGCATGAGAGCTATGAACTTGATTCCATCCCATATGTGGAAAAGTAAAGCCTTCTTTAGCTTTAAATTTTTGAGTTGTAAAATCTATGAGTTTTAAAGTTTCTTGATTTAATTCTTCAGAAAAATTTCCTAAAATTTGCATACCTAAACAAATACCAAGCAAAGGTTTTTTGGTATTTTTAATAAAATCAATAAGATTAAATTGTTCTAAATTTTTCATCGCTTCTTTTGCGGTACCCACTCCAGGTAAAAAAAGCTTATCCGCACTTTCAAGCTCTTTTAAATCCCTACTGATAGTTGCATTAAAACCTAATCTATCCAGACAAAATTTCAAAGATGCTAAATTCGCACAGGCTGTATCGATGATGATGATTTTCATATCACTCCTTTAGAGCTGGCTAAATTTTCACTTTCTATTTTCACTGCCATTTTCAAAGCTTTTGCAAAGGCTTTAAAAAGCCCTTCAGCTTTATGATGATCGTTTTTACCTTTAACTTTTAAATGCAAACTCACGCCCATAGCATAGCTTAAAGAATAAAAAAAGTGCTCGATCATTTCTGTGCTTAAAGCCCCTAAATGAGATTTTTTAAATTTGGCTTTATAGACTAAATGAGGACGATTGCAAAAATCCATCACACAACTTGCCAAACACTCATCCATAGGTAAAGTAAAACCATATCTTGCAATGCCAATTTTATCCCCTAAAGCTTTTTTGATACAAGCTCCAAGTGCTAAGGCTACATCTTCAACGCTATGATGCTCATCGATTTCCAAATCCCCTTTACAAGAAATTTCAAGCCCTATACCTCCATGTACAGCGATTTGCTCTAACATGTGATCAAAAAAATCAATACCTGTTTTAATGCTAACCTTACCCCCATTTAAGCATACTTTTACTTTTATATCTGTTTCTTTAGTAGTTCTTTGATAACTCGCACTTCTAAAAGAACTTAAAATTTCATTTTCTATTTCTTTCCAAGAAAGTTCGCCGTATTTTAAACCACGCACGCCTAAATTTGAAGCCAAGATCATATCACTCTCACGATCTCCTATAACAAAACTTTGCTCCTTATCATAAAGCTCGTGTTTGATATACTCTTCTAACATAGCGGTTTTAGGTTTTCTGCAAGTACAATTTTCATTTTCAAAATGCGGACAAATAAAAATATCTTGAAATTCTATACCGCAACTTTTTAAAATATCAAGCATTTTTTCATGAGCGATTTCAAAATTTTCCTTTGGAAAACTTGGTGTTCCAAGACCATCTTGATTGCTTACCATAACAAATTTAAATCCAAAATTTTTTAGTTTTAAAAGAGTGGGAATAGCATCTTTTTCAAAACGTAATTTTTCAAGAGTATCGATTTGAAAATCGCTTTTTGGCTCCTCTATTAAAGTGCCATCTCTATCTATAAAAAGGATTTTTTGACTCATTTTAAGCTCTCTAAACGAAAAGTTACTGCATTTTTGTGCGCGTCTAAATGCTCATTTTGTGCTAAAATTTCAACACTTTTACCTAAAGCTAAAAAACCTTCTTTACTTAATTCTTGAACGGTCATTCTTTTACTAAAATCTGCCAAACCTAAACTAGAATGCGTTTTAGTAAGTCCATAAGTAGGTAAAACATGATTTGTCCCACTTGCATAATCACCCATAGACTCCGGAGAATAAGCTCCTAAAAATACCGATCCTGCGTGTTTTACACCTTTTAAAAGTTCTCGTGGATTTTGAGTTTGTATGATCAAATGTTCAGGGGCATAAAGATTTGAAATTTCTAAGGCTTGATTTAAATCTTTAGCTATGATAATGCGTGAATTAGCAATGCTTTTGCTTGCAAGTTCTTTACGAGGTAAAAGTTCTAATTGACTTTGGACTTCATCACTTGTTTTTTGAGCAAAATCTTGACTTAAACACACCAAAATCACTTGAGAATCTGCACCATGTTCAGCTTGTGAAAGCAAATCACTAGCTACAAATTTTTCATTAGCCAAATCATCAGCTATTACTAAAACTTCACTAGGTCCTGCTTGCATATCAATAGCTGCTCCGTTTATATCGTTACTTACTTGGCGTTTTGCTTCGGTTACAAAGGCATTTCCTGGGCCAAAAATTTTATCCACCTTTAAAACACTTTGCGTACCGTAGGCCAAAGCTGCTATAGCTCCTGCACCGCCCATTTGATAAATTTCATCCACGCCACAAAGCTTGGCACAAAAAAGCACGGCATCATTGATTTTTGCAGGACTTGCTAAAACGATTTTTTCACAACTTGCAATTTTTGCAGGGATAGCTAACATTAAAACCGTTGAAAACAAAGGTGCTAAACCCCCTGGTATGTAAAGTCCTACTTTTTCTATAGGGCGTGTTAAAACCTCACATTTAACGCCTTTTGTAGTTTCAAGAGCGATTTCATGTGGGATTTGGGCTTCGTGGAATTTTTTGATATTTTCATAAGCTACTAAAATAGCGTCTTGTAAATCTTTATCCAAACGATTACTTGCTTGAGTAATTTCTTCTTGAGTGATTTTAATATTAGAAATTTCAGCCTTATCAAATTTTAAAGCTTGTTCTATCAAAGCTTCATCGCCTTTTTCTTGCACTTCTTTAATGATAGAACTTACTATTTTTGAAATTTCATCTTTCGCACTTATAGCAGGGCGTTTTAATGCTTCTTCTTTTTGTTTTTCATCTAAATTATCATATACTAAAATTTGCATTTTTTACTCACTTTAACATTTTTTCTATAGGCAGAACCAAAATCGAACTCGCACCTTCTTCTTTTAAAGCCTCCATGGTTTCCCAAAAAAGATTTTCTTTACTTACCATATGTAAAGCTACATTTTTTTCATCGTGTGCTAAAGGTAAGATGGTTGGTCTTTCAACTCCTGGAAGTAGGGCTTGAATTTTATCAAGCTTTTGTTTTGGAGCATGAAGCATAATGTATTTAGATTCTCTTGCTTGCATTACTCCTGCTACACGCAACATAATTTTATCCACTAAGGCTTGTTTTTCTTTACTTAAAGCATTTTCTTTTTGAATCAAACAAGCACGAGATTCATAAATGACTTTAACTTCTTTAAGATTGTTTGCTTGTAAAGTTGCCCCGCTTGAAACAAGATCGCAAATCGCATCGGCTAAATTTGCCCTAGGGGCTACTTCAACAGAACCTGTAAGCATACAATTTTTATAATTAATTCCATTTTCTTTCATAAAACGCTTTAAAAGTTGTGGATAAGAAGTAGCTATCCTTAAGCCTTCAAAATCTTTCAAATTTTGAAATTTATTTTCTTGAGGCAAGGCAAGAGAAAGACGGCAATATCCAAAATCTAGCTTTTTTAAAAGCTTATAGCTTGGATTTTCTCCTAAAGACTGGCGTTCAAGTTCATTTTCTTCTAAAACATTTTCCCCTATAATGCCTAAATCTACAACACCATCAAAAATAAGCCCTGGAATATCATCATCTCTAACGCGTAAAATATCTATGGGTAAATTTGTAGAAAAAGCGATCAAACTTTGTTCATGGATATGTATTTTAACACCACATTCTGAAAGAAGCTCTATGGATTCTTTTGAAAGTCTGCCTGATTTTTGTATCGCAATGCGTAAACGAGTGTTTTCTTGCATAACATATCCTTGAAATTAAAAATTAAAAACTTATATTAGCATAAGTAGTTGAATTTTTAGCAAGGGTTTTGAAAAATAAATAAATTTAATTTTATTTAAAATAATTATTTAAAACTTTTTATTTTTAGGATATTTAATTGAAGTATTAATCCTAGCAAAAGCTAGGATTTGATTAAGCTACAAATTCGATGAAAGCCATTTCAGCAGCATCACCACGGCGAATTCTTGTTTTGATGATTCTTGTATATCCACCATTGCGATCTTTGAATTTTGGAGCAATTTCAGTTACTAATTTATTAGTAGCGTTTTTATCTTGTAATGAAGCAAAAACTGCTCTATGAGCGTTAAAATCTCCAAGTCTTGCTCTAGTAATCAATCTTTCTACATAGCCTCTTAATTCTTTAGCTTTTGGTAGAGTAGTTTCGATTTTTCCGCTATTTACTAAAGCTATAGTTAAATTTTTTAATAAGGCAGCACGATGAGATGAAGTTCTGCCAAGTTTTCTATATCCATGTTTATGTCTCATTCTTTATCCTTCGTTTTGTGCTTTTAATTCTGCGATTTTATTTTTAAGTATTTCTTTATTATCGCTAAGCTTAGAAGTTCCCACAGGAAAACCTATGCTTTCCATGATGTTTTTAATTTCATCAAGAGATTTTTTACCTAAATTCTTAAGCCCTGCAAGTTCACTTACACTCATCAAAGCAAGCTCGCCTATGTAAACTACTCCTGCTTTTTCAAGACAATTATAACTTCTAGCACTTAAATTTAAATCTGTAATGTTTTGCAATAATTTAGTATTTTCTAACTCATTGCTTGTTGCTTGATTTTTAATTACACTTCTAACATTGGTAATTTTATCAAATACTGATAATTGTTTATACATAGCTTCTAGAGCATTTTGAAAAGCTTCATTTGGAGTGATTTGTCCATCAGTTGTTACGGTTAAAACCACTTTTTCATAATCAGGATTATCTTCAAATAAAACTTTTTCAATATCATAGGTTGCTTCTCTTACAGGTGTAAAGAAAGCATCTAAAGCTATAAATTTAGGATCATTTATAAGCTCTTTAATTTCTTCGCTTGGTACATAGCCAATACCTTTTTCAACGATCAATGTGAATTTGAGTTCAGCATCTTCGTTGATTGTTGCTAGATAGGCGTCTTTATTTACTACTTCTACTTGATCATTATTTAGATCTTTGCCGTAAATTTCTTTTGAGCCTTTAAAGCTAAATTCTACTATTTCTTTATTTGATTCGCCTTTAATTTTAAAGCGTAGTTTTTTTAGATTAATGATAAAAAGTGCTACATCTTCAAGCATACCACGCATGCTATCAAATTCATGAGCTACGCCATCAATATGGATCGCAGTTGGAGCATATCCTATGGTGCTAGTGTAAAGCAAACGGCGTAAAGGATGGGCTAGGGTGATTCCATAGCCGATTTCAAAAGGCCAAGCACTGATTTTAGCCACAGTATCACTAATGTTTTCTATTGTAAATTCTGTTGGCGTATAAGCAGATGTTGTAATATTTCTCATATTTAGCCCCTATTACTTAGAGTAAAGCTCAACGATAAATCTTTCCTCAACCGGAATGACAACTTCTTCTCTTTCAGGTTTTCTTGTGAAAATTCCAAATCTCTTATCTTTTTCAACATCAACCCAAGCAACGATTCCAGTTTGTGCTGTAAGTTCGATAGCTCTTGTTATTTGAGGATTGTTTTTGCTTTTTTCGATGATTTCGATTTTAGCACCTGCTTCTACTCTAAAGCTAGGAATATCCACTCTTTTACCATTTACTAAAACATGTCCATGTGTTACAAGTTGTCTTGCAAAACGACGTGTTGTAGCAAAACCCATTCTATATACCACATTATCTAATCTTTGTTCTAAAAGTTGAATAAGTAATACCCCTGTATTTCCTTCTCTTCTTGCTGCTTCAGCAAATAAGCGACGGAATTGCTTTTCGCTTACTCCATACATAAATTTAGCTTTTTGTTTTTCTCTTAATTGAAGTCCATACTCACTAATTTTACCTTTCCTTGCTCCGTGTTGTCCTGGTGCATAAGGGCGTTTATCTAGCGCACTTTTGCCAGCTAGCCTTCTTTCCCCTTTTAATGCTAAGCTAACACCAAAGCGTCTTTCTAATTTTTCTACTGGTCCTCTATATCTTGCCATAATATTCTCCTAAATTTTTCTTATATCTTAGACACGACGACGCTTAGGCGGTCTGCAACCATTGTGAGCTAATGGAGTGATATCTTTTAAGAAAGTTACTTTAATTCCTTCCATAGCACCTACACTCTTAACAGCAGTTTCTCTACCGCTTCCTGGTCCTTGTACTTTAATGCCTACTTCTTTAATTCCGTGTTCTTTTGCTTTATTTAAAGCGTCTTCTACTGCTTGTTGTGCCGCATAAGGAGTTGATTTTTTAGAACCTTTAAATCCTAAACCACCTGCACTACTCCAAGCGATAGCATTTCCCATTTCATCAGTTACTGTAACCATAGTATTGTTAAAAGTCGCACTGATATAAACAATACCTTTTGCTATATTTTTTTTAACTACTTTTTTCTTTACGATTTTTCTTTTTGCCATGATTTATCCTTATGATTTTGCACCAACAGTTTTTCTCTTACCTTTTCTAGTTCTTGCGTTTGTTTTTGTTTTTTGTCCGCGAACTGGTAAGCCTTTTCTGTGTCTTAAGCCTCTAAAGCTTCCTAAATCCATAAGTGCTTTAATATCCATAGCAACTTGTTTTCTCAAGTCCCCTTCAACCATATAGTTTTCTTGAATTTCTTTACGGATAGCTGCTGCTTCATCTTCACTTAACTCATGAACTCTTTTATCATAAGAAATTCCTACTTTATCTAGAATTTTTCTTGAAGTGAAAAGTCCTATACCATAAATATAGGTTAGTCCATACTCAATTCTTTTTTTCTTTGGTAAATCCACACCTGCAATACGAGCCATGTTTATCCTTGTCTTTGTTTATGTTTTGGATTTTCGCAAATAATGCGAACCACGCCTTTACGGCGAACTACTTTGCACTTGTCGCACATCTTTTTAACCGATGGTCTCACTTTCATGAGCGTCTCCTTGAATGAATTCCACTTGATTTACGACTACATCAGGTTTTATGAATAACCAACTATTTTCAAAATAAGTGGTGGATTTTAAAAATACTTCTTCATATAGTTCGATGTAATTTGTCGCAAAAACTCTAATTTTATCTAAAATTAGCTTTTAAATAACTTAGATTATTTATATCTAAAAGTTATACGCCCTTTATCAAGGCTATAAGGTGTAAGTTCTACTTTTACTTTATCACCTGGCATTATTCTTATATAATGCATACGCATTTTTCCTGCAATATGACATAAAATTACATGTTTGTTGTCAAGTTCAACCTTGAAATTTGCATTAGGCAATGCTTCAAGTACGGTGCCATCAATTTCGATTACATCATCTTTTGCCAAAATTTTCTCCTTTCATGAAATAAAAAGGCTATAATTTTAGCAAAAATTATTAAAATTTTTACTTAATTTTTAGTAATTTTTAAGTAATTAATCTAAAAATTTAGGCTCAATAAAAGGCACATGAGTCCCTATAACTTTGAGTTTTCTTTCTTTAAATTCTTTAAGTAGTTTTTCCCTTGTTTGTATAGCCTCATTTTGATCTATATCAAATTTTATAGCGATTTTAGGTTTTGGGATTTGTATATCATAAAGATGAAGTAAATCTCCCCAAAAGACTATTTTATCATCAATTATGATAGCATTTTGACCTGGGGTATGTCCATAAGCAGGTATGGCTTTAATGCCTGAATTTTGAAAGATCAAATCTTTAGAGTGGTTAATAAATTCTATATTTTTAAGTTTAAGCAAGGTGTTTTTAATTTCTTGTCTATCGCTTTTGATCCAAAAATCATATTCTTTTTTATCGATTAAAATTTGAGCTTTTGGAAAAAGATTTTCTTCGCTCATTAAAGCTCCTATATGATCAGGATGCGCGTGTGTTAAGATAATATGAGTGATATCTTTGAAATCGGTTTTGTGGGTATGCAATTTTTCTTTTAATGTGTCAATAGTATCTAAAAACCCTGCGTCTATTAAAGCATTAAAATTTGGATTTTTTATCAGAGCAATATTATGCTCATTTCTTTTGATTTTTGTGCGAGTTTTTCCTATAAAATTCTTATCTTCATCGCTTTGTGGCACTAAAAAAGAAAATAATAAATTTAAAAATTCATCATCAGATTGTTTAAGTGAGATTATATGGGTTTGATTTGAACTTTTGCTTGTGGTTTTTTCTTCTAAAAAATAAAGATTGGTTTTTAAAAGAGTGGTTATAAAATTAAACATATTTATCCTTAAATTTTTTAGATAAATATTTTGGAAATGATTATAGTATAATAAAAACAATGTTTTTAAAATTTAAGGTAATTAATCAATGAAAAAATCAAAATTTGGAACAAAGGAAATTAAGATCTTAGGACTTTCTTCGCTAGGAGGAACTTTAGAATTTTATGATTTTATTATTTTTGTATTTTTTGCTGAATATATAGCCAATGTATTTTTTCCTAAAGATATGAGTGAATTTTGGGCTTTATTAAATACTTATGGAGCATTTGCAGCTGGATATTTAGCACGTCCTTTAGGTGGTATAGTTATGGCACATTTTGGAGATAAATTTGGGCGTAAAAATATGTTTATGCTAAGTATTTTACTAATGGTTCTTCCTACCTTTGTCTTAACTTTTATTCCAGGTTATGAAACTCTTGGGTTTTTAGCTCCTGTTTTATTGATACTTATAAGAATTTTTCAAGGCATAGCTATAGGTGGAGAATTGCCTGGAGCTTGGGTTTTTGTAAGAGAACATTGTCAAGAAAAACAAAAAGCTTTCTTTTTAAGCTGTTTAAATTCAGCTATGGCTTTAGGAATTTTGTTAGGAAGTATAGTATTTTTAATCATTAATGCTTTTTTTAGTATAGAAGAAATTGCTGCTTATGCATGGCGTATTGCTTTTTTTGTAGGTGGAATTTTTGGGATTATTTCTATTTATTTGCGTAGATTTTTGCAAGAAACTCCTGTTTTTAAACAAATGAAAAAAGAATCATCACTTAGTTCTTTTCCACTTAGAGATTTATTTAAAGAAAAGGATATTGTAAAAAATTTATTTTCATCAATGATGATGACTTGGGTTTTAACAGGTTGTGTTATTGTGCTTGTTTTATTGATGCCTAAATTTATGCCTAGTATTTTAAATTTAAGTGGGGTTGAAGGAAGTTATTTACAGATATTAGGAATTTTGGGAATAGCTTTAGGCGGGGCTTTTATGGGTTATCTTGTAGATAAATTTGGTTTATTTAAAATTTGCATTTTCTTTTCTTTAACTTTTGTATTTTTTTCTTTTTTATATTTTTATACTTTATATGAGCTTAAAAATTTGGTTTTGGTGTGTATTTTGTATTCGATTGTTTGTTTTTTAGGTGGGATTAATGTGTTTGCGCCTATTTTAATGAGTGAAGTTTTTAGAGCTAAAATAAGATTTTCAGGAATTTCTTTTTCTTATAATATTGCTTATGCAATTTCAGGCAGTATTACTCCGCAACTCGTTTTTTGGCTTAATACACTTGCGAGTAAAAATGAAAATCCATTTTTATATGGTATGAGTATATATATGATTTTTTTAGCGTTATTGGCTATTTGTGCTGTTTTTATAGTAAAAGATAAAATAAAATTTTGATAATCACTCTTAAAATGTTATAATTAAAATTATATTTTGGAGTTTATAAATGCCTTTTATTATGGAATTACTTAAGCAAAATAAATTAAAGTTGATTTCTTTTTTGCTTTTTTCTTTTATTACAAGTGCTGTTGGAGTTTTAACTCTTGTTTTTATCAATGATTATTTGCTTAAAAATGCACAAAACATTCCTATTTTTTATTTTATTGTTTTGCTTTTGATATTTTTTATAAGTTCTACCATAGTTGAACTTGGACTTAGTATTTTTGGACAAAATTTTATTTTTAAAATGCAAAGGCGCGTAGTAAAGCAGATCTTAGACACCCCTTTGTTAAGAGTGGCTAAAGTAGGTAAGGCTAGAATTTTAGCTTCTTTGGGAAGTGATGTGAGAAATATATCTTTTGGGCTTTTAAGATTGCCTGATTTTTTACAATCAAGTATATTGATTTTATGCACTAGTGTTTATTTATGTTATCTTTCACCACAAATTTTTGCTTTGTGTGTGATATGGATTATGGTTATTTTTATTACTAATAATTTTTTGATGATGAAAGTATATCAGTATTTTCGAAAGGCAAGGGAAAATGACGATGCTTTGCAAAATAATTACCAAAATATATTAGATGGACATAAAGAACTTTTGATCAATCGTGACAGAGCCAAGCTTTACTATGAAGATGAATTTGAAAATAATGCAAGATTGAAAAAGAAAAATAGTACTTTAGGCAATCTTTTTAACAATCTCTCAAACAACTGGACAAATGTAACTCTTTTGGCTTTAGTGGGTGTAGAGTTTTACTTAGCTTTAAAATTTGAATGGGCAAGTGTTGCAGATGCTACAACTATAGCTCTTTCTATTTTGTTTTTACGAACCCCTTTAGTATCTATGATAGGATCTTTTCCTACTTTGCTTTTGGCAAAAATCGCTTTAGATAAGATCGCAAAATTGGAATTAGATGATTATATAGAAGGTTTTAAAAAAACACATTATATTAGTGAATGGAAAAAAATTTCTTTTAGAAATACTCAATTTGCTTATGAAGAAAATTTTCACTTAAATCCTGTAAATATAGAACTTAAAAAAGGTGAATTGGTATTTTTAATAGGTAAAAATGGAAGTGGTAAATCCACTTTTTGTATGCTTTTGACAGGACTTTTTAAGCCAAGCAAAGGCGGAATTTATGTTGATGATACGCTTATAGATGATAAAAAGTTAGATGAGTATAGATCTCTTATTTCTGCCGTTTTTAGCGATTTTCATCTTTTTACTAAAACCTTAAATAAAGAAAATTTTGCAAGCGAAGAAAAAATTGCTTTTTGGTTGGAGTTTTTAGAACTTAAAGATAAAACAAGTGTTAAAGATAATGAACTGACCTTAACCAAACTTTCTACAGGGCAAAAAAAGCGTTTAGCTATGCTTATAGCCTTGCTTGAAGAAAGGGATATTTTAGTGCTTGATGAATGGGCGGCTGATCAAGATCCTGTTTTTAGAAGATTTTTTTATAAAAAACTTTTACCTTTGCTAAAAGAGCAAGGTAAAACAATCTTTGCTATCACACATGATGATGCATATTTTGATAGTGCTGATAGAATTTTCTTGGCTCAAAATGGTGAAATCAGCGAATTAAAGGGTGAGAATATAAAGGAATTAGCTAAAAATTTAGTAGAAAAATTTGATTAAAGCCCAAAATGGGCTTGTATTATTTATCATAGAGCTTTTTTTCTATATCGATATAAAATTCAGCAATTTTTTCATAAGCAACTTCCCAAGCTTTAAGAGTGGCTTCATCAGGATTTAAAAGATTTTTAATAGCCTTTAAAAGGCAGGCTCCAACTATAGGATAATGCTCTTCTTTAACCCCTAAATTAACATGAGTTATGGCAACTTTATCAACAAAGCTTCTCATATTTTCTAAATTTTCTATATTTTTAGCTGCCATTAAAATCGCCATCGCTAAAGCTTTTGGTTGTTCTCCTGAAATTTGTTTTTCCATATTAAACATAGGTTTTACCTCAGGATAATCATTAAACATTATTTTATAAAACTCATTAGTTAAATCCTCTCCATTTTTTTGCAAAATAGGCACACAATCTTTGATGATTTGAATTTGTTCTTTTGTCATAATTTCTCCTTTTTAATGTAAAAGAGATATTTTATATCTTAAAAAGGAGAAAAAAATTGACTTGTGTTAAAATTTTGTATTTAGTTGATTGAAAAAGTCTTGCATTAACATTGTTAATGCTTTATAAAAATGTGTTTTAGCTTTATTGATAACATCAAAACTCCACATATTAAACCAAGTAAAAAATTCTTCTTTTAAGAATTTTTGCAAAGTTATATCATCTTGTTTTTTGATTAAAAAACTAATAAATAATAATTCATTTATCAAGCTATCTGCAGGTTCTTCATTAAAAAAAGAAAAAAAGTTATTTTGCGCAAAAATTTGCTTAACTTTATCAGAATTATCTGAATAAATTTCTTTATTTTCATCAAGATAAAAAGAAGCAAAAGGCGGTGCTTTTACATAATCAACATCGCTTAAAAACAAAGATGTAAAATCACTTGCTATTAATTTATCATCTTCGTTTGAAGATGATAAAAGCTTTAAAGCGGTGCATTGTAATTTGCTATTATTTTTTAAAAACCAATTTTGCCAGAATTCTTCTTTTTTAAGTTTTTCTAGCAAAAAATGATTAGGTGGATTTTGCAAAAAATTGATAAATATATCTATTGCCAATTTTTGCATCAAGAATGTCCCAACATGATTTGAGTACTTATAAGTCCATAAAATAGCATTCTAGTGGTAAACACCCCTAAAAATGCACAAAGTAGGGCAAAATAAGCAAAAAATTTACTTTTAAATTTTTCATGTAAATAATTATGCAAATACCAAGTAACAATCCCAAGTCCTAAGAATACAAAAGAAAGCGATATAAACCAATCATAGGTTCCACCTAAAAGTTCAAAAGGGTTTACAAGCCCCATAATCCAAGTTTGTCCTACATGTAGGGTTTGTAAAACTATAGCAGTGCTTAAAAGCCCTATGCCTATAAGTCCTGTAAAAAATGACATTTTTCTTTCATGTTCGCTATTTTCAAAAAAACAATAATAAACAATAGCACTTAAAAATATAGCACTAGCAAAAAAATAAAGCAAAGTGATCTTAAAATCCCAAGTAGGTACACTTTCTTGCATGGAACCATAAGCTCCACTCATAAAGAAAAGTCCTAAAATTCCACATATTAGCGTAAGATAAAACACCCAATTTGAAGTTTTTAGATAAAGCAAAAAGCCCAAAGCGCATACAAGAGATACAAATAAAATTTCATTATTCATCCAGCCTATATGCCACTCATTGTTTGCATAAAAAACACCCATTCTATTTAATACATTAAAAATATGTGTAATATCATTTAAATGAAAAAATGAAGGGATAAAAGCAACCATCATTGCAATTCCTAAGGCTAATCCAAAAGACTTTAAATTTGCATAATTTTTGTAACCATTTATAAATGCAGGTGCATAAACCAAACTAAGTCCAATTACAGCTTGTGCTAAAATAGTAAATAATACCAAAGACATTTCGCTTAAAATGTGATTAAATGATGTCATTTTTAACTCCTTGGTAGTTTTGAGGTAGATGAAAAATCGCACTTTTATTACCTGAAGGCAAACTATGTTTTTCAGGCACTATACATAAATTTGGATGCGTGATAGAAGCGTCAGGTAAAGGTGTGATAGAGGCTAAATTTCCATGTTCTTCTCTCAGTTTTGTTATATCTCCTGCTTTTAATGCTCTAAAAGGACAAGAGTCCACGCAAATTGGATTTTTACCTTCTTTTAATCTCTCATAACACCCATCGCATTTGCTCATATGACCACTTTCATGGTTAAATTGAGGTGCGCCATAAGGACATGCCGTAGCACAAGCTTTGCAGCCTATACACATACTATCATCGATTGCTACTATTCCCCATTTTATTTTCATTGTTGCACCGGTTGGACAAGCTTTAAGACAAGATGGATTAGAACAATGATTGCAAGAAATAGAAGTGTAGTAAGCAAAAACACTTTGCTCAAAACTTCCATCTTCTTTACAGGTCCAATTTCCCCCTTCAGTCTCAAACACACGGCGAAAATTAACCCCCACAGGCATGTTTTTATAATCCTTGCAAGAAAGTGAGCAAGTCCTACAGCCTACGCATTTGCTTTGATCTAGCATAAAACCAAATTGTGAATTTTCTTCTAATTTCATCTTTTTCTCCTTAAACTTTTGCAATTTCAACTAAAATAGAATGTTGTCCATTTCCTTTAGAAATAGCAGTTGGCACTATACTTGCCAAAGAATTCACACAAGTTCCCACATCGATACCATTTTCATATTTTGCCCATGCACCTTGTGGGGTTACTGCACAATCTGGTATGATTTTTGGAGTAACTTTTGCTATGCCTTGTATGATTCCTAAGTCATTTCTTACTTGCACCACATCGCCCGTTTTGATACTTCTTTGCTCTGCATCTATGGTATTTATCCAAATTTCTTGTGGATTAGCTTCTCTAATTTGTGGAATTTCCCAAAAGCTAGAATGCGTTCTACCTTTGTAGTGATAGCCAAAAAATTGCAAAGGATACTTTTGTTTTAATGGATCCAAAATCCCTTCTCTTTGGCTTTCAAAAACAGGAATAGGCACTATTTGTTGTCCTTCTTTTAATTTCCAAGTTTTTTGCATTTGTGCGAGTTTTGTGCTATAAATTTCTATCTTTCCGCTAGGAGTTTTTAAAGGATTATTGATAGGATCTTTTATAAAACTTTGTAATGCCACTACAGGTTTTACAGGCTCAAATTTTACAAGTCCTTTTTCGCACATTTCTTCAAAACTAGGCAAAAGTGGATTTTTTTCATACTTTCTTCATAAAGGTATTTTAGCCAATCTTTTTGTGTTCTTCCTTCGCTAAATTCTTTTTCTATGCCAAGTCTTTTAGCAAGTTCAAGACACATTTCATAAATAGGTTTTGCTTCACCAACTGGCTCGATAGCTTTTTGACAATAAATAATATAAGGCTTATTGCTATAATATCCTGCGCTAGGTCTTATAAAATCTTCTTGCTCTAGCATAGTTGCATCAGGTAAGATATAATCTGCGTAGTTATTTGATGGAGTTCTAGTTACATTAACATCTATTATACACTCACACAAATTCTCATCGCTTAAAATATCATACACTTCTTTAATTGTGCTGTGCTGATTTGTAAGACAATTTCCTGCTGTATTAAAAATAAATTTGATATTTTGTTTTAATTGTGTTGTGCCACGCACCCCATCGCTAATATCTGTCATTTCTTTTCCGCGATAAATAGCGTCTGTGAATAAAAAACAAGGAATAGAATCTTTTATTGGATTTTTAAAAGGCATACCCATTATATCATATGTTTTACTTGACCCTGTTCGAAATCCTGTATTTGTGCCTTCTATGCCAATATTTCCTGTAATACAAGCTAGAGTTGCTATCGCCCTTGCATTTTGTTCTCCATTTGGATGTCTTTGCACTCCCCAACCTTGTTCTATAAAACAAGGCTTTATGGTGGCAATTTCTCTTGCAAGTTGAACTATGCGGCGTGCTGGAATTTTTGTAATCTTGCTAGCCCAATCAGGAGTTTTTTCTACTCCATCGTTTAGTCCTAAAACATAGCTTTCATAGCTTGAGTTTTTGGCTGCATCTTGTGGCAGAGTATTTTCGCTAAAGCCTATGGTGTATTTATCAAGAAAAGTTCTATCAAGTAAATCTTCTTTTATCATCACATAAGTTAGTGCAGCAATCAAAGCTGCATTGGTTCCTGGTGCTATAGGTATCCACTCATCGCAATGCCCTATCATAGAATCATTGTATCTTGGGTCAATGTGAATTATTTTACATCCACTTTCTTCTAAGGCTTTTTGATAAGCATAGCCTACTCCACCACCTCCCATTCTAGTTTCAACATGATTTGCTCCAAAAAATATAGCTAATTTTGCAGAGCGTAAAGTGTATATATCGCTAGCAGGAGATCCACTATAGAAAAAATTCATAGCATTTGAAATTTGAGCCGTAGAATAAGAATTATGATAATTTAATAACCACCATAAAGACTTAAAAGTCTAGCCCATGGACCTTGTGTACAGCGATTGATTATTGTTCCTGTTGTTCCTGTTGCATAATTTATATAAAAGGCTTCATTGCTGTATTTTTCTTTAATTTCTTGCATTTTGGCAGAAATTTCATCAAAAGCTTGTTCCCAAGAAATAGGCATAAATTTACCTTCGCCTCTTTTTCCCACTCTTTTTAATGGTCTTTTTAAGCGATTTGCATTGTAAACTTTATATCTTGAGCTTCTACCTCTAATACAGGCTCTTGCTTGACGATTATCAAAGCTATCATCACCTTCATTATCAGTACTGACATATTTAATAATTCCATCTTGAGTATGCACTTTTACAGGACATTTTGTTCCGCAATTTACATTACATCCAGCCCATTTGCTGATCAATGGTGGAGTTTTTAATAAATTTGCACTTAGACTTATAGGACTTAAGGTTAAGCCGCCAAACAAAGAACTCCATTTTAAAAAATCTCTACGATTTTGTTCCATGTTATCTCCTTACATTTATGTGACAAAAGTAATTGCGATTATAATACAAATAATAATTTTATTCAATTAAAATTAAGACTTTAAAACTCCTAAATATAGGCTTTATAATGGATTTTTCGTTTATGAATTTAACTTCAAAAAAATAAAAATTTGAATAATATAATGATAAAAATTTATTAAAATAGTATTTAAATATAAATTTATAACTAAAATATAACTTTATCCCCCGTATAGGCTTGCGAGTTGAGTTTTTTTGTTTTATAATTTTGTGCGTTATTAAAATAAAAAGGTTTTTTATGTTGAGATTTTTAATTTTTGTATTGTTACTTTTTGTAAATTTAGAAGCAAAAATCCCAAAAGATACACTTATTGTAGCGGTTGAAAATGAAATCGCAAGGATAAATCCTGCTTATAGCGAGGATCACGATGCAGTGATTAATCTTGTATTTTCAGGGCTTACGCGTTTTGATGAAAATATGAGTTTAAAGCCTGATTTGGCTAAGTCTTGGGATGTTAGTAAAGATGGACTTGTTTATGATATTTTTTTAAGAGATGATGTTTTATGGCATGATGGAGTCAAATTTAGCGCTGATGATGTGAAATTTAGCATAGAAGCCTTTAAAAATCCTAAAAATAATTCTTCTGTTTATGTCAATTTTGAAGACATTAAAAGTGTGGAAATTTTAAATCCTTCTCATGTAAAAATCACACTTTTTAAACCTTATCCTGCATTTTTAGATGCTTTAAGTATAGGAATGCTTCCTAAACATTTGCTTGAAAATGAGAATTTAAACACAAGCTCTTTTAATCAAAATCCTATAGGTACAGGTCCTTATAAATTTGTAAAATGGAAAAAAGGTGAATATGTTGAATTTAAAGCCAATGAACATTTTTATCTTGATAAGGTAAAAACTCCAAGACTTATTATAAAACACATTTTTGATCCTTCTATAGCTAGTGCCCAGCTTAAAAATGGCAAGATAGACGCAGCTTTAATCGATGTTTCTTTGCTAAATATTTTTAAAAATGATGAAAATTTTGGAATTTTGCGTGAAAAATCAGCTGATTATAGGGCTTTAATGTTTAATTTTGATAATGAATTTTTGAAAGATTTAAAAGTAAGACAAGCTTTAAATTACGCAGTTGATAAAGAAAGTATAGTAAAAAATCTTTTACATGATTATGCTTTTGTAGCCAATCACCCTTTAGAGCGTTCTTGGGCAAATTCTAAGAATTTTAAAATTTACAAATATGATCCTAAAAAAGCCGAGGACTTGCTTGTAAGTGCAGGTTTTAAGAAAAATAAAGATGGAAATTTTGAAAAAGATGGGAAAATTTTAGAATTTGAAATTTGGGCGATGAGTAATGATCCTTTAAGGGTAAGTTTAGCTGGAATTTTGCAAAGCGAATTTAGAAAAATAGGAGTTGTAAGCAAGGTGGTGGCTAAACCTGCTGGAAGTTTTGATTATTCTAAAGTAGATAGTTTTTTAATAGGCTGGGGAAGTCCTTTAGATCCTGATTTTCACACTTTTAGGGTATTTAAAAGTTCGCAAGATAGTGCTTTAAATGATGAGGGTTGGAATTTTGGACATTATCATGATAAAAAAGTGGATATAGCCTTGCAAAAAGCAAGAAATACTTCAAATTTAGAAGAGAGAAAAAAATATTATAAAGATTTTATAGATGCTTTGTATAAAAATCCTCCTTTTATTTTTTTAGCTTATCTTGATTTTGCTTTGGTTTATAATAAAGATTTAAAAGGTATCAAAACAAGGATTTTAGGTCATCACGGAGTGGGTTTTACTTGGAATGTTTATGAGTGGAGTAAATAGTGCTAAAACGCTTAGTCTTTAGTATTGTCGTAGCATTTTTTAGCACTTTTTTATGTTTTGTTTTACTTTATTTTAGTAAAGGCAGTATAGCTTATGCTAATGGAGTTAATTCACAAAGTAAAGAATTTGTTCAAAGAATAGAACAAAATTTAGGGCTTAATAAGCCTTTGCTAGAGCAGTATAAAATTTGGCTTTTTAAGGCTTTAAAAGGAGATTTAGGGGTTTCTTTTTTAAGTGGAGAAAGTGTTTTAAAGCTTATAAAAGAAAGAATTTTTAATACTTTTATTTTGGGTTTTAGTGCCTTAATGCTTTTATTTTTACTCAGTGTTTTTTTGGCACTTTTGGGATATTATTATAAAGAAAGTTTTATAGATAAAATCATCACTTTTTTAGCTTTTAATTTTTTTGCTTTACCTCCTTTTGTTTTGGCTTTATTGTTTGTTTTGATTTTTGGAATTTTTTGGAAAATTTTACCTGTTATGGGAAGTAGTGATATAGGCTTTGAAGATGATTTTTTAAATCGTTTAGAGCATTTGATTTTACCTGTTTTGGTACTCGTTTTATCACATTTGGCGTTATTTTTAAGGATTGCTAGAAATTTTATCAATGAAAGTTTTTCTCAAATTTTTATTCAAAATTTATACGCTAGGGCTTTAAGGGAGAAAGATATTTATTTTTTAGTTTTGAAATATTCTTTAAGCCCTATTGTGGCTTATTTTGGGGGAAGTGCTTTAAGTTTTATGATGGGAACTTATGTGGTAGAAAGTGTCTTTGCTTACGAGGGACTTGGGTCTTTACTTTTTAAAAGTATTATTTTTAAAGATTATCCTGTTGTACTTGCGCTTATATTTTTTAGTGTTTTACTTGCAGCATTTTTTACATTTTTAAGTGATATTGTAGCTAGGATTTTAAATCCTAGATTAAGAAGGCTTGATTTTGTTTAAATTTCTTATCATTCTTGTGCCTTTAATTTTTTTGTTTTTATGCGCCTTGTTTGCACCTTTTTTGGCTCCTTTTGATATTTTAAGTACTCATTTAGAAAATTTGCATCAAGCTCCTAATTTTACTTATATTTTAGGGACTGATTTTTTAGGCAGGGATTTGTTTTCTCGTTTGCTTTTTGCTTTGAGAAATTCTTTGCTTATAGGTGTTGGTGGATCTTTATTGTCTATTATCTTTGCTTTGTGTTATTTGTTTTTAGCGCGATGTTTTTTTTATGTTTTTTGGATGCGTATTTTAGAGTTTTTTTTAGCCTTGCCTGCTTTTTTACTTATGATGTTTTTTCAAAGTATGATAACTTCTGATGTGTTTTTGATGATTTTTTTAATCGCTTTAATTCATTGGTGTTTCATAGCAAGAATTATAGAAAGTGAATTAAAAAGACTTGAAAATTTAGATTTTTACAAAGTAAATATAGTGCTTGGAAGAACTAAATTTAGAGCTTTTTTTAAAGATTTAATACCTGCTTTAAAAACACTGATTTTTACACTTTTTATATTTAATATCGTTCATGCTATAGCCACAGAAGCTACTTTGAGTTTTTTTGGACTGGGTTTAGGATTTGAAATTCCAACTTTAGGTACTCTTTTGAGTGAGTCTTCAAAAGCAGTTTTTATGGGTGCTTGGTGGATGATACTTTTTCCACTTTTAAGCTTGCTTTTGTTGTTTTTACCTCTTTTATGGTTGGGTAATTTTTTACAAAAAATTTGGGGTATAAGATCTTGAAGGTAAGAAATTTAAATATCAGTTTGAAGAATAATTTATTGCTTAAGGATATTAATTTAGATATAAAAACAGGCAAAACTTTAATGATACTAGGACAAAGTGGAGTGGGCAAAAGTTTGTTAGGAAAAGCTTTGGTAAGACTTTTAGATTCTAATTTCACAATAAGTTTTGATGAATTAAGTTTTCATAATTCTTGTATTTTTAATTTTAACAAAGAAGAACTTAGAGATTTTCGTTCTAATGTAGCACTTGTTTTGCAAGATGCAGAGCTTAGTCTTTATCCTTATTTGGATATTGGAAATTTATGTCATCTTGTTTTAAAAACTCATACAAAATTAAAACAAAAAGAAAGAAAAGATTACGCTTTTTCTTATTTTCAAAAATTAGGATTTGAAAATCTTGATCGTTTGTGGCATTCTTATGCTAATGAATTAAGTTTGGGTATGGCAAGAAGGGTGAGCCTAGCTTTGGCATTATTAAATCAACCCCAAATTTTAATTTGTGATGAAATCACAGCTTCTTTGGATAAAGAAAACGCTTCTAAGATTATATCGATTTTAGAAGAATTAAAAAATAACACAGCCTTAGTTTGCATCACTCATGATTTAAATTTGGTAAATTCTTTAGCAGATGAAATTCTTATGCTAGAAAAAAATAGTTCAAATTTATATAGCTTAGATGAGTTTTTAAGGTATTATAATGCTTAAAGTTTGTAATTTAAGTAAGTTTTATGAGCTTAAAAAGCATTGGTATTTAAAAAAAGAAAGACATATTATTTTTGATAATATCAATTTTTCTTTAAATGAAAATGACAATTTAATAATTTTAGGTAAAAGTGGTGCAGGTAAAAGTACATTAGCTAGAATTCTTTGTTTTTTAGAAGATCCAAGTGAGGGTGAGGTATGGTATGAAAATCTTAACTTACACAAGCTTGATAAAAACAAACAAAGACTTTTAAGAAAGCAAATTCAATATTGCTTTCAAGATCAAAAAATGGCTTTAAACCCTTATAAAAAAATCAAAAATCTCATACAAGATGGTTTGGAAAATTTTAATTTACAAAAGAATGGTGACTTGATTTTAGAATTTTTTGATTTTTTTAGTCTAAAAAAACAAATTTTAGAACAAAAACCCTATGAGTTAAGCGGAGGAGAAGCCACGCGTGTAGGTCTTATCCGTGCTTTGGTTTTAAATCCTAAATTGTTGATTTTAGATGAAATTACTTCAGCGCTTGATATTAAAACTTCTAAAGAAATTTTAACTTTTTTATATGACTATCAGCAAAAAAATAATATTTCTTATATATTTATAACCCATCAAAGTGATCTTTTTTATAAATTTAATCATAAAAAATTAAAACTTTAAAAAATATTTTTTAATATAAGTTTCAATATAGAAAGTTTAGAGTAAAATAAAGAAAAGTGTAAATTTAATTTTTGTTGTGGAGTGATTAAAGTGCTTTAAAAAAGGAGAATAAATGTCTCATATAGATGCTTCGCATCCTTATTTTGGTATTTTTTTAATGCTAGTACTTGCTAGTGTTATTTTTTTTGGACTGGTTTTTTTAGCTTCAAAAATCGGTAATAATTTTGCCGCAAAAAATCGCAAAAAATTAGGACTTGGAATTTATGAATGCGGTCCTATTCCTGTTAAACAAGCTAACAAGATTAACTCTCAATTTTTCATCATCGCCTTAATCTTCATACTTTTGGATATAGAAGTTGTGTTTTTATTTCCTTGGGCTTTGATTTTTAAAGATTTAGGTTGGTTTGGACTTTTAGAAGTTTTTGTTTTTATCGTACTTTTAGGAGTTGGATTTTTATATGCTTATAAAAAAGGAGCGTTTGCATGGCAGAGCATCAAGTAAATTATGCAAGTGGTTTGCCCGTAGTTTTAACTAGCGTTGATAAACTAGTTCAATGGGGCAGGAGTAATTCTTTATGGGCTTTATCTTATGGACTTGCCTGTTGTGCGATTGAGATGATGGCGGCTGGGGGTTCAAGATATGATTTTGATAGATTTGGAACGATTTTTAGAGCTTCACCACGCCATAGTGAAGTGATGATTATCGCAGGAACTTTATGTAAAAAGCATGCTGAATTTACAAGAAGACTTTATGATCAAATGCCTGATCCTAAATGGGTGATTTCTATGGGAAGTTGTGCCAATACAGGCGGTATGTTTAATACTTATTCTACGGTTCAAGGAGTGGATAGAATTATACCTGTAGATATTTATGTGCCAGGCTGTGCTCCACGCCCAGAAAGTTTTCAGTTTGCTTTGATGATTTTGCAAAAAAAGATCCGCAAAGAAAAAGCAAGTCGTAAAATCGCACCTAAAAGGTTGGTATAATGAGAAAGTATAGCGATAAAAAAAATGCTCAAACTCAAAATTACTACAAAGATAGATTTTATCACGCACCACACACTGTAAAATCTGATGTTAATGAAAGTGTTTTTAAAGATGATTTTGAAGTTTTAAAAACTCAAGTAGAAATTTTAAATTCCTTTGTAGAACTTGATTTTTGGGTAATAGAAATTAAAAAAGAAGACAATGTTAAAACCTTGCAAATGCTTAAAACTTTAGGTTATTTAAGTTTTACAGAAGCAAGTGCTATTGATTTTGTAGCAGATAAAAATGGTTTTGAAGTGTTTTATCAGCTTTTAAATTTAGAAAAAAAATTAAGAGTGAGAATAAAAACTTTTGTAGGCGTAAAAGAGCGTTTGCAAAGCGTGGCTCATATTTTTAAAGGAGCAAATTGGAGTGAGAGAGAAATTTATGATATGTTTGGAATTTTCATCATAAATCATCCTAATTTAAAACGCATTTTAATGCCTGATGATTGGTTTGGACATCCGCTTTTAAAAACTTATCCTTTAAAGGGCGATGAGTTTGCAAGATGGTATGAGATTGATAAAATTTTTGGCAAAGAATATCGTGAAGTAGTGGGCGAAGAGCAAAGAGATTCTGGTTTTGCTGATGATAAAGATACGCTAAATTTTGCAAGACTTTATCATGAAGTGCCAAAAGGTAGTCAAAAGAAGGAAATTTCCTTTAAACAAGAATATCAAGAAGATGAAGGCGTGGCTTTTGTAAAAAAAGTAAAACGTGATGAAGCAAAAATTTTAGAGAAAAGGCGTTAAAATGCAAATTCCTAGCAAGTTAAAACCTTATTATGAAAATATAGCTTTTGAGCAAGAAGACTCAAAGATGATTATCAACTTAGGTCCTCAACACCCTTCAGCTCACGGAAATTTACGTCTTATTTTAGAACTTGATGGAGAGCAAGTTGTAAAAGCGCGTCCTTGTATAGGTTATATGCATCGTGGTATGGAAAAAATGGCTGAAAATATGATTTATCAAGAGTTTATTCCTACTACTGATAGAATGGACTATATCGCTGCTTCAGCAAATAATTATGCTTATTGTGCGGCGGTCGAAAAACTTTGTGGTTTAGAAATTCCACGCCGTGCAGCAGTCATACGCATGATACTTTTAGAATTAAACCGTATCGCATCACATTTGCTTTGGCTTGCCACTCATGCACTTGATATTGGTGCGATGAGTGTGTTTTTATACTGCTTTAGAGAACGAGAATATGTTTTGGATTTGATAGAAAAGTATTGCGGTGCAAGACTTACGCATTCTTCTATGAGAATAGGCGGGGTTATGCTTGATTTACCTGAGAATTATTTAGAAGAAATGCTTGCATTTTGCGATAAATTTCCAAATGATTTAAAAGATTATGAAGATCTTTTAGATGATAATAGAATTTGGCGTTTAAGAACTGAAAATGTAGGTGTGGTTACTAAAGAACAAGCCTTAAATTGGGGTTGTACGGGTGTGATGTTAAGGGGAAGCGGTATAAAATACGATATACGCAAAGAAGAGCCTTATTTGCTTTATAATGAAGTTGAATTTGGTGTGCCTTATGCTACACAAGGGGATTCTTATGCAAGATATAAAGTTTATATGCAAGAATTTCGTGAAAGTTTGAAAATCCTTAGACAATGTGCCACGCTTTATAAAGATACTTCGCCTGAAATTTTAGCTACGCATCCTGAGTATGTAAGTGCTTCAAAGGAACAAATTTTAACGCAGAATTATTCTTTAATGCAGCATTTTGTTTTAATCACTCAAGGCTTAAAACCCCCTAAAGGCGAAGTTTATGTGCCTACTGAAAGTCCAAAAGGTGAGCTTGGCTTTTTTATCCATAGTGATGGCACAGGAAGACCTTATCGTTTAAAGGCTAGAACACCTAGTTATTGGCATTGTGCGTTTTTTGAAGAAATGCTTGTAGGTACTTATTTAGCTGATGTTGTAGCCATTATGGGTAATGTAAATATAGTTTTAGGTGAGATAGATCGATGAGAAGAGTAGATTTAAGAAAAAGCAAAGAACTTTTTGAAGATTTAGCGCAAATCATAAAAGAAGCAAAACAAGGCGAGGTTTTAGTGGTGCTTTTTGAAATCGGCGATTTTTCTCCTGTTGAAAAAAGTTTTTCTTTTATAAAAGAACAAGGCTGTGAGCTTTTAAATTCTTTGAAATTTAATCAAGTAGATTGGACTATTGTTATAAAAAAGGAGAGAGTATGATTTATGATAATGCTCTTTGTTTTTTAGATATGCTAAGCCTTAAAAACAAAAATTTATGTGAAAAAATAGGTGTAAATAGCATTAATATTTCTTGTTTGGAAGATAAAAATTTAAAAGCTAAATTTTATAAATGTGAAATTGCAAGTTTGAGTTTTGTTTTGGCTTTGCTTTGTAAATTAAGCGATGAAGGACAATTTAGCGATTTAGATGAGGGATATTTAAGTGCTGAATCTTGTTTTGGAGAGGAAGAAGCAGGTGAAGTGCTTGCTTTTTTAAAAGAGGCTAAGTATTTAATTATAGATAAAAATATCCATTCTTACAAAGATAGCGAAAATATCAAATATTTTTTGAATTTCTTAAGCGTAAAATATGAATTAAAGATTTTAGATAGCGATGAAGAAGAATGCGATTTTAAAAAGGCCAAATTAAACACCCTAAAAGAACTAGATAATTATGACGGTTTAGTGCTTTTTAGAGTAAATTTACAAGATAAAAATTTACATTGTTCAAAGCAATTTTTACAAATTGCAAAATGCAAAGATCAAAGTGAAGTTGAAATTTTGGCTAAAGATTTTAGTCTTAAAGCCAAGCTTTGTTTAGATGAAAATTTACAAGGCACCATAGCTTTTTTAAATTATGAAAACAATGGTTTTGATTTTATTCCAATTCGCATAAAGGAAGCAAAATGACAGTTAAGATTAATGGTATAGATTGCGCCTTTGAAGAAGGCGAATATATTTTAAATATAGCAAGAAGAAATGATATTTTTATTCCAGCGATTTGCTATCTTTCAGGCTGTAGTCCTACTTTGGCTTGTCGTATGTGTATGGTTGAAGCTGATGGTAAAAAGGTATATTCTTGTAATACTAAAGCAAAAGAGGGTATGGTTGTAGAAAGTGATTTACAAAATCTTTGGGATGAAAGAAATGAGATCATGCAAGCTTATTGTATCAATCATCCTTTAGAATGTGGAGTTTGCGATAAATCAGGCGAGTGTGAATTGCAAAATTTCACTCATAAAAGCCGTGTAAATGTTCAAAAGCATTGGATTAAAGACACACATAAACCACATAAACATTGGGGAATGATTAATTACGATCCCGCACTTTGCATAGTATGTGAGCGTTGCATTACAGTTTGTAAGGATAAAATCGGAGAAAGTGCTTTAAAGACTGTTCCTCGTGGCGGAGATAGTGTGGATAATAGCTTTAAAGAGAGCATGGGAAAAGATGCTTATGCGATTTGGACTAAATTTCAAAAAAGTTTGATAGGCCCTGCAAATGGTGATACGCTTGATTGTTCATTTTGTGGAGAATGTACAAGTGTGTGTCCAACAGGAGCTTTGATAGGTTCGAAATTTCAATACACTTCAAATATTTGGGAACTTAAAAAAATCCCTGCTTCAAATCCGCATTCAAGCGATTGTGAGTTGATGTATTATGATATTAAGCAAAGCGGCATTAGTAATCAAAAAGAAAAAATTTATCGTGTGAGTAATGATTTTGCCTTTGCGAGTTTAAATAAGGCTGCAAGATTTGCTTTTGATACGCAAAATGAGGCGGATAAAGATGAAAAAGCCTTTGAAGAACTTGTGAAACTTTTTGAGAAAAATGAAATTAAAAACATTAAATTTAATAGTTTTATTACCAATGAAGAAGCTTTGATTTTACAAAATTTAAAAAAGAAATTTAATCTTTCTTTGATCAATGAAGAAGCTTTGAAATTTAAAGAATTTTTACAAGAATTTATCGCTAATTCTGGCGAGTTTTATAGTGCTAATACTCAAGATATAACAAAAAGTGATTTTTTGGTTGTGGCTGGAACGCTTTTAAGATATGATGCTCCAACGCTTAGCTATAAAATCAATAATGCCTTAGTGATGAATAAAGGCTCAGGGCTTTATTTTCATCCTATGGAAGATGTGGGTATAGCAAAATATTCCAAAAATTTTATCTCACACATTCATAAAAGTGGCGATGAAGAGCAAATTTTATATTTTTTACTTCAAAAATTTAGTCAAGATGAAGGTATTAAAACTCATTTAGCAGAGTTTTTTGTTAGTGAAAATAAAGAAATAGAAGAAAGTATCAACGAAGAAGTTGTAGAACAAGTTATAGAAAAAGATGAAGAAGGCAATGAAATCCAAAAAGAAGTAAAAAAAGTCGTACCTAAAAAAGTGAAAAAAATCATAGAAGTGCAACGTTCTGTTTTTGCTAAAAATTTAGGTATAGATGAAGATAAATTAGAAGATTTATTGCTTAAAAAAGCAAATTTTACTCTTGTTATAGGGAGTGATTTTTATTTTCATAAAAATGCGAAAAAACTTGCTAAATTACTTGCTTTGATTCAAAATACTACTCCTTTTAAAGTCTTTTTAAATCCTACGCATACTAATACCTTAGGTGTGGCTATGATTTGTGATTTGGATAAAAATACACAAGAAGGCAAGACTTTAGGCTACAATGAAAAAGGTGATTTTAGTTTTTCTTATGAAGAGCATGCAAATTTAGCTAGTGCGAGTTTAAATCAGCAAGAAGGAACTTTTTTAAATTATGATAAAAGAGTGGTGCCAACTAACGCTGCTTTAGAATTTAAGGGATATTTTTTAAATGATTTGGCTAATGCTTTAGGTTTTGATGAGGAATATACTATAAATTATACTAAGAGACTCCCTATAAATAAAGGTTTTTCTCCGATTGATTTTGATCATTTAGATAATTTTTATACCAATGCAGGTGATTGTAAAAGGGGATATGAGCTTAATTTAGAATGTTTTAAACAAGTTGCTAAAAAAGAATTCATCTCTCCAAATTTTGAAAATTTAAACCCAAAAGAAGATGAAATTTTGCTTTATAGTGCTAATCCTAGCTATCAATTTGGTAGATTTTCAAATCGTGCTAGTGCGATTAATGAGGTGATTTTTTTAGGTGTAAGTGAAAATTTAGCTAAAGAGAAAAATTTAAAAGATAAAGATCTTGTAAAACTTAAAATAAAAGATAAAGAATTAAGCCTTAGCGTGCGTGTGGATAAGGATATAAAAAATGGAGCTTTCTTGCCGTATTTCGATGAAAAACTTGATACGCTAAGCTTTTTTGATGAAAGATTTGTTGTGGCGAATTTAGAAAAATTAGGAGCAAACCATGAGTGATTTTGCTTTTTTTGCTTTAGAGGCTTTAATTAAATGTATTATTATCATTGCAATATTTGCGAGTTTAGCAGGTCTTGCAACTTATGCTGAAAGAAAGGTTTTAGCTTATTTTCAAAGACGTATAGGGCCTGATATGGTAGGGCCTTTTGGGCTTATTCAACTTGTAGCTGATATGATAAAACTTTTTACTAAAGAAGATATAATCCCTTCAAATTCGCAAAAATTTATTTTTGCTATAGCACCTTTAATTTCTGCTATTTGTGCTTTTGTTTCTTTAGCAACTATTCCTATGCTACCTGAATTTACTTTATTTGGAAGGGTGATTCAGCCTATAGTGGCAGATATTAATGTAGCTTTGCTTTTTGTCATTGGTACTTCAGGACTTTGCTTTTATGCGGTGTTTTTGGGTGGACTTGCAAGTAATAATAAATGGTCGATTTTAGGGGCTGCAAGAGGGCTTGTAGCAATTATTTCCTATGAAAGCGTAGGAGCTTTAGCTTTGATTGCTATTGTAATGCTTGTAGGTTCTTTTTCTTTGGTGGATATTAACAATTATCAAAGCGATGGATTTTTTTCTTGGCTTATTTTTAAACAGCCCTTGGCTTTTGTGCTTTTTATAATTGCTTTATTTATAGAGACTAATAGAACTCCGCTTTGTTTGACGGAAAATGATGCTGAAATTGTAGCGGGTTATGGAACGGAGTATTCGGGTTTAAGATGGGGTATGTTTTTCATAGGTGAATATGCTTCTATGATAGCTGGAGCTATTTTGGTAACTCTTTTGTTTTTAGGGGGTTTTAATAGCTTTTGGATTATTCCTGGTTGGATTATGATGATAGTAAAATCAAGTTTTATTTTCTTTTGGTATTTTTGGGCAAGAGCTGCTTTTCCGCAATTGCGTCCAGATCAAGTGATGAAAATGTGCTATTTAATCTTAATCCCTTTAGCGGTTTTAAACCTTTTAATCACTGCTTTGGCAGTTCTTTTATAGGAGTTTGATATGAAAAATTATTATTTAGTAGATGAGAAAAGAAAAACTCCTGTTAGTACTTGGGAAAAAATTTCACAAGCTTTGCGTAGAAGCGTTAAACTAGAGCTTTTTGTAGGACTTTTTGTGATGATGAGAGAATTACTTAAGAGAAATAATAGCGCTACGATTAAATATCCTTTTGAAAAGGTAAAGCTTGATAATCGTTACCGTGCTGTTCATCGTTTGATGCGTTTTATAGAAAGCGAAAATGAAAGATGTATAGGTTGTGGGCTTTGCGAAAAAATTTGCATTAGTAATTGTATCAGAATGGAAACTTCTTTAGATGAAAATGGGCGTAAAAAAGTAGGAAATTATAGTATTAATTTAGGGCGTTGTATTTATTGTGGTTTTTGTGCTGAGGTTTGTCCTGAACTTGCTATAGTACATGGCACAGAGTATGAAAATGCGGCCGAGCAAAGGTCTTATTTTGGTTACAAGCAAGATTTTTTAACTCCTATTGATAAGCTTAAAAATCAAGTTGAATTTGAAGGAGCAGGAAGCCTTAGAAAAGATGCTGATTTACTGGTGGTAAAAACACCAAATTATTACGATGTGATGATTGAAAGAGCCTTAGAAAATCAAAATACACAAGAGCAAGGAGAAAATAAATGATAGAAAATTTGGCTTTTGTATTTTTTAGTGTAGTGGTTTTAGGCTTTTTTGGCATTGCGGTTTTAAGTAAAAATATGCTTTATTCTCTTTCGGCTTTAGCGGGCGGAATGGTGTTTTTATCGGGATTTTATTTTTTACTTGATGCAGAGTTTTTAGGCGTGATACAAATTATTGTTTATAGTGGAGCTGTGCTTGGACTTTATAGTTTTGCGATGATGTTTTTTGATGCTTCTAAAGAATTTAAAGAACAACTTAAAGCTAAAAAAAGTTTTTTTACTTTGGTGGTTTTAAGTGCAATTTTACTTTTGGCCATGCTTATAGGTTTTAAATACCAAAATATCAGCACGGATTTACCTTTAAATGATCCTGCTTTGTTTGATTTCAATAAACAACTGGCTTTAGCGATTTTTTCAAAATATCTTTTAGCTTTTGAGTTTATAGCTATTTTGCTTTTGATCGCTTTAGTTTGTGCTATCACTCTTACTCATAAAGAGCTTACAAAGGAAAAACAATGATAGAAAAGTATTTTTTCGTTGCTATTTTAATGTTTGTCATAGGGCTTGTAGGGATTTTAAAAAGACAAAATCTCATTATGCTTTTTATTTCGAGTGAAATTTTATTAAATAGTGCTAATTTAGCCTTAGTAGCAGCTTCTAAAATGCACAATGATTTAAATGGACAGGTTTTTGTGCTTTTTATCATGGGTGTAGCCGCTTGTGAAGTAGCTGTTGGCGTAGCTTTGTGTGTGCTTTGGTATAGAAGAAAAGGCACTTTGGAATTAAAAAGCTTAAAAGAAGTGGAGGCTTAGTATGCAAAATTTAGCTTTGATTTCTCTTTTTAGTCCTTTTGTAGCTTTTTTGTTTGCAAGCTGTTTTGCTTTGAGTGAGAAAAAACAATTTGTAGGGATAATTTGTTCACTTTTAGTAGCTTTAAGTGCTTTTTGTTCTTTGTATTTGCTTTTTTGCAATGAAGCTTTTAATGTGAGTTTGTTTGAATGGTTTGCTGGAGTAAATTTTGGCTTTGATATAGATGCCATTTCGCTTACTATGATGAGTGTTGTAGGTATTGTAGCTACTTGTGTGCATTTTTATAGTATTTTTTATATGGCTCATGATGAAGGTTTTAATAAATTTTTTGCTTATTTGGGGCTTTTTGTCTTTTCTATGCTTTTTTTAGTCATGAGTGATAATTTTTTAGGACTTTTTGTAGGTTGGGAAGGTGTTGGACTTTGCTCTTGGTTGCTCATAGGTTTTTGGTATAAAAATGATACTTATTCTTTTGCGGCTAATGAAGCTTTTATTATGAATCGTATTGCGGATTTGGGTATGCTTTTGGGAATTTTTTGGCTTTATTTACAAGCAGGAACTTTAAAATATGATGAAGTTTTTTCCATGGCACAAAGCCTAGATCACAACGCTTTGATCTTAATCGCAACTTGTTTATTTATAGGGGCTATGGGAAAATCTGCACAATTTCCTTTTCACACTTGGCTTGCTGATGCTATGGCAGGGCCAACTCCTGTTTCTGCATTAATCCATGCAGCAACCATGGTAACAGCGGGGGTTTATTTGGTAATTCGTGCGAGCACGCTTTATGATTTAGTTCCTGAGGTTTCTTATATTATTGCCTTACTTGGAGCTTTTGTAGCGATTTTTGCAGCCTCTATGGCTTTGGTGGCTAGGGATTTAAAACGCATTATTGCTTATTCTACCTTATCGCAACTTGGATATATGTTTGTGGCTGCAGGACTTGGGGCTTATGGTATAGCTTTATTTCACTTAGCTACACATGCTTTTTTTAAATCTTTACTTTTTTTAGGTGCTGGAAATGTAATGCATGCTATGAATGATAAATTAGACATTAAAAAAATGGGTGGACTTTTTAAACCTTTAAAATTTACAGCTATTTTGATGTGTATAGGATCTTTAGCTTTAGCAGGAATTTATCCTTTTGCAGGATTTTTCTCTAAAGATTTGATTTTAGGATATTCTTTTATTTCTTTTCACCATGGTATTTTTTTAGTGCTCTTAATCGCAGCTTTTTTAACAGCATTTTATAGCTTTAGACTTTTAATGTTGGTATTTTTTACCCCTGTAAGACACAATGAACATCCACATGAAGCAAGCAAAATCGCACTTTTGGCTATGAGTCCTTTGATGGTTTTAGCTATTATTGCAGGATTTTTTGAACATAGTTTTTTTGAATATTTAAGCACAAAATTAGTTTTTATTGATGCACAAAATCAAATTGTAATGATTTGTGCGAGTGTAGCAGCTATTTTGGGTGTAATTTTGGCTATTTTTGCTTATAAAAATTCTTGGTTTAAAGAAAGTATTGAAGAAAATAAAATTCACAAACTTTTAAGTAATGATTATTTTATTCCTCAATTCTATCATCAATTTATCGTTTCAAAATATGAAAGTTTATGTGCGATTTTAAAGCATTGTGATCTTTATATTTTTGATAGAATAGTTGAAAAAATTGCTTTGTATTCTCAAAATATTTCACAAAAAATGATTATGCCAAATAGCTTAAACTTAATGCTTAGATTTTTGGTGGCAGCTTTTGTGATTTTGTTGATTTTGGTATGGATGGTGTAAAATGCTAAATTATTTGATATTTTTTCCTTTAATTTCTGCTTTTGTGGTTTTGCTTTTAAATCGTGGGGGTGTTAAGGTTTTTAGCGTTGTTGTAAGTTTTATGATTTTGGCTTTAAATTTGGATATTTTTGCGGATTTTTTACAAGGGGTAAGCTTTGATTATAATCTCTCTTTTAAAATTTTGAAATTTTTTAGCTTTCACGTAGGAGTAGACAGTATCGCACTTATATTGATGCTTTTAAGTTCTTTGATGATATTTTTAAGCTTTTTATTTTTAAAGCTGGAACAAAAAGCACTTGTATCTTGTATATTCTTTTTAGAATTTGCTATTATGGGACTTTTTAGTGCAAAAGATGGTTTGTTATTTTATGTTTTTTGGGAATTTTCTCTTTTGCCTTTGCTTTATATTATGGGAGTTTATGGTAAAGATTTTAGAGCAGGGGTGAAATTTTTTATCTATGCTTTTGCGGGTTCAATTTTAATGCTTGTGGCATTGATTTATCAAGCTTATTTAAATTATCAACTTTTAAACATCTTCACTTTTGACTTAGAAATTTGGAAAAATAATGCCTCGGCGGTAAATTTTATAGAGCAACTTTTACTTTTTGGAGCATTTTTTATCGCTTTTGCTATCAAAGCTCCTTTATTTCCACTTCATACTTGGGCACCTAAGGTTTATGCAAATTCGCCTGTTCTTGTTTCTGTAATGCTTGTAGTTTTTAAAATGGCTCCTTTTGGATTTTTGCTTTTTTGTTTACCGCTTTTTCCAGATGCGAGTGTGTATTTTATGCCTTTAATTGTAGCTTTATGTATAGTGAGTATCGTTTATAATGCTTTAATTGCTTATAGGGCAGAAAATATTAAAGAATTGATTGCTTATAGTTCTATTTCACATCTTGGTGTGATGATTTTGGGAATTTTTTCTTTAAATGCTTTGGGTATTAGCGGTGCGGTTTTTTATATGTTTGCACATGGTATTGTAACGGGAGCTTTATTTTTAATGGTTGAACTTTTATATCAAAGATATCATACTTATGATATTTCTTTTTATCATTCTTTGGCTAAAAAAGCACCTTTATTTTCAATTTTCTTTATGTTAATTTTACTCGCAAGCGTTTCTTTGCCTTTAACTGTTTCTTTTGTGGGAGAGTTTTTAATTCTTTTAGGTATAGCAAAGATTAATTTGCTTTATGCTTTGTTGGCAGGTTTGGTGATTATTTTAGGAGCGATTTATATGTTCGCAGTATTTAGAAAAATATTTTTCATACAAAAACAAAGCTTTATAGAGAGTTTTTCTTTACGTTTTAGAGAAATAGTAGCTCTTGTGTGTATTGTAGTAATGATTTTTGGACTAGGGCTTATGCCAAATATACTTTTAAAGCCGATACAAAAAGATGTGGATAATCTTATAAAAATAATGAATATTAGAGCTGTTGAGCAAAATACTTTAGATTTTTTATCCAAAATAGGAGAGGCAAATGTTAAATAATTTTTTAAATTTAGAACTTTTAAATATAAGCTTATCTTATCCATTTTTATTTTTAATTATAACTGCAATAGTTCTTTTGCTTTGCTCTGGTTTTTGGAAATTTCATCGATCGTTTTATATCGGTATAAGTTCTTTATCTTTAATTGTAAGTGTTTTTTTGATTTTGAATAATGCAAATGCTCAAGGTTTAGAAGCAAAAGCTTTTTTGGCCACTTTAAATAATGATATTGTTTCATTTTATGCTTCTTTGGTGATTTTGTGTTTTTCATTTTTATATCTTTTTATGCAAAAAGAAGAAAATCAAGGTGAATTTTATGCTTTATTTTTATTTATGATTGCATCTTTGCTGTTGATGGTTTCAAGCTCAAATTTAGTACTTATTTTTATAGGACTTGAAAGTTCTTCTTTGGCACTTTATACTTTAATAGCAATGCGTGGAAGTGATAATGCTATTTCAAGTGCGATAAAATACTTTAGTGTAGCGGCTGTAGGAGCTGGGTTTTTTGTTATGGCTGTAGCTTTTATTTATTTAAAAACAGGAACTTTAGATTTATCTGCTAATTTAGCGTTAAAAAATGAGTTTCAAAAAGATCCCATGCTTTTGGGTGCTGGAGTGATGATTTTTGTTCTTTGTGCAATCAAGCTTTCTTTGGCGCCTTTTCATTTTTGGCTTAAAGATGTGTATTATGCAGCACATACAAATTTGGTTGCTTTTATTTCAGTTGTGCCAAAAGTTGCCATGTTGGTTGTGGTTATTCGTTTGTTTGATTTTTTAAATAATACAGGTTTTGAATATATCATAATAGTTCTAGCGATTTTTTCTATGTTTATAGGCGCTTTTGCGGCTCTAAGTCAAAACAATATCAAAAAAATGTTCGCTTATAGTTCTGTAGTACATTCTTCTTTGGTTTTGGTAGCTTGCATTCCTTTATTAAAAGAACAAAATTTTGATGGAATTTTGCTTGCTATTTTTGGATATTGGACTTTATTTGCTTTTGCAAATTATGCTGTATTTATGATTTTAAGCAATTATGAGAATAATTCTTATGAGAGTTTAAATGGGCTTTTGGTTAAAAAACCTTTAATTGCTTTTTGTTTGAGCATTAGTGTGCTTTCTTTAGCAGGTATCCCGCCTTTTGGAGTATTTTGGGGTAAATTTATGATTTTAAATACAGCAATTTTAAATGGATATTGGTATTTGGCGCTTTTTGTGGCTTTATCTTCTGTTATTATGCTTTATGCGTATTTAAAAATTTTAATTCATGCTTTATTTATGAGAAATGATAGGGTTCATAGTATTAAGTTTAGTTTTATACAAAATTTTATTTTAGCTTTTTGTGTTTGTGTAAGCACTTTTGCTATATTGTTAATGTTATAAGAGTTTTGCTATAATTATTTTATGAGAATATTATTTTTAATTTTATTAAGTTTTTTAAATGCTTTTGCTTTTGAGCTTGTTTTAAACACGGGTCGTGAAAATAATCAAGCTTTTGCAGTTTTACATGCGAGTAATGATTTAGAATTTACATGTCAAAAATTTATTACCGAAGCAAAAGTTCATTTTGAATGTGATATTGCAGGTATGGTTGATAATAAATTAAAAGATCAGAGTTTTTCTGCTTTTGATTTAAAATTTATACAAGAAGCTCAAAAAATTAAAATGATCATTTTGCCAAAAATACAAGCAAGAATGTTTGACACTTCTCAAAATATTTATATAGATAAAGAACTTAGTTCATCAAGTTCGTATAAAAGCAAAGCTTTTACTTTTATTTTTACACCAGAACTAGCACGCGTTAAAGACTATGATGGACTTGATTTTAATATCAATTTTCCACATGAGAGCTTGCCTTATGTTGGAGCTTTGGATTTAAATTCTGATCCTGTTGTCATCCCTCAAAGTGCAGATATCAATACTTATTTACGCATTAAAAAAGAATATGATAAGGCTAATTACAATCAAGTGGTGATTGATGCACAAAATGCTATCAATAGATATCGTGGCAGTATTTTTACTAGTGAATTTATACTATATAAATTAAGAGCTCAAAATAAACTTTACACCCAAGATCCAAGTATGCGTGATCAACAAATTTTAGAAAAGATGATTGATGATGCTAAAAATTGGACGCGTACTTTTACAAGTGATAAAAATTTTTCAGAAGTTTTACATATAATGTTAAGAACTTATATCGCTTTAGCTCAGCGTGCTGATGTAGAGTATACAATGTCGATTTTGGATAATGAACAACCCAATAATTATTTTACTCAGTTATCTAGGCTTGATTATGCAGACTATATTTATAATTTAAATGAAAAAGAAAAAGCTGTAAATATTTATGAAAATACTTATTTTAATACAAAAAATTTAGATTTAGCTGCAAGGGCAGCTATGAGTTTGGCAAAGAATTTGCTTTCAAATGAGCAGGTAAATAAAGCTATAGAATATATTAATACCATTTTAAAAGCCAATCCTGAATATTTTGGAAAAGATATTCCAAGATCTTTAGAGCTTGCTAAATTATTTAATCAAAAAGGACAATTTGATATAAGTGCAAGTATTTATGAAGATGCCTTTGCTAAAATGTCAAAACTTGATCCGAGTTATGAAGAAACTTTAAAAGACTTAGCCTTGGTTTTATCGCATACTAACAGACCTAGTGATGCTAAAAAATACCTTGATTTATATATGGATGATTATTTAGATGGTAAGTATTTAGATGAAATTAAAAAAGCAAGTGACGAGGTATTTTTTGCTTTAGGCGATAATAATGCAAGTTTTTTGCATCAACGTTATACAGATTTAATGAAGCAATATGCAAATAAAGATGAGAATATTGCAAATAAAGCTTTAGATGAAGATGTTGCACTTTATTATAAAGAGGGAAATTTTAGTGCGATTTTAGCTTATAAAGATCTTATAGAAAGTAAAAAAATTCCAAATGCCACTCAATTTTTAGAGAAAGCAGCCATTAATGATTTAAAAAATGCGATAAAAGCTGATAATTGTATCAATGCTGCAAATATTTTTATGCGTTTTAGTGCTTATGATATAGGTCAGAAAATTGAGAATAAAAAACAAATGTTAGCTTGTCTTATTAGAACTTCTAATGTTGAACAAGCGCTTGATTATATAGATAAAAATTATAATGAAGATTCTATATTTTATGGTCTTCAAAAAGCATCTATTCTTTTTGACAATAAACAATATCCTCAGGTTATCAAAATTTCTAAAGATATAGCTAATTCTAGAATTTTAAAAAGCGACGATGAGAATTTTAAGGCTTATTATTTACAATTTTTATCTTTATTGCGTTTAAATGACTACAATCAAGCCATTAAAATTTTGCAAATTTTAGAAAGTTTTCCAATGAATTTTAGTATAGTAGAAGCCTATGATGCTTTACTTTCTTATGCTAATGATCATAATATGCAAACAACCATTTTAACTTACGCACCTAAGGCTATTGACTATCAAAATTTTAAAGGTATAAATCTTTTTAGTCCTAATTTAGAATTTATGTATCTTGATACTTTGGCTAAAATCAATAAAAATGAAGAAAGTTTAGCTGTTTTAACAGATTTGCTTAAATTAAAACTTTCAGATGAAGATAGAGCAAGAGCTTTATATATCCAAGCTTTAACTTATGAAAGAATGCAAAATATACAAGCTGAAAAAGAAAGTTTAAAACAATGTCTTGAAATCAAAGGTGTTTCAAATTGGCAGAATTTATGCAAGAGTAAAAATCAAATTTTAAATCAATAAGTAAATTTAGAGATAACTAGCTTTTTAGCTAGTTATCTAAGGTTAAAACCTCTTCTTCTTAACATCTTCTAAGATATTATTAGCTATATCACTTACTGTGCTAGAAATAATAGCTGATT
>NZ_RYYB01000029.1:0-244 GCF_004378925.1 Campylobacter sp. CH186 | reverse complement strand
GATAGAACCCCGACGCCGGGGACGCGCCGGCCGCCGACCCCGTCAGCATGGCGAGCGCGACCAGGCCCGCCGCGACATACTTCGCCACCAACATCGTCCTTCTCCCGCTTGGCTTAGCGGCCGCGACGGCGGTTTCGCCGGGCGGCTGAAGCATTCACACCGACACCATGACTGTTGGCGCTGTCCGGTTATTCCGCCTACGTTTGACCGAAGCGTGAATGTGATGAGCGCGCACGGCGTGCCC
>NZ_RYYB01000028.1:0-253 GCF_004378925.1 Campylobacter sp. CH186 | reverse complement strand
ATGCAGTCTGCCGAGCGCTTGCGCCAGTCCATCCACAATCTCAACGTGCAGTGGCGCCAGCACAACCTGCACACCGGCGTCAGCATTGGCGTGGTGCACATCGATCCGCAGCAAAGCTGCGACCCGGCCAGCCTGCTGGGCATGGCCGAAAGCGCCTGCAAGCACGCCAAGGAAAGCGGGCGCAACCGCATCACGGTCTACAACCCGCATGACCGCGCCTTCCAGCGCTACCAGGGCGACATGGAATGGGTGC
>NZ_RYYB01000027.1:0-256 GCF_004378925.1 Campylobacter sp. CH186 | reverse complement strand
GTTGAGAACTTGTTGCATCTAAGGTTCTTTTCTGTAAATCATCGTTTTGTTCATCAAGTCTTTCTGTGATACTTTTTTCAATTTTTTTAAGCGTTAAATCAAGTATTTGCAGAGCACCGATAAAATCATTTGCATCATTTATTTGTGAGCAAATTTGTGTAGCTTTAAACTCACTTACGCCTTGTATTTCACCCAAGTGCTTTTTAAAAACATCCAATTCATTTTTCATTTTACACCTTTCAAAAAATATTGCTAA
>NZ_RYYB01000026.1:0-257 GCF_004378925.1 Campylobacter sp. CH186 | reverse complement strand
CCTATGCAGATTGCTAGATATACAGCTCAAATTGCAAAAGGTGCTGAAGTTGTACCTCACTTTCTAAAAAGTGTAGAAAATAACAATACTATCACAGAAGATAAAGCGCAAGATAGTAATGAAATTTTCACCCTTTTTGAAAAAAGTCAACTCCCCTATATAAGAGATGCGATGTATGCGGTTGCTAATGAGCAAGGAGGTACTTCTTATCATTATTTGCGCAATTTAGAAGTAAAAGTTGCTGCTAAAACAGGAAC
>NZ_RYYB01000025.1:0-273 GCF_004378925.1 Campylobacter sp. CH186 | reverse complement strand
TATCCTTTATCTCCAATGATCGTAACCTCTTTAAACTGATTTTTAACATCATTCAGATAATGAATATCATGAACGGATGCTTTACTTAAATCGAAACTTCTGAAAACACCCTGTATTGTGCATACCGCATGGAGCTTATATCCAAAATACCGGGTTTGTTGCGAAGCACAGAAACCTTCATTGGGGGAAGTAATAAATTCTTCTCTGCAGATTTTTAATCTGTTTTTTCTTGACATTTTACAAATTTCCAAAGGCATACTGTCTATTATATGA
>NZ_RYYB01000024.1:0-273 GCF_004378925.1 Campylobacter sp. CH186 | reverse complement strand
ATTCTGTAGGGGAACTGTCGTTCGGTATCAATAATTGCAGACATTTCCTGCTTTTTTCTTTTTCACTTTCACGCAATCAGATATGCATTTTATTCCATTCATCCGACTTATAGGACGGAGTGTGAAAACGAACGGCTAACACTATTGCTTACTGCTCAGGGATGCGCGCTATCACTTTAATTTCAAAATCAAAGCCTGCCAGCCATGTAACACCCACCGCCGTCCAGTTTGGATAAGGTGGGGCGCTAAATATTTCATTTTTCACCGTCATGA
>NZ_RYYB01000023.1:0-286 GCF_004378925.1 Campylobacter sp. CH186 | reverse complement strand
ACCAAAGACATTTCGCTTAAAATGTGATTAAATGATGTCAATTTTAACTCCTTGGTAGTTTTGAGGTAGATGAAAAATAGCACTTTTATTACCTGAAGGCAAACTATGTTTATCAGGCACTAAACATAAATTTGGATGCGTGATAGAAGCGTCATGTAAAGGTGTGATAGAGGCTAAATTTCCATGTTCTTCTCTCAGTTTTGTTATATCTCCTGCTTTTAATGCTCTAAGAGGACAAGAGTCCACGCAAATTGGATTTTTACCTTCTTTTAATCTCTCATAACAC
>NZ_RYYB01000022.1:0-377 GCF_004378925.1 Campylobacter sp. CH186 | reverse complement strand
TTGCTTATATTATTTTAATATATTTAGGTTGAAGGCAAAAAAATCTAAATCAAGGAATTAATATGAGTATCTTTAGCATCAATGATAACTCAAATTGTAATTCTATACTTTCACAAGCAAAAGCTAATAAAGAAAGTAAAGAAAATTCCAAAATAAGTTTTTGCTAATGCTTTTTTAAAACAAAATGCTAGTAAGTTAAATGAAATTCAAAATGCAAATTCACAAACTCTAGCAAGAAGTGAAGTATTAAATTCTACTAATACAACAAATACTAGCAATAACACTAATTTTAGTATAAGTAGCAAGACAAGTTCTCCTAATTATGATATATCAAGTGAATTTAAAAACTCTATTTATACTCTAAAATATAAACAAGC
>NZ_RYYB01000021.1:0-489 GCF_004378925.1 Campylobacter sp. CH186 | reverse complement strand
AAAACTCAAAAATACTTCCCAAAGCTCACATAAGCTTTAGAACTATAATCATCATCTAGTTTATACTTCTTTAAAGCTCTAGCTAAATCAAGCTTAACATAAAAATTCCCTGTTTTATTATAAAGCAGTTGTAAACCATAAGCATCCATATAGTTTGTATAAGAATCATTCTCATACCAAGAATAACCTATATCATAAAAAGGAGTGATATAAAAATCTTTTAAAGGAGTAGCCATTCTAAGTCCAAAGCTAGCCACTACAGCATTATCTCCTTCTCCATCTCCATTATTGTAAGCCCTTACTCCATAAGGACCTCCTAAAGATATGGTTTCACTACTATCTAATGTAGATCCATTGATAACTTGTTGATAATTTAAACTAAAAAGATGAGTAAAGGTATCATTAAAGAAATAAGCATTGTTAAGATTGACATTGAGTTTAGCAAATTTTCCAAATTCTGCTCCACCTACTTTGCTTGTTCCTATACCT
>NZ_RYYB01000020.1:0-494 GCF_004378925.1 Campylobacter sp. CH186 | reverse complement strand
AGTAGCTCCTGCTTTATTATCTGCTGAAATTTTTAAAGTGGCAAATTGAGATTGTCCAGAACCACTAGAAAAACCGGAACCTGTAGAAACATTATAAAGACTTATCGCATCTGCTGTGGTCATTGATGAAATAGTAACAATTGATGCCTCTAACATCTTTGACATATTTTTACCAGATCCCACTGAAAAACCAGAACCTTTAGAAAAACCATTTCCATTAGTATTCATATAAGCATCAATAGAACTTGCTCCAACTATAATTTGTTTTCCACCACCACCATAAGCATTAAAGCCCATAGCATCAGCTGTATTAGCATCAATTTGCCCTTTAGATTCTCTTAAAGATACTGAGTTTTGAGAAATGATATCAGTTGCACCCATACCTATGGCACTAAGATTGGTTCCACTTATGTTGATATCTCTACCATCATTTTTAACCAAAGATAATCTTCCATAATTTTCTTTTTGTAAAATACCAGCACCAGCACCGATAT